>PLXG01000505.1 GCA_003153195.1 Myxococcales bacterium
GACGGTCGATTGCTCAAAGCTCTTCTCTATCGTCGAAAAATCGTAACAACCCGCCAGCGCCAAAATTCCAAGGCAGAGCGCTCGCATCAAAAGTTTCCTCGAAAAAGAATCGAGGACGAGGAGTTACCGCCAATCACCGAGAGCGGAAATTCGTCGTACTTGTGTTTGGCCTCAACGAAGCGCGTCGCCAGGATGACGTCGACCACCGCGAGCAGCGCCGCGGCACCCCACAACCCATATCCGACGTCGGCTTGAAGCTCCCAATTGCTGGCTTGGCTGCGCACGGCATTAAAATTTTGATCGGGAAGACGGGTGGTGTTGTAGCGATCGTAGTCCGATTTCAGCGACGCGACCACTCCAGTTCCTGCCGCCGCGAATGCGAGCGCGGCGATTCCCACTCCGATGGTTGCATTGCGCGTGCGAAAGTATTGACTGCGCGCCGCGACCACTTCTTCGAGCTCGATGAAGCGCACGTCGAACACCTGTTTGTCGCCGGATGCGATGGTCATGATTCGTCGGTGCTCGGGGTAGGAGCGCGCCCGAACTCTTACATCATGTCTTCCCGGCGCCACCACCACGCCCCACAGCAGCGGCGTCTTGCCCACGATTCGTCCGTCGACACGGATCTCCGAATCGGCGAGATCGGCGGTGACCAGAATGCGAGCGACAAACGCCTCGAGGTTGGAGATCTTGTCTCGTACGCGAGCGCGCTCGAAATCGCTCGCCGAGGTGGCCTGGTCGAGATAGATCTGATAGCTCTCGATCGCTTCCACCGAGTGCCCGAGCTGAGCGCAGCGGTTGGCAACCTGCAGCGCAACTTCCGGCTCTACACCGGGCGTGAGTTTGGCGAAGGCTTCAACGCAATGTCCGTGATTGAGCGCAGACGAAATTCGACTGGCGGCCGGCTCCCCTGCTTTCGCCGAAAGTGCGCTCAATACCAGCGCGGTGGCGATGAAGACGCGAATCATGGAGCGAGTGTATCATTGCGTCTCAGTCGTGACGAGATCGTTCGCGGCGACGGGCGAATCCGCAAAGGCGGCGTGGGCGATTGAACCCGGCAGTCGTGATGTCGTCTCCGCGACGAAAGAAAGCGATCGAAGCAGCTGATCGAAGGCGCGCACGGCGATCCGCGCGACAACGCGAAAGTCACCCAGCTCGTCGGGAAGCTCGACGCCTGGATCGAGCAGAGGCCTGGTCGCGACTCTGGTCGTAAACGCACATTCGATAATCCCGCGTTCGACCAGGAGCTCGCGAAAACGAAACAGCAGTTCGCTGAATGCTTGCTGTCGATGGTCGCTCACCTTCGAGGACACAGTCAGACGCGTACAGAACGCACCCTTCTGGCTCAAAAAGGACAAAAGATATCCGCAAGGTCGTCCGTCCCGAAGGATCAGAAAACTCGAGTCGCAAAAATGACCACAGCAAATTCGAACGTAGTCGTCGTCCAATCTCTCAGTGAGCGGGTAGAGCTCCGCCTCTAGTGCGAGAATCGTCGAGACGTCGTCCCATGCGATCGGCCGAATCCGAAACTGCGCCATGCTCGCCTCCATAGGGCCCCACTCTAAGCGGCTCGCATGGTAGCCCGATGTTACGATTGCGCAATTTTCTTGCAGCGATTTACGGCAGTTGGGTCGGCGCCGGCAGTGGCACCTCGGTAACACCGCTCGCTTGATTCACCCCCTCGTCGAGCGGTTGACCGGGCGACGGCGGAACCGTGGGCTCAAGGACGGTCGGCGGCGGCGTGGGTCTGTTGATTCCGGGCGGGGTGGCCTGTGCACGAAGGTTGTGCTTCGAACCTGAACACGCCCCAAAAGTGGCAGCCATTAGAATCGCACCGATGATTTTCATGCTTCCGGTGATTGCAATGAGCGCACCCAAAAGCCGGGTTCTACAGTCGGCGATGGCTCGGCCGCTACCTCGTCAAGTGATTGGATTAAAATGGTTTTTTGTCTATTTGACGAGCAAATTGGAAGGGGGTATACCGAGGTATGGCGATTAACGACATCTCGTCCGTTGGAATCGGCTACGCCTATCAACCGACGACCCAATATGTCGCCGTCAACTCGAGCTACGCGGCGGCCGGAGTTACCGCAACTACGAGCGTAGAGTCGGGAGTCGACACGGTTTCGAGCGCGACCAACGCCTCCACTAACGTCGTCACTCAGACGCAGAATCTGATCTCGTCGCTCATTACTTACGACGGCAACGGCCGGATCATCAACTCCAGTCGCAACGTCACCGGCACGCTGGTCAACATCATCGGCTGAGGATTTTGCAGCCGCGCGGCCGCGCATTTTTTTTACCCTAAACCACGAGTGCTGTTGTTAAGTTGCCCGGAGTCCATGAGGCGACCTCTATCATTATTATGGTTGATGCTCTTGTTCACGAGTTGCCATTCACTCGACACGTGCGACACGGGACTCAAGCCCTGCAGCGGGTTCTGCATCGATCTCCAAACCAACTCGAAAAATTGCGGTGTCTGCGGAGCGGTCTGCGCCACCGGTTCGGGATGCGTAGCGGGCGCGTGCGCGGTCGATCCGAAGTTCGGCTGCGACGCCACCAAGCTGCTTTGCGACCAGGTGTGCGTCGACGCGATGACCGACGTCAACAACTGCGGAACGTGCCACAACGCGTGCGGGGTCGGTGCGAGCTGCATGGCGGGAGTGTGCGTCGACCCGTGCTCACCGCTCATGACTTGTACCATCGACGGCACCTCGAGTTGTATCGACGTGACCACCACCAGCGCGCACTGCGGCGGCTGCGACACCGTCTGTCCGACGGCGCAAAGCTGTAGCGCCGGCGTCTGCACCTGCCCGGCGAGCGCGCCGGATGCTTGCGGTGCCGGATCGTCGCTGGTTTGTGTCGACATGAGCACCGACGGCAACAACTGTGGCGGCTGCGGAAACGTCTGCGGCGCCAACAAGATCTGCACCAGCGGCGCCTGCGCCTGCAGCTGCCCGGGTGGATCGACACAGTGCGGACAGGGCGCCAGCTGCTATTGCGCCGAACTGGCGATCGACGCCTTGAACTGTCACGCGTGCGGAGCGGCGTGCGCAAGCGGCGCCATCTGCACCGGCGCGGGCTGCGTCTGTCTCGCCGGAAAACATGCCTGCGGAACTTCCTGCGTCGATCTCACCAACGATACCGCCAACTGCGGCGCCTGCAACGTGGCGTGCAATACCGAAAGTGGACAGTCGTGTGTAAACGGCATGTGCAAATGTTCCGGCGCGCAGCCGTTGACCTGCAGCAATCACTGCGTCGATGTGGCGGTGAACGTCAACCACTGCGGAGACTGCACCACCCAGTGCTCGGGCAGCAGCACCTGCTCCGGCGGTCACTGCACCTGCGACGGCAGCGCCATCAAAGTGAGCTGCGGAAACGCCTGTGTCGATCTCAGCAGCGACGCAGCCAATTGCGGCGGCTGCGGTAGCGGTTGTGGCGGCGGAGAGAGCTGTTTCGACCGCGGATGTAAAGCGAGCTCGACGCAAGGCACGCTGGCAGTCCTGGGCGGAAATCCGAGCACACCTGGAAATGGCGATGGCATCGCCGGTGCCGCCACCTTTCGCAACCCGCTCGGCGTGACGGCCGATCAGCTAGGCAACGTGTTCGTGGCCGACAGCACGAATAACATCATCAGGCAGATCGTGATCGCCACGCAGCAGGTCACCACTCTGGCCGGTACGGCCGGTGTCACCGGCAGCGTCGATTCCACCGGTGCCGCCGCCAGCTTTCGCGCTCCGGTCGGCGTAACCTGCGACGACGCCGGCAACGTCTATGTCGCCGAGCTCGGCAACCGCACCATCCGTCAGATCGTCGTCGCGACCGGCAACGTCACCACTTTAGCGGGTACCGCGCTCGCCTCGGGCACCACGGACGGCGTCGGCTCCGTGGCCAGCTTCGAGCTGCCCCGCGCCATGGCCTTCGACGGAAACGGAAACCTATGGGTCTCCGATCAAGGGGCGGGATCGATCCGCAAGATCGTCCTTGGGTCGCAGCTGGTATCGACGTTGGCTACCGGTCTCAACCAGCCGGAAGGCATCGTCGCCGACGGCGCCGGCAACCTGTTCGTGGCGCTGAGCGGAGATTCTACCATCGACAAAGTGGTCATCAGCTCCGGGCACGTCTCGGTCCTCGCCGGAGCGATCGGCGTCACCGGGAGTCATGACGCCACCTCCGTCGCCGCCACCTTCAATCATCCCACTGGGCTCGCGCTCGATGGCGCCGGAGATCTTTTCGTCGCCGACTACAGCAACGCGCTGATCCGAAAGATCGTCCTTTCGAGCGGCGCGGTGACGACCGTCGTCGGCTCGGGCTCGAGCATGCTCACATTGGGGCCACTGCCCGGCAGCATCATCACGCCGAGTGGCTTGGCGGTAACGCCATCGGGCGGATTGGTGATCGGCGATGGGCTCGACATCACCTCGAATGGGAACTGCATCCTGATCGCGTATCCTTAAAACCAAGGAGCCCAATTGAAAAGCGTCATCGGTCTACTTTTTCTCTTCGCGCTGGTCGGATGTGGCGGCTCAAGCTCCTGCCCAAGCGGACAGCTGTCGTGCGGCGGTAAGTGCATCGACGTGCAGAGCGACACCAACAACTGCGGCGCGTGCAGCACCGTCTGCGCCTCGAGCCTGTGTGTCGCCGGCGTCTGTAAATCGGGCGGCACGCTCGGCTGCGACACGGGACTGACCGTCTGCTCGGGTCTTTGTGTCGACCTAAAAATGGACAACGCCAACTGCGGCACCTGCGGCACCGCGTGCACCGGAATCACGAAGTGCGCGAGCGGCGCGTGTCTCGATCCGTGCGCGCCGAAAACGACCTGTGCCGGTGCGCTCATCTGCGTCAATCTGCAAAGCGACAACACCAACTGCGGCACGTGTGGGAACGTCTGCCCGACCGCTCAGAGCTGCTCGGCCGGCACCTGCGCTTGTCCGAGCGGCACGCCCAACGCCTGCGGCGCGGGTAACAACCTCACTTGTGTGAGCTTCGCCACCGACGTGAACAACTGCGGCTCCTGCGGAAACGCCTGCGGTGTCAATCATGTCTGCTCCGGTGGCAGCTGTCAGATCAGTTGTCAGACATTGTCTGGCTGCCCGGCCACCGGCACCGTCACCTATTGCGCCGATCTCACCTCGGACCCGATGAACTGCAGCACCTGCGGCATGGTCTGCCCAACGCACGCCACCTGCGGCACCAGCGCCTGCCACTGCCCTTCGGCGGTGATGAGCATGGTTTGTAACAACACCTGCGTCGATCTGTCATCGGACGCCGCCAACTGCGGCGGTTGCACCCATCTCTGCAACACCGGCGTCGGCGAAGCATGCGTGCTCGGTGTCTGTCAGTGCCCGGGCGTCCATCCGATGACCTGCAGCGGACAGTGCGTCGATCTCGATTCCAACGCCGCGAACTGCGGCAGCTGCGGCAATGCTTGCAGCGGAAACAATCCTTGCGTCGGAGGTCGCTGCAGCTGCGGAGCAAGCACCAAGACCGTGAGCTGCGGAGCCTCCTGCGTGAACCTCAACACCGACGCGAACAACTGCGGCGACTGCAGCGTGGTGTGCGGCACCGGGAACAGCTGCTTCGATCGCGGGTGCAGACTGTCGAGCATCCAGGGCAACCTCACCCTCCTCGCCGGAACTTCTACTCAGTTCGGCTCCTGGGCCGACGGCACCGGCTCCGCCGCCAAGTTCAACAACCCTCTCGGGATCGCGGCAGACAACATCGGCAATCTATGGGTGGCCGACGCCAGCAACGACGTCATTCGCAAGATCGTGATCGGGACCGGTGTGGTGACGACGCTGGCGGGGACCCCGAACATGGTCGGCAGCTCCGACGGAATCGGCTCGGCGGCTCTCTTCAGGTTGCCGAACGGAATCGCCACCGACAACAAGGGCAATCTGTTCGTCGCCGAGCATTTCAATCACACCATTCGAAAGATTGTGATCGCCACAGCAGAAGTGACCACGTTGGCGGGCACGGCGGGCGTCTCCGGAACGCTGGACGGCGTCGGAGCCAGTGCGGAGTTCCAAACGCCGCGCTCCATCGCCTCTGACGGAAACGATACCCTCTACGTGACCGAGCAGGGCGCCGGCACAATTCGCAAAATTGTCGTCAGCACGCAAACGGTGACCACGCTGACGCCCACCGCGCTCGGCACGCCCGAGGGCATCGTCTACGACGGCGCCGGCAACCTTTACGTGTCGTGCTACACCGACCAAGTGATCCGCAAAATTCATCTGAGCGACCAGAGCGTCTCGGTGGTGGCCGGCACGGTCGGAATGACGGGCATCGCGCCGGACGGCGGACCGGGCGTACTGTTCTCGGGCCCGATCAACCTCGCCTACGATGGCAGCGCGTACGTCTACATCGCCGACTACACCAACAACCTGGTCCGCAAGATGGCGCTGTCCGACTACAGCGTCACCACCGTGACCTCGGCGATCTCGAATCCAGTCGCCCTCGCCGTCACGCCCGCAGGCGGATTGGTCATCACCAACGGGACGAACTCCAATACGATGCAGCTCTATTATTATCCGTAACTATATAATTTATATAAATAATTTTAGACACGACTGCCAATTTCACATGCGAAGATTGATCGCATGGCACGGCGATGTCAGCGGGTGTATTTGCCTAACGTGTCCCGCCGCGCCCTCGCACTCTGTACGCTGGCCTCGATCGCGCTCTACGGCGCTCGGGCGAACGCGTGCGCCAGCTGCAGCTGCGGCGATCAAACGCTGACCGCGTTCGGCGTGGAAAAGCCCTATCGCAACCGTCTGCGCTTTTCGATGGAGGAGCGTTACGGCGAGATCCGTTACGGCGACATGACCGACGGCGCGGTCAATCGGACGCTGCGCTCGGCCATCTCGGTGAGCTGGACGCCGGAGCGCCACATCACCTTGGCGTTGATGCTGCCGTGGCTGTCCAGCTTCATTTCGCCGTTTGCAAAATCGCCCATGCAAGAGATCGAAGGACTGGGCGACCTGGAGGTCTCGGCCCGGGTGCTGGTGTTTCGGGACCGCTCGTTTTCGCCGCGCCACCTACTCTGGCTTACCGGCGGACTGAAGATGCCGACCGGCCCCGAACAGATGAACGGCCACTATCCCGTCGAAGACGACCTACAGCCCGGATCGGGATCATGGGATCCATTCGCCGGCGTCACCTACGGCTACTTCAGCGGCGGGCTGTTCTCCGCATTCGCCTCGGCCAGCTATCGCTACACCACCAGTGGGCGCAACGGATTCCGCTTTGGCTCTGCGTTCGGTGCGTCGCTGATCGGTCAGGTGCAGCCGTGGTGGTGGGGCGCGTTTCAAGCCGGCTTCGACGTGCGCTGGTCCGCCGCCGATCAACTCAAGAATGGCAACGACTCGCCGGACAGCGGCGGAACGATCGTGTCGATCACGCCGGCGCTGCTCTTCTCCCCCATCAAAAACGGAAACCTATTGATCCGAGCCGCAGGTGGAATTCCTTTCGCGCAAAAGCTAAACGGCACGCAATACGTCGGACCTCAAGCGACGCTGTCGGTGGCGGTCGATATCCTCTAGCAGGCCGTTGAAAAAGTCGAATAGACGAAAGTTGAGTGATGAAACACACGGCCTGCTAGACGATCAAAGGGAGGCATGCTGCCTCCCCTCCCGCGGCAGAGCCGCGTGAGCCACCCCTCTTGCTCCGGCGCAATTCGCGCGCCGACGGCGCCTTTGGCGCCTTGATTTCCGTTGGAGAACTGATCAAGCACGTAAAGCGTGCGTCGCCGCGAAGTCGCGGCGGAGGGAATGGGGGAGCCATCGGGCTGTGCACGATGGGGGAAGGGCGCAGCCCTTCGTAGATCGACTAGCAGGGTGAATTGTAATCGGTTACCTGACATCTTTTGCCTTTTCAACACCCTGCTAATACGTAAACTTGGCCTTGCAAAACAGCTCGCTCGCACCCGATGCTGGATCGCCGAATTTGGTGTCGCGATCGCCCAAAAACACGAACGCGCCCACGCTCAACTCGGTCGCATCCCATACCGCCCAAGCGATCTGCGGAAAGATCACCGCGGTGAACTTGGGCTCAGGATCGCCGACTTCGGGCAGCTTGAACACGCCAAACAATCTAAACAGCAGCGCGTCGTTGAACAGCTTCAGATCGGCGCCAACCACCAAATACTCGCCGATTCGTGCTTCGGTACGCGCCGGATCGCCGATGTGCGCACCCGGGCGAGCGTAGAGCGCTTTGCCGGCGCCAAACTCGTCGATGAAGCCGTGCACGTATTGAAAATTGCCATAGAGATACTTATTGAACGAGTAATCGAGGCCGGCGGTGAGCTTGAAAAACGGCGTGGAGGGAATCACGGTCGGCAGCTGAGCCAAGGGAAAGCCGACGTGCAGGTTGTGCGTCTTTTCCGCGGCGTCATAGGTGAAGGTGACCGGATCGTGCCCGCTGGTTGAATCGTTGTAGATGCCGTAGGTCACTTTTTGCGGAAAGGTTACCGCGCCTTCGACCCAGTAGCCGATGCCGCCGAGCTTGGAGAGCGAGCCGGCCCAATCGAAGCCGATGATGTCCTCTTTCGGCCACATGACACCGACGTTGACGATTCCCTGTGGCCCTTGCTCTACCCAGGCCGGCACCGGAATGCCGAATCGGCCGTGATAGTAGGACAGCGACAGATCTTGGCCGAGCAGACGCCCGCCGAAGCGCACCCCTACCTGCGAATTTTCGATCGAGGTCTCGGGCTGCTGCGTGAAGACGTTGATCTGCGTAGGCGGCATGGCCAGCGCCAGCTGACCGAGCTGGGCGCGAATATCGTCCTCTTGCACCGGCGGCGGACGCTGCGCTTCGGTGACCGCCAAAGGCGCGGTGCGAGGCAGCTGGGCCGGGCGGAAGATCGGCACCCATACCACGGTGAGGATCAGATCGCGCCATGGATTGAAGTCGGCGCGGATCATGTTGTTGGCCAGCGCGCGACCGAACAGGAGCGGGTCGGACAGATCGAGCGTGTTGAGGTTGTTGGTCGGATTGAATTTGTCTGCCGTGCCCCAGTTCACCACTTGGCGACCGATGCGCAGATCGACTTTGGGAATGAGATGGTAGACGTCGATGTAGGCGGCGTGCGCTTCGAGGCGATAGGGATCGACCTTCTCGTGCAGCGTGGCGGCGTCGATGTCGTTGACGTCGGAGTAGCCGTACCAAATGAAGTCGACGTCGGCCACCGCCTTCACGTGATTGGCCACCGTCAGCGTGATCTGCGCCTTGATCAAATTCTCGTTGCGCGAAAATCCATATTTGAGGAGACGCTGCTGCGACGGAAAGGGAGCCGTCGAGGAATTTTCCGGCGGAATCTCTTCGCCGCCCAAGCGATAGCGAATGTCGCTGGCGATCTGACCGCCAAACTTGAACTCGACCACATCGGCGCGCGCGGACGAAACGCCGAGCGAGAGCAAAGTCGCCAACGTCGCCAGGATCTTCGCTTGACGCAAATTTGTTACGGGCATCAACGCAGCAGCGCTCGCTGCGTGAACAGATCATCGCCGAGCCCGCTGTCGATCTTACTGCCGGTGAAGACGATCTCCGAGACATGATCGCCGCGCCGGTGATCGGTCACCACCACGCGCGTCGGTTGAAAATGTCCCGGCCCATCTTGATGGTAGCCGTCGCGAACCTGGGTCTTCACTTTCTTGCCCGACGCGTCGTAGTACTCCATCTTGGTCGGCGACCAGTTGGACTTGTCGACCCACATCTTCATGCGGGGAAAATCGGTTTCGATCTTTGGCTTCACTTTGAGCTCGAGCACGTAGCTGCTCGGCTCTTCCGGCGCGAGCTCGGCGGTGTAGCTGGGCGAAAACGCCGTCTGCGCGATGTCGTCGTAGGAAAAATCGGAACCCATGAAGTTCTGATTTTTGGCATGCATGCCCATGCGGCGAATGCGCTGAAAGCCAGGTAGAAAAACGTACATGGTCTCTTTGTTCTCGAGCAGCACGCCCATGCCGCGCACGTCGCCGGGCGAGTTGAAGCGCACCAGCCGCTTCTCCGATCCCTTTTGAAAGGTCGTGAAGCCGTACTCGCGCGCCGAGCCACCGTCGTGCACCAGCAGCTTCGAATCGAAGGTACCGTCCTTGAACGCGTTCAATCCGCGATCGACGTTGCTCAAGATCTCGGCTGCGGTCGGAGCCGCCAGTGCGCTTCCGCTGAGAAGTCCTAGCACCCATAGGATTTTCATCATTTTCGGCACTTTATCGAAGGTTGCCGGGGCGGAGCAAGACGACTTTTACAAATCTTTTCGGGGCAATTGGGAGTCCAAATGCGGCAATTTAGCGGCCAAGGCGGGCAACAGCAGACAGGTGAGCGCGGCGGAGAGCGCCATCGCCGAGCCGGCCAGCACTCCGAACAGCTGCATCACCGGCGAGCGTCCGAGCGAAAGCGTGGCGAATCCGAGCGCCACGATGCCCACGCCGACCAGCATGATGGGTCCCACTTGGCGTGTCACCTCTTCCACTGATTGTCGACGGAGATACCAAAGATAGTGCATCGCAAAATCGGAGCCCGCACCGGTGGCGATGCCAGCCACCAGCGAAGTTCCCAGATCGATCGAGCGACCGGTTGCGCCGAGCACACCGAATAAAATCGCCAGCGTCGACAGCGCCGGAAGCATGCACAGCACCGCCGTGCGCACGCTGCGAAATAGCAGCAGCAGCAGCGCCACCGTCGCGGCGATCGCCCACAGCAGGCTGCGCTCCTGATTGTGCGCCACCGAGCGAGAGAACCCGCGATCGAGGAGCGGCTCGCCGGCCACCGTGACCGTCAGAGGTTGCGTCGTTTTTTCGAGCGGCTCGGGTGCGAACAGATCGTCGAGCATCTGCTCGGCTCGATCGCCTACGATCGGATCGATGCCGTAGATGCCGCCAATCTCGAGCGGTCCGAGCACGTCCTTCATGGAGCGATTGATCGCCAGATGTCGGCGCGCCTCGTCGAGTCGTTGCGAAAGTCCGCGAAACGCCAGCATCGCCTCCTCTTCCGACGGCCCTTGCGTGACGAAGATGGCGCGCAGATCGGCCAAGCCCGCTTCGGCCGCAGCGCGCGCGACCGCGGGATCGCGAAACGCCGGCACCTCTTCCGACGCAAAAAACTCGTCGACCACGCGTTTGCGCTCGACTGCCCAACCGGGATCGAGCGAGCTCGGGAGCTCCACCAGCTCCACTTCGCTTGCCAGCGCATCCCGCTCCGTCGAGGTGACGGGCATCTTGAGCAGGCTTCCGCGCAACCACAACAGACGCCGGTTCAGGTCGGCGCGGCTGGGCCACACCGGCAACGGCCGCCGCTCCTCCGCCAAAAATTTCTCCAACTGTTCGAGCGCCGGTCGTGCATCCCCTTTGACGCGCAGATGCACCAGTGCCTCTTTCCGATCGGGCTGAATCAAGCTGCGCAATCCCGGTTGCCCGTCGAGAAAAAAGTACAAGTTGGCGGCCTGCGCCCGCGTGCGCGGCAGACGATGCTCGCCCGACATGGCGCGATTCACTTCCCTGAGCGGCCCGAGAATCGACGTGCTCTGCGTCACCCCGGGAAGCGTGCGCGCAAAATCACTGATGCGCTCGATCTCGCGCAGTGTGGCGGGATGATCGAGATCGCCCGACACCGCCAGCTCGAGAAAGGTGGCGCCGCCGAAATGCTCCTCGAGAAACTGATGCGCCAGCCAAGGCGGTGAACCGGGTCGAAAGAAGGCTTGCGGATCCATCCGCACGATCACGTGACGCATGGGCTGAATCGAAAGCACGGTCACCGCCAGCACGATGGTGACGATCCACATGCGCCGTCGTTCAGAAAATCGTCGCAGACGATCGAGCGGTCGGCCGATCCAGTCGAGTGAAATCGGGCGCGCGGCGGGGCGTGGGAACAGCGTGAGCACCGCCGACACCAACGTGATCGCGCTCAAGAAACAGAGCAGCACGCCGGCTCCGCAGGCCAGACCGAACGCGCGCATCGGCCGCACGTCCGTCGAGACGAATGCGAAGAAGCCGACCGCGGTGGTGGCGGCGGCGATGGCGAGCGGCGGCGAGACGATTCGCAGCGCGCGCGGGAGCGCATCTTCGACTGCGGCGGCGGTGGCGCGTTCGAGATAGTACCGACCCAGCACGTGAATCGCATAGGAGCTCCCCG
The DNA here is from genome assembly GCA_003153195.1 of Myxococcales bacterium. Classification (GTDB taxonomy): domain Bacteria; phylum Myxococcota_A; class Polyangia; order Palsa-1104; family Palsa-1104; genus PALSA-1153. Next base: position 12,133 of record PLXG01000505.1, read on the forward strand.
ATGCGAACAGAATCACCGGCAAGGTGGCGGTGGCGACGGTGAATCGCACTCCGCAAAATCCCATCGCACCCAGCACCACCAACAGCGAAAAACCTACCGATGAGATGGTGAGCGCCACGCCCACCGGATCGCGAAACGCGACGATCACCACCAAGAAGAGAATTGCCAGCGCTACCGGTGAAAGTGCGCGCACATCGCGCTCCGCCTCTTCGTACACCGCGCGACCCGCGAACGGCGCTCCACCATAGAAGACCTTTAGACCGGAGAGCTCGTGCGAAGCCGCCGTCTCGAGCGCATCCAGCGTGGACGTTCCGGTTTTGTCTGCCAAGAACACCAGAATGAGTGCTGCGCGCGCATCTTTCGAAATCAAGTTCTGCACGATCTCGGTGCGCGACAGCACCTTGTCATGCAGAGCTCGATGCTCGGCTTCGTCTTTGGGCACCGCCGGAATCAGCGACGAGATCTCGGCGCCGAGCGGGCCAGACACCACGTCGAGCACGTTCGAAAGCGAAAGCACCCGATCGACTCCGGTCACGTGCGAGAGCGCATCGGTGGCGCGCGCGAGCTGTCCGAGCGGAGCCGCCGATAGCATGTCGAGCGCAGGCGGCGCCTCCACTCCAATGAGCGCGACCTTGAGCGATCCAAAACGCTCGCTCACCGCGCGAAACTGCTGAACGTCGGCGTCGCGCTCAGGCAGGAAGGTGAGCAGATCCTCTTCGCGCTCGAGGCGTAGCGCGCCCGCCACGGCAGCGGCCCCGACGAGCAGGTGAATCACGACGATGAGCCACGCGATTTGCGACCGGCGCGAAGAGGAGGCGTTCATGGGCGACACCTGCGTTTCAGACTCGACGGAACATACTGTAATCGCTGTTCAATGCTGTCCGACCTCGTTTGGGAGAAGCTCGAAGAGGTGCTTGCGACGTACGATTGAAAGCGGCACACGCCCCGAGCGCGTGAGTGCCGCCATCAGCGAATAAAGGTCGAGGCGCGCGCGGTGTCGATGCAGCGTGCGGCTTCGGCGTCATCGATCACGCCGTTTTCAATCAGCAGGTCGAACTCGCGGCGCAGCGTAGTGTTGATCATGTAAGTGGCGTCGGTGTTGATGGTGAGTTTGACGCCGCCGGCACGGAGCTTGTCTAAAATTCCCTTGAGCTCCTGCAGATCTCGAATGGCGTGCGTGCGCAGGTTCGAGGTCGGACAAATTTCGAGCACTACATTTTCGTCGCGGAGTCGCTTGATCGCCTCGTCGCTGGCGGCGGCAGCGATGCCGTGACCGATACGCGCCGGCTTGAGCTCCGACAAAACCGCCAACACGCCCTCGGGACCGGTGTGCGAAGTCTCGCCGGTGTGCACCGTGGTGCCGAGCCCCGCCGCGCGCGCGCGCGCGAACAGATCGCGATAGCGAAGCACGTCTTTGCCCAGCTCGAGCGTATGGCTCTCCGGGCCGGCCAGATCGATGCCGATCACGCCGCGTCCGAGATACTTGATCGCCTTTTTGACCAAGATTTCGTTGAGCTCGTATTCGAATTCGCGCGCCAGACAGAAGATCAGACCGGCCTTCACGCCGTAGGCGAGACAGGCGCGATCCATTCCGCGCAGCGCCGCGGCGATGATGTAGTCGAGATCGCGCTCACCCTCGAGGTTTCGCTTCATCGGATTGAAGCGCAGCTCGATCATCGACACCCGCGACGAGCGATATTCTTTTCCGATCACTTCATAAATCGATCGCTCGATGGCCGACGGCGACGACTGAATCTTCTCCGTCCACAGATGCATGATCTGCAGATAGTCGCCGAGCGACGAAATCTTCGACGAGTCGGCGGTCACCAGCTCGCAAAAATCCCAATACGATTTCACCGGCAGCTTGAAGCCGAGGTCGTGCGCGATCGCCCACAGAATGTGCGGCGCTACGGCTCCGCCGACGTGAAGATGCAGCTCGACCAGATCGGTGGTGGGTGCGATCAACGAACGCTCATCCCCTCGCCTGCGCGAGCGGACGGAAGCGGTTGAGCAGCGACTTGAGCTCGATGCCTGGCTGGAAAGCCACCGTGATCGCTTCGGGGATCACGATGGGCTGCCCGGTGCGTGGGTTGATTCCGCGACGGGCCGACTTCTGCTTTTTGGTGAAGGTTCCGAATCCGGGAAACGCGAAGCGCGGCGTCACGCGACGCGAAAGTTTGGATTTGACGAAGTATTGGCGCAGCTCGGCGAACACCGCATCGACTACCAGCCCCACCATTTTCTTAGTGAGTTCTGGGGGCAGCTTGTTGCTGTCCGCCACTCTATCGATGAGTTCCTGCTTGGTCATCGTTCGTCACGCGCTCCCAGGTTCAAAGTCTAGGAATCGGGATCGCTTCTGTCAACCGGCGATTAACGGCGCGCACGGACGGCAACATTACTTGGCGAGACCGAGAAGCTTGCGTGCCCCTTCCGGCGTAGCGATCTCGCGTCCGTGATTCTTGCAAAGCAGCGCGGCCCGCTCCACCAGTGGCGCGGAACCTTGCGCCAGCACGCCCTTGTCCAGATAGATGTTGTCTTCCAATCCGACGCGTACGTTCCCGCCCCAGCGCGCCGCCAACTCGGCCATCGCCAACTGATAACGTCCGACACCGGCCACGCCCCAGGTCGATCGAGCCGGAAGCTCGTCCATTCGCTCGAGCAAAAACTGGAGATTGCGCTGGTTCGCTGACAGCGCGCCGCGAATTCCCAACACGAACTGCAGGTGCAGCGGCCCTTTGATCACGCCGCGCTTCACCAGATCAGCGGCGATGTCGATGTGGCCCGCGTCGTAAATTTCTACTTCGGGAGTCGCGCCGTGCTTGGTGATTCTTTCGGCCATCTCTTTGGCCTCGGCGGCGCTGTTTTGAAAAATGTCATCGCCGAAGTTGATGGTGCCGACGTTGAGCGTCGCCATTTCCGGCGCGTCCTTGCCGGTGAGCCCCAGAGGTCCCGCTCGTTCGGCCACGCTCATGCCGACCGCGCCACCGGTGGACGTTTGAATGATCACGTTGGTGCGCGCGCGAATGGCGCGAACTGCGGCGCGAAATCGTTCGGTCTCTTGTGACGCTTTTCCGGCGTCGTCGCGCACATGCAAATGAATGATCGATGCGCCCGCATTGGCGCAGCGCTCCGCTTCCACTCCGAGCTCTTCAGCGGTGATGGGTAGGTGCGGATTTTGCTCGCGTGTGGTCTCCGCCCCAACGATGGCCGCGGTAATGATGCAGGGTTTGGGGCGACCGAATTCCGCCGCACGTCGCATGTTGGCCGGAACCACGCAGGTTCCACGTGCCCGGCAGACAATTTCCGGCTCGGACAGCAGATCGGCCGAAGATTCATGGGTATCGTTTCGTTTAGGCGTCGGCGCGATCACTTTGCGCGCCACAAATTCCATCTTCAACGAAGTACGTCCCCACCCGACGATCTCGCCCTCGGCCTCGATGAAGTCACCGGCGCGAACCGGCGCCAAAAACTCCACACTGTCGTAGGCGCGAAAAAGGCCTTCGTCGCCGTCGGCTCGAATGCAGAGCTCCGTGGCCACATCGCCAAACAGCTGCAGCATCTTGGCGCCGTCGACCAACTTCCCTGCGTAGTGCGCGTCGTGATCGCCGATGCGCATTCGAATCATCGCCTTCATTTTTTGCCTTCGCCTTTGCGTTTACGTTTGACCAGCACGTCGACGATGTAGCTGGCCACTTCCGATGGTTTGGTGCCTGGACCAAACCCAGCGTCGTAGCCGAGCTCGAGCCCAAGTTTGTGATCGATGCGCGGTCCGCCGAGCAGAAAAAGCAGGCCTCGCTGGTTGTTCTTACGCGCGATCTCGATCAGCTGCGACGAATTTTCCAGATGCAGATCGCGCTGAGTCATCACTTGCGATACCAGCACGGCGTCGGCATGCAGTTCCTGTGCGCGCGCCAGCAAGGTGATGTTGTCTACCTGCGCGCCCAAATTGTGGGCGTCGATCCAGGGATAGGCTTCGAGCCCCTTGTCGCCGGCAAAGCCCTTCATATTAATGATGGCGTCGATGCCGACGGTGTGCGCATCCGATCCGGTGCAGGCGCCCACCACCACCACTTTGCGACCGATCTTCTCTTTGATGATCTTGTTGATCTCTTTGAAGTCCCAAGTCGGCACGGTGACTTCCGGCACGCTGATCGAATCGTACTCCAACGCCACGTCGGAGTTTCCGTAGGCGACGAAGAACGAAAAGTCGCGACCAGCCTTTTCCATGGTGGCGACCAGCACGTTTTTGAGGCCCAACTTTTCGCAAAATTGGCGCGCCGCCTCTTTGGCTTTGGCCGAGGCCGCGACTGGAAGCGTAAAGGAGAGCTGAATGCGACCGTCGTCTCTGCGGTCCCCATAGGCGCGAACTTTCATGGCGTCTCCTCGAGCGCATCGAGGATCGGATTCAAATAGTCCGCGGATTTTTCAATCACGCCAGCCAGCCCGCGCCCGCCGAGCTCAGGCCGCTTCACGTCCGCGAACGCGCCACGGGCGATGGCCGACCACATTCCTTCTTTCTCTACGTCGCCGAGAAGCGCGTGCGCTTCGCTCAAAACCTGTTTGGCCCGCGCCACCACCCGGCCTTGCGGATTCCAAAGCAGCTCCTCTGAAAAATGGCGTGCAGCGTTGAACACGTAGTCCGCACCTTTGAGCGCGACGAAGCGATCTTGCAACAGCGGCGTGTGGATCGACTCGGTCATCATGCCGAGAAGCTCGATGGACTGCTCGGTCGCCACGCCCACCAAATCGAAAAGCCCGTCCACACGATGCGACCAGAAGATATCGCCCGACTTGTGCTTCGTCGACGGCATCCATTTGATCGGATGTTTAGGAAAAATCTGTCTGACGAGTTGCGCCTGCGCCATTTCCATCAAAAACGAATCTTCGATGCCCTTGTCGATCTCGAAGGCATGGCCCAAGCCCATCTGCTGATCGGGCAGGCCGGCCATGCGCGCGAACGCTTCGTTGATGAACTGCGAAGCGATGACGGTGTGCGCGCTGTCCACCGCGTCGGCGGTGGTGAGATAATTGTCTTCGCCGGTGTTGATGATGATTCCGGCGCGCGCGATGATCCTCCGCGAGAAATACTGATCGCACAGCGTGCGGCGCGGGTTGATATCGCGAAACAAAATTCCGTACATCGCGTCGTTGAGCAGCATGTCGAGACGCTCGACGGCGCCCAGATAGGCGATCTCCGGCATGCATAATCCCGACGAGTAGTTCACCTGCATGAGATAGCGACCTAGCTTCTCTTGCTCTTCGTCGAGCGCGGCGCGCACGATCTTGAAATTTTCCTGCGTGGCCCAGGTGCCGCCGAATCCCTCGGTGGTGGCGCCGTAGGGCACATAGTCGATCAGCGATTGTGCCGTCGAGCGAATGACCGCGATGATGTCGGCGCCGGCCTGCGCCGCAGCGCGCGCCTGCTCGGCATCGTCATAGATGTTGCCGGTGGCGACGATCAAATATTTCCAAGGCGTGGGTCCAGTGCCGAGACGAGCGCGACTCTGCTCGCGCGTGCGCCGCGCCTCATCGATGCGCACGATGGCCGCTTTGGTAAAAGGTGCGAGCGCCGCTGCCAGCTGCGCCGAAGAGTGAGTGATGGCTGGGAGATCGCCTGAGCCAAACGCGATTCGTTCCGCGGCCTCTTGCGGATCTTTAGCGCCGGACAACATTTGCGCCGCAATCAGCGACGCTGCGCCGCGACCAATCATCTTCGCCGCCACGATTCGTTCGACGCAGCGATTGACCAGCGGTACACCGCTCTCATCGGCGCCGTCGACGCCGTACGCGCGCAACACGGTGCGTTCGATCGAGACGGTGGTGTGCTCGTCGATGAATTGGTGCACGCCGTCGGCCACGCGCCCAGCGCGAGCGCGACATTCGGCGACAATCGCGTCATCTATCGGAAGCGGATGCACGCCCGGAGAATAGCCAATAAGTGCGCGCGGAGCAAAGCGCACTCCCCGGGGGGCGAAACGGTTCGAAGGGTTGGTTAACGCGCTTCGGCGGCTTCGAGCGCGTTCCCGTCGGGATCGTAGAAGCGCAGCACGCGTACGCTCTTGCCCTCTTCGATCTCACCGTCGACGCGCGCGCCCGCTTGCACCAGTCGTGCGCGTAAGAGCTCGAGGTCGGGGCATTCGAACGTGGCGGACGGTCCGCCCTTTCCGGCGAGTTCCGGCTTTCGACGCAGCAAAAGCGCAACTCCACCATCGGTAAGATAGGCGACCCAGCCGGCTTGATCGTTGGCGTGCCGCTCTTTCAGTCCGAGCACTTCGCCATAAAAGCGTTTGGCGATGGCGAGATCAGTCACTGGATAGACCAGCGCCGAGATGCGCATCAGCTGCGAGTTCGCGGCAGACCGAGGCGATCCATCTCGGCCATCACCAGCTGCAGGTCGGCCCACACTTCGCGTTTCGCGCTCGGGTTGCGCAGCAGATACGCCGGATGAAACGTGGGCATGAGTGGAATGCCTTCGTACGACTGAAAACGTCCGCGCATCTTGCTGATCGGCGCATCGGATCGCAGAAGACACTGGGCGGCGAACTTGCCCAAGCAAACCATCATCCGCGGACGAATCGCCGCCAGCTGCTTTTTCAAAAACGGCTCGCACTCGGCGATCTCATCCGACTCAGGATTACGATTTCCCGGCGGGCGACACTTCAAGATGTTGCAGATATAGACATCTTCGCGCGAAAGTCCCATCGCCAAAATCATTTTGGTCAGGAGCTGTCCGGCGGCGCCGACAAACGGCTCGCCCGTCGCATCTTCGTCCGCCCCCGGCGCTTCGCCAATGAACACCAGCGATGCTTCCGGATTGCCGACGCCGAAGACGATGTTCTTTCGCGTGCCGCTGAGCTTGCAACGCGTGCACTCGCCGAGCTCGTCGCGCACTTGCGTGAGCGTCATAGAGGAAGGCTCACGTATGACTGCCGAAGGCACCGACGCAAGAGTGGGTACGGAAGCGACTGGGCGCGCTTCCACCTTTTTCGCAGCGCTACGCAGCACGCCTCGCACGCCTCCGCGCTCGAGCCACAGCAGTCGTTCTTTCACCGCGCGGGCAGCCGCCAGCAGATCGTCTTGATCGCTCATGCGCTCTTCACCAGCGATCGCACGCGATCAAGTAGACGATGGGCCACTTCATCTTTTGAGAGCAGAGGAAGTCGATCGACGCCGCCTTCGCTCACCAGCATCACGCGATTGGTATCGGTGCCGAATCCGGAGCCGGCTTCGCTCACATCGTTGGCCACGATCAGATCGCAATGCTTGCGCGCCAGTTTTTCGCGCGCGTGACGTTCGACGTCAGTGGTTTCCGCGGCGAATCCGACCAGCACCGGGCGAACGCGACCAAACTTCCGCACGCCCAGCTCAGCGAGAATATCTGGATTCGCTTGCAGCTCGAGCGACGACGCAGCGCCCTGCTTCTTAATCTTTTGCAGTGCGACTTGCGCCGGTCGATGATCCGCCACCGCCGCCGCTTTGAAGATTGCCGATTGTACGTCGGCGCGACTCATCACCGCATCGCGCATCTCGACGGCGCTTTCGATGTTGATGCGCTCCACGCCCGCTGGTGTCGCAAGCTCTGACGGACCCGAAATCAAAACCACCTTGGCGCCGCGCGCCGCCGCCGCTTTGGCGATGGCAAAACCCATTTTCCCCGTCGAGCGATTGCCGATGAAGCGCACTGGATCGATCGCTTCGCGCGTCGATCCCGCGGTCACCAGCACCGAAAGTCCGGCCCAATCTTGCGTCACCGTTTGCGTTTCGCCGAGCACAGTGGCGCAGCCCGCCGCAATCTCCGATGGCTCAGCCATTCGGCCCGCGCCCACCCAACCGCATGCCAAATCTCCCGCGTCGGGACCGATCATCCGTACGCCGCGCCCGCGCAAAGTCTGAATGTGCACCTGCGTGGCCGGATGCTGCCACATGTTCACGTTCATCGACGGAGCCAGCACCAAAGGTGCGCGACACGCGAGCGCCACGGTGGTGAGCAGATCGTTCGCCATTCCCAGCGCCAGACGCGCGACCAGATCCGCCGTCGCCGGCGCCACCACGAAAAGCTCGCTGCGATCGGCGAGATCGATGTGCGAGATGGTCGACTCCTGCTGGAGATCGAAGGTGTCCACGCCGACCGGATGGTGCGAAAGAGTTTGCAACGTGAGCGGCGTGATGAACTTCTGCGCCGCCGCGGTCATGACCACGCGCACTTCCGCGCCGGCTTTCGAAAGCTCGCGCACCAGCTCCGCGGCTTTGTAGGCAGCGATGCCGCCGCCCACACCGAGAAGGACCTGTCGACCTGCGAGACTCACGGAGCAAAAACTAGCACAGATCGCGGGCCCACATGGACCTCTTCAAGGGCCCGTTTGCACAGCCTAAAGCGCTCCTCATGACAATCGGCCGCGAACCTGATACCAGTTACGAGCAGCCCGCCGGGGTGGCGAAATTGGTAGACGCAGAGGACTTAAAATCCTCAGATCGAAAGGTCATACGGGTTCAATTCCCGTCCTCGGCACCGGTTAACTTTTTAGAATCCTTTTCCTTCACTCGTTGAAACTGCGGTTTGTGCCACGTTTGTGCCACGGGCTCTCTCTTTGACGGACGCGCGACAACCGAGCAGGTGCAAAATCCGATCGTCTGGATCTTGCGGGCCTGCGACCGAGCACAACTCCGGCGGAAGCGGCCGATGAGGCGCCGCTGCGACGTGGACGTAAAGCATCGTCTCGTCGATCCGGCCGTGGCCCATCCATGCCTGCAAGCGCCACGGGTTCACGCCGAGTAACGCAGCGTGTGTGCCGAACGAGTGCCGTAACGAATGCCAACCACGCTCCGGCAAACCGGCCCGCCGAAAGACGCGGCAGATCTCGCTACTGGTCTGCCCATCGGTAAGTGGGCTGCCATCGAGGTTTCCGATCGCAGCCGATCTTGGAATGATTTCTGTCGACCACGACGTCGTTGGACGATGCGGCCGATGGGCGCGGGCTAATGCGTCCAATTCGCCGATTACGGCGAAAGGAGCCGTCCGTCGCCGGTTGGTTTCGCACATCCACTTGGAGTTTCAGCACTTACGCGAATGATCCAGGTGGGGATCATTTCACGACGCCGCTCGGCGAGACATTCACTGCCGAGACGGTCGACATTCCAGCGGACTCCACAAACGCAACGCCGGGCAGTTTGCACTTCGAGAATCTGCGCCTCGGTGCGTACCTCGAGTTTCAATTCGATCTCGGCCAGTAGGAGTGGTCACACGTCGGCGCCGCTAGATGGGAGCTCTACTAGTCAAGCCGGCACCCCGACGGCATACGCTCAAAGTGCCACCGGGCTTGGGAAGCGTGTTTAATTGTTAAATTCGCGTGCGCAAAAGCATCTATGGTAATATTGCCATAGATGAAGGCCCGACTGGTTTTTCATGAAAAGCGACTGCTGCTGTCCGAAGCGGGCGCGGTCGGGATCGCTGAGATCAAAGTTTGGGAGGTGCCAAGATCGGCGCACTATCTGAACGGACGGAAATTTTCACTCTTTTTTGTCGTTGGTGGCGAAGTCGTTGTTGGAATCGACAATCACAAGCCGAAAGGGCCGCACCTTCACATCGGGGGCCAGGAGTTGCCGTTTCGCCACGAGAGCGATGAGCAACTACTCGACGATTTTTGGATGCTGATCAGAAAGGCGGGATTCGAGCCATGAAACTGAAAAGAGTGCGTCTCACGGTCGAGCCGTTTCGGCAAACTTCGGCGCGCTGGAAGCGAGCGCTCAAGGGCAAGGCGGCAGCGAGTGAGTCCGTGATCTCGGTATCGAGCTGGCAGGTGCTGGGCAGAGTTCTTTCGCCCTCGCGACTCGAGATTTTGGCGAGCATTCCGACGCTCAAGCCGAAGTCGATTGCCGAGCTTGCGCGCAAACTGAAACGCGACTTCAAGAACGTGCATTCCGATTTGAAGTTTCTCGCCGATCTCGGACTCGTCGAATTGAAAGAGTCCGGCAAGACGCTGGTACCGCTCGCGCGCTGGAGCGGTATCGACGTAGACCTCGCGGCGGCGTAGTTCTGTGCCACGGTTGTGCCACGAGCTCGTGGTTTGAGACTTCCCAGCGTGGTACGACGCGGCGTGAAGCGGAAACAAACGAAACCCACTTTCCCGTCGGAGATGACTCGAAAAGCGAGCAAGCCAGCGTCGCGCTTCAAATTGTCATCGTCGACTTTAGGCGGGTTCAATTCCCGTCCTCGGCACTTTAGATTCCCGAAGAAGTTCCAGCTGCTCCGTTTACCTCCATTTCTTCTGCAGCGCTTTTTGCCACGTATTTGCCACGCGCGCCGAGCATTTGCCAAAGCGCGGCGATCTGGATCGGTCAAGTTCGCTCCGCAAGCGAGGATCTTAGGTGGCACCTCGCCGAAACAGATCGGTCGGTCCAGTCGATTTTTCGATCCGTGAAAGAGGCGTTCGAAGCGCTCGAGCGCGCTCCGAACGGAGACATTCGGTCCCGTTCGCCCCCCCGAGTTCGGCGTCGCTCGACCCCAGTGGCTTCGGCCCCGTTACCTAATCTCCTGTGTTCAAAGTACTTCCGCACAATGGCGCACCCCTTGCTCTATGAAGAGGAATGGAGAATCGCATGAGGGCGACGATCGGTTGGGCACAACGGCGAAATCGGGCGAGGATCCGTGAGTGTGTTTGGCTGGCTCTCGTGAGCGCGGTGGCTGCCTGCGGAGAGCCGGAACTCGCCGACGACGGAGGCCTCGATCCATCCGTCCTCAGTTCGGACGGAAAAGCCGACGGAGTCGCTAACACGCTACAGAACTTTGGAACGTTTACGCTCGGGAAGGATGGCAAACCTATTGCCATCGCGCTCACTCCGGCCCCGTCCCAAGACGAGCCGTACAAGGATTTCTTCTCCTGCCAACTCCAACCTTTTGTGGACACGACCTGTCGGGTGGGCCAAATGATCCTCGATCCTCGCGGGACATCGCAATTTCGCGTTCAGATCGACTGCAAGGGGGGACCTCTTCATTTCTTTATTCAGAGTAACAAGAGCGGAACGTCGACCACTCTTGGGCAGGTCACGAATGGCTCCCTAACACACAATCTCTCTGCGGACCCAGACGAGACCTTCCGACTATTGGTGAGACCTAGCATCAACAGCTGGGCTGCTGCGAGCTGCAGCGTCTACATCCAAGACGCCGCGATTGAGCTGTGCCAGCCCGGAAGTCCCTGCACTTCGACGACGGCCACTGCGTGTGGAGGCGCAACGCTCTGTTCTGGGATAACGCAAGCTTGTGTCGCTGACCCTCAGACCTGTACGGGAGATACGCAAAACTGCTCAGGCGTCTGCCTAGACTACTGTGGCCCCGAATGGCATGCGTGCACAGGGAGCCAAACATGGTCGCATTTCTACTGCCAATGTCGTGACCAACTCGATTGTCACGACACCCTCTGTCCCTTCAACTACTACTGCAACTCCTTGGGTGGTTGTAGCTATAACAACCCGGACGTCGGAGAGTGCTTCTCCGGCGGCACCCACATCGCGACGCCTAGTGGGGAGCGGAACATCGAAGACATACAAACCGGCGACTTCGTATACAGCTACGATCCCGCTCGCGGCGGCGTCGCACTCGGACGAGTCGTGAAAACCTTCGTTCACCCCGATTCTGAAACGGGAACTGTAAAAACGCAGGGCGGTGCGGTGCTGAGGACCACGGCGAACCATCCCTTCTTCAAGCTCGGCGCGGACTACGGTGAGGGTGCCGATCGACTCATGTCGACTCCGTTTGAGCTCGATATTACTCGGGCGGACATGCTCTCGCAGAGCGACACGCTTCTGACTCTTGACCGCGGTGGAGTCTTCCCTCAGGCGGTCGCGAGCGCCTTCTTGTCGATTGGCAGCCAAGAGACCGTCTACAACTTCACTGTCGAGCCTTATCACACCTACTTTGCCGAAGGCGTCCTCGTCCACAACAAATAGTTTCGATCGGCATTTGAGCTGAGAAGCAGAAAAAAAGAACAGTCAATCAATCTCGGAGCCCTGCATGACCATTCGCCTGTTTCTCGCCAGCGTCGTCGCCATACACTTCGCTGCTTGCGCATCTCATGGAACCGCACGACCCGTCGGGACCCAAACAGATATGGCCATCGATGCGACGATTCCCATCATCGCCGATCCCACCGGATGGCGTACCGTCGGTAAACTTTCAATCGCTCGTGGGGCACACACCGCAACGCTTCTGTCGAGCGGCAAGGTGCTCATCGTGGGCGGCGAAAAAGAAGATCGTACCATGGTCGACAGCGTGGAGATCTACGATCCTCAGTCAATGACGTTCAGCACGCTCACTCCCCTACCTGAACCGCGCAGCAATCACATGTCCACGCTGCTCGGATCAGGCCTGGTTCTGATCGCCGGCGGCGGCCGTGCGAATCAGATAGGAGTCCCGGAAGGCACTGAGGTGCGCAACGACGCGCTGCTCTACGATCCAGAGCAGGGGACCTACACCAGAACAGCGCCGATGTCCTCTCCGCGAGAATTCGGTACCGCCGTGCTGCTCTCATCGGGCCAGGTGTTGGTGGTAGGGGGTGCAAATGACATGAAAACCATGGAGCCGCTTCTGGGCGGATCTGCGAATGGCTATGTGGGTCACGCACTCAGCAGCGCTGAGCTCTACGATGCGACCTCCAATACGTGGACCGTCACCGGCAGCATGACCGCTGCACGCTTTCTCCACACGGCAACCAAGCTAAAGGATGGGCGGGTTCTCGTTACCGGCGGAGCCACCGACGTTTCCGAAACCTCGCTCAAGAGCTGCGAGCTGTTCGATCTCCAGACCCAGACCTGGTCGATGGCCGCCTCGTTCAACAGTGAAGATCGACTGTTCCACGTCGCCACACTGCTCGACTCCGGTCAAGTATTGATGGCGGCGGGCAAGGAGTCCAATACCAGTTTTCTCAGCAGCGCTGAGCTTTTTGATCCGGGCAGTTCCAGCTGGACCGCGACCGCTCGAATTTCACCTGCGCGAACGTTACCGACGATCCTGACACTAAAGTCCGGCAACGCTCTCGTCGTTGGTGGCTACAACTGTGGGAAAGACGGCTGCGCATCGCTCGACGACTCACCGATCTACGATGCGAAATCGGAAACGTGGAGTTCCCTTTCAGCTCCGCTCGTGGCCAGCCGGTTCAACCACACCGCCACGTTGCTCGACTCAGGCGAAGTGTTGGTGGTCGGCGGACTCGGTGACTTGGCTGAGCTCAATGACGTAGAGATCAGCACCGGCCCGTAGGAGTAGATCGATTTTCCAATCCTTCAGTCGACCGGTGCGCTGGTCTTGACTCCCAGCCCTATACGTCGACCGATCAGATTCGTATCGGCGAACGCGGGCGGAATTTCACCGCAGCCCAATTGGAGCAACACCGCGGCGCAGAGCAGCTTTCTCATGTTCCCCCCTGCGGAGGGCGGCGAACAGGGCGCTCCCGGGGATCGAAATGGATCTCAACACCGGGAACGTATTCTTTGACGCGAAGGGCAAGATGACTTCATGGTTCGATCCCGCCGGCATCGGGTCGTAGGCCGGGCGTTGGAAGAAGGGGGATCCGCTGCCCTCGGAGATGCGCTGAATGCAGTCGCTGCTCTAGGCCCCTTCGAAGTCAAAATGATCGAGCGAGAACGACGAGACCGAAGCGAGAGCGGCGCATGAGGAGAGAGCAGCGCAGACGTGCCCGTCGGCACGGCGAGCAGCGCAGCGACGAGTCCGCCGTTCGCAGCGAGAGGGGGTATCCCCGGAGAGCCTGGAGCGCGGGCCCGGCAGTCAACGCGCCGTTTACGTCGAAAGCGGAGCCGTGGCATGGGCAGCTGAAACCAGCGCCGGTGAACTTCCCGGTGCAACCTCGGCGCGGACACGACGCATGGAGCGCATAAAAGCCGGAGCTATCGCGTCGAAGATGGATGCGGTAGTCGTCAAGGTCGCCTTCGTCGCGGACAAGCAGAAACCCGCTGCCGGCAAGGACTGCCGCAGCCGTCCCCGTTACGGAAACCGATCACTAACGTGGCCAGGGTGAGGCGGGGTGGGAGTACTTCCCGAGCGTCGGAGACATCGCGTCCCCAACTCTGGCCACACCACTCAGCGAGACTTCGGATCCGCACGAATTGTCAGGATCTCTTCTGATGGTATGCGCTCTGCAAAAGGCACACGGGCAGCCACAGGGGGAAAACGTGAATACCTTCTTGCGTTATGTCTTGCTTTCGGTCGCGGTCACCGCTGGGTGCGGCGGCGATCCGGTGGGCCCCAACGTGAACATCCCTCCTGGCACGCCAGGCAACGCACATTCGATTGTAAATGATTCGCCGACCGATCGCCGATTGCTCTCGCCGGAGGAGATCGGCGCAGCGCCGGCGAAATTCACGCCGCCGGGAAACAGCATGGCTCCGCCCGATCCGCAGACTCAACCGCCGGAGCTCTTCAATCCCAATGGCGTGAACGGGAGCCGGCCGCCGCGACCAATTCCGGGACTGCAATAGCACGCTGAACAATAGACCGACACCGTCAGGGGGATACGATGTTGTCTGACAAGAGGCCTACATCCTTCACTGTTTTTTTCACGTTACTGCTGTTCGCTCGCGTGGCGAGCGCAGATGACCCAGTCGAAAGTGCAGCTGCCGAGGCGCCGCTCAGCGCGACCGGCGATGTCACCACCGATGGGTTCTACGGTCGACCGACCTCACGGGTCCCGATCTCAACGCCCTCTTTCCGTGGACTCGATCCCCATCTCGCGATCCAAATCGCGGAGGTTTCGCGAAACGGGTTCGCCGGCGCCGGCGGCACTCTCTCCGGTTTCTCCACCATTGAAATCGCGGCGCCCAATTACGGCACGCCACTTTACGACGGCAGTGACGTCTATCTGCGCGACGGGCAACCGATGGTGGAGTGCGCTTCGCTTCCGGCGAACGGTGCCCCCAGTCCGAGCTGCACCCACGGCGGCTCGCACGCGATGCGGGTCGAGAGCTACGAGAAGATCCTGTTCACGGCCGGCAGCTGGTACAGCTGGAGCAGAGACGGCGTTCGGCGCGAGTACAGTCCAACCTATCAGGTGAGCGTGAAGGGCGCGACGCAGACCTTCCGCTGGGGTCTGTCCAAAGTGGTCGACCTGAAGGGCAACAACGTTCGTTATAGCTGGGCATGCGAAGGTTCGCCGACGCTCGACTGCTATCCTTCGCAGGTCACCTACTATCCCGCAGGCGCTTCGGCGGCAACGACCACCATCAACCTCTATCGCGAGACGCGCAACGACGTCATCACCTTTGCGACCGGCGGCACGACGCTCGGACAGACGACCCAGCGGCTCAAGACCATCGAAATCCGCACCGGCGCGCAGCTCGCACGCGCGTACACAATTGCCTACGGCACCGATTCCGCTAACAGCCGCTCACTTCTGAACACGGTCAAGATCTACGGATACGATGCCACCTTGAATTCGGCGGGCGCGGTCACCGGCGGCACGACGGCACCCCAACCGGTGACCTATACATTCGATCTACCGCCGAAGACCCTGGCCGCCGCCGCCACTGTCGGCACGCGGGGCAGCGCGGCCGATGCGACGACCAGTTGGTTTGCCGACGTCAACGGAGATGGACTGCAAGATCATGTGTACATCCCGTCCGGCAGCTCCAACATTCAAGTGCTGTTGTCGCAAGTCCCGAGCGCGCCGAACGGTAGCGCACCGATTGCGAGCTTCGGCAGCGACACCAACTGGGGCGTGCGCGCATCCTCGGCGGTCAGCTATTGGCTCACCGATGTCACCGGCGACGGCAAGGCGGACTTCGTCTACCTACAAAATGATTCAGGGACGTACAAGTTGTGGGTCAAGGTTTCGAACGGATCCCAGTTTCTGGCTGACGCCGAGTGGGCCACTTTGACGCCTCAGCTGAATGGCACCAAGCCGATGGCTTGGATGAGCGACGTAAATGGCGACGGCATGACCGACCTGGTCTACACACCCGATGGGATTTCGATTCGCACATCGCTCGCCACCGGCGCTGCTCTCTCATCGGAAATCATGAGCGCGGCGCAGTTTGCCGCCGGAGGAAACTTCGGCGAAGCAGGGTGGGTTTCCCTCGTCGACCTAAACGGCGATGGAAAAGCCGACTGGGTCTACAACGCAACTGGAACGAAGAGTCTCTATTTTAAACTGGCAGGCGTCGATGGAACGGGGGCGTTCAGTTTTGGCACCGACCGACTCTGGTCGACACGTTCGTCGGTGACCAACAATGCAACCACCGTGGACCCCGGCTGTTCGGTCACGGGAAATACGAGCGCCACCGATCCCGACAATGGAACCTGGGCCGATCTGAACGGCGACGGCAAACCCGACTTCACCTACCTGGTGGGCACCGAGCACGTCGCGAACATCACCTACGTCTCCGAGTTCTGTAACTCGAATTCCATTTTGTCATGCAGCTTCGGATTCAACGATCCCTGCAACGACTATTGCCAAAGCAATTCCACCCCGGGATATTGGGAATGCATCTGCTCGATTCCCTGCACGGGCAACTACCAAGGGATGTGTCCTTATATCCCGCCTGGAAGCGCCTGCTACTCGGCAAACTGCTACTCGAATTACGTGGATCAAAAGGATAGCTGCAGCTGCAGCGGAAATGTGCTCGAGAGCGCGTGCGTCGGAAGCTACACCGCGGTTCGTAAAGTTTTCCTCTCCGCGGGCGTGACGGCGATCGCCGAAGCCACGTGGGGATCGACGCAGGGCGGCTGGCTCGCCGACATGAACGGCGACGGAATGGCCGATCATGCCTACTTGAACGGGACCTCGCTCATGGTTTCTCTGTCAAACGGGCAGAGTTTCCTCGCTGCATCCAACTGGGGCCCCGGCGCACCGTCGGGATCTACGGGCCAGGCGATGTCGGACATCAACGGCGACGGCAAGGGCGACCTCATTTATTTCAAGGGCAACCAGATCTACAGTTTGCAGTCGACTGGCGCGATGGTGCCGGAGATCAAAGAGGTCGATTCCGAAATCGGTGGAGTTACCAAGCTCAGCTACGCGTCGTCCTCGAGCTGGCCGAATGGCGGCTACGTCCCGCCGATGCCGACCTTGCTCGCGATCTCGGTCGACGACGGCCGCGGGATCGCCGGCTCCTCGGTGACGACCACGTCGCAGTCCTACACCGGCGGGCTCTACGACTTCGTGAACCGCCGCTTTCTCGGCTTTCACACCGCGACCAAGACAATCCCCTGCATCGGATCGCAGGTGACCTGCCCAACCGAGGTGACCACCTTTGCGCAAGACTACGGTTCGTTTTCCAAACCCTCCCGCGTCGATGTTCGGTCGGGCGCGCTCTCCGGCGCAGCGAGCGTCCTCCTCAAGGCGACGCTGATCAGCTATCAAACCAACGGCCAGGCCGTGCCCTACACTTCGCTCCAGGTCGGGACCACCGACTTCACCTACGATCCGACCGGTTCGGGCGCCTACAAAGCCAAGAGTACGACACGCCTGTGCGCAGGAGCGCCCTGTTACGACGCGTTCGGCAATCTGACCCAAGTGGTCGACAACGGTTTTGTCGATGTCACCGGCGATGAGACCGCCGCGGTGTTTGAATACAAACCGAATGCGAATACTGCGAGCGATCCGAGCCACGTGGTCTACGTGGTGGGAGCGCTCGCACATGCGTCGGTCTATGATGGCAGCGGAAGCACGCTTCTGTCTGACAGTTACACCTTCTACGACGGTCAAAGCGATTGGCGCTCGCCGCCCACGTTAGGCTTTCCCACCCAAGCCTCGAGCTGGCTGGACACGAAGAATGGATACACGGCGACTCAGTACGGGTACGACGCTTACGGAAATCGCACCTCGGCGACCGACGCGCGCGGCTTCACGACTACGAGCGTCTACGACTCGACCTACACCACCTTCGTCATCGAAGTGCGCAACCCGCTTTATAGTGTTGCAACTACGCAGGGTCTGCACGAGCACATGCTCTCGAGCTGGGAGCCGCGCTGCGGCACGCCGATCACCCAGACCGACGAAAACGATCAGGTGGTCACCACCACCTACGATGCGCTCTGCCGCGTCACCCAGATCGCCCGCCCGGGTGGAGACGGCTCGGCGCAGGGCAATCAAGAAAACCGCAGCTACCACCCGTATGACGGCGGCGCGACGACCTCCAGCAAACAATATGTCTACGTCTCCAGCAATGGCGCCAACAATTCGGGCGTGCTCTATTCGTATCGTTACATCGATGGGCGCGGACGCACCTGGCAGACGCGAAGCCGAGGCGCGAGCAACCAGGATATCTACACGCGCACGAACTTCGATGCGCGCGGAAACGCGGTGAGCTCGACCCTTCCTGCGTTTTGGTCCGGCAGCGGCACCTTTCCCGGCGTCGGACCGACCAAGAGCTATGACGACCTCGGACGTGTGGTCAAGCTGACTCATCTCGATGGCACCAGCGGCACCTGGATCTACACACCGAGCAGCGTCACGGTCGTCGACGAGTTCGGTCACAAGGTGATGGATCTTGTAAACGCGCGCGGGCAGACGGTCACCCACACCGCCTACGATGGCACGAGCACGTACGTCACCTCGTCCGAATACGATGCGCGCGGAAACTTGGCGAACGTGCGCGATCCGATCGGCAACATGATCTACAGTTACACTGACTCGCTCGGCCGACGCTACAAGATCACGGACCCCGACACGGGCACGACCTTGGATGAGTTTGACAACCTGGGCCATGTCACGCTCGAGACCGACGCGCTCGGTCAGCAGACGCAATCGATCTACGACATCCTAGGTCGGCAGACGAGCAAAACGAACCGTTACGGAAACGCCTCCGCAGTGACCGTCTCGTGGGGGTACGACGAACGCTACGGGACGGGCTACGCCAACATGGGGCACCGAACCAGCGCCACCGATCCGTACGGCACTCAGACGCAGGACTTCAACATCGCGGGCCTGCAGGCGAAGCAAACGCGCACGCTGGGCGGACAGACCTACACCTTCAACTACGTCTACGACGCCGGCAATCGACTGAAAGGCACTCGCTATCCCGACGGTGACGTCATCGGCGAAAATCCGCTCAGCACCAGCTCGGGCACGGGACTTGGCTACGACAACGCGGGGCACCTGATCTCGATGAGCGCGATCTCGGGCGGCAGCCTGCTGGGCTCGGTGACCTACGACGCGCTCGGGAACCCGATCCAACAGAACAACGCCAACGGCACGATCACCACCAAAGTCTTCGATGCAAGCCGCGGCTGGCTAAACTCGATCACCACCAAGAAAGGCTCTACGGCGCTTGTCGGTCTGACCTACGGCCGGGACGGCGAAGGCAAGATCACGTCGCTCACGTCGTCCGCAGCAAACGAGAGTTGGACCTACGGATATGACGGGCTCCACCGACTGACCAGCGCCACCAACACGACCAGCGCCGCCGACAGTCAGACCTTCACCTACGACTCGATCGGCAACATGACCTACAACAGTCGCGTCGGAGCCTACGCCTATAACGGCGGCGGTAGCGGATGCACGAATACGATGGCCGGCCCGGCGACCGGATCGATCCAAATCCTGCCAAATGGAGACGCGCTGGCCAGCTTCGTAGGCACCCCGCTCGCGAGCTACGAGGTGCAAGCGTCGGGCTCAGGCAGTGGCTCTGGCAGCGGATCAGGCTCTGGCAGTGGATCAGGCTCTGGCGGTGGCGGCCTCCTCGGCGGATTTACGACGGTCGCGACCGAAACGGCCGACGCAAGTGGCAAGTTTTCGTACGAAGACACGACGCACGCCTCGCAGCGCTTTTATCGCGCGATTCCGAGCGGAGGCGGACATCCGCAGCCGCACGCGGTCAGCTGCGCCGGCGGAACCGCGTACCAGTACGACGCAAACGGCAGCATGACCGGCGGCTCGGTCGGGTCCATCGGCTACGACGGCAACCACATGCCGGTCAGCGCCGGCAGCTACACGTACACCTACAGTGCGGACAACGATCGCCTCACTGCCAACAACGCCGGTGCGATCACGACCTATCTCGGGTCGGGTTACGAAATTTCCCCCACGGGTGTCACCACCAAGACCTTGCCCTTCGGTGTCCAGCGCAAGAGCTCGGGCGCGACCTGGATGAGCAACTGGTTGCACGCCGACGGGCAGGGCTCCACACGCGTCGTCACCAATTCTACTGGCGTCCTGCAACAGCGCACCAGCTATCGCCCCTATGGCGAGGTACTCGCGAAGTCGACGTCGTTCGATGAGTCACTCGGCTATGCCGGCGAACGGCTCGATGACAACGGACTCTTGTATTTGCACGCGCGCTACCTCGACCCGGAGCTGGGTCGCTTCATTTCCGCCGACCCGACCACCAGCGACGGCCTCAATCGCTATACCTATACGCAGAACAATCCGATCTCGTTCGTCGATCGCTCGGG
>PLXG01000285.1 GCA_003153195.1 Myxococcales bacterium
AAATCGTTCACGTAGATGGATCCCATGAACACCTGGAGCGTACTTGCGATCTCATCGAACGGCACACCGAGCGCTTTGGCCTTTTGTGGGTCGATATTGACGACTACCTGCGGGTCGTAGGCGTTGAAGACGCCGGAGATGCTCGATAACTCAGGGCGGGTGCGCGCCTCTTTCCATACCTTCGTGGCCGTCTCCGCCAGCGTCTCAATGCTGTTTTCTCCACGATCTTCCAGTTCGAACTGGAAGCCGTTACGGTCCCCGACGCCGACAATCGGAGAGGGAACGAAGAGCCAAACGACAGCGTTGTTGAACGACGATAGTTTCGATCGCGCCCGATCGACGATCTCGGTGACGGTGGCATGCCGTTCCTTTCTCGGGACGAGCGTGACGGCAATGTCTCCGTAGCTATCGGCGACGCTGATGCTGATGTTCTTTATTTCAGGCACGGTTCTGAGAATCTCTTCGATTTTGGGTGCGACTTTGGCGCTGGTCTGAAACGAGCTGCCCGGAGGGGATGAGAAGCCGCCCAGAAAAAATCCCGGATCCTCGTCTGGAACAAAGCCCGCCGGAATTTTCAGATAGGCCAGTCCCGCAACGACAATCCCGCCCAGGAAAAGCATCACTGCTAATTTCCGGTGTCGTGCCAGCAGGCGTACGAGCGTCTTGCGGTAGAAATCGCTGATCACTTCAAGTGCGCGGCTCACCGCGGCAAAGGGAGCTGCGAGTTGGCGACGCTCATTGTGCAAGCCCAAGAGTCCTGAAATGGCAGGAGCAAACGTGAGTGCGTTGAAAGCGGAGAGCGCGATGGAAAATGCAATGGTGAGCGAGAATTGCCGATAGAGCTCGCCGGTCGTGCCGGGAATGAACGCCACGGGGACGAAGACGGCCACCAGCGCCAGCGAAGTCGCGATGACCGGTCCGCTCACTTCGCCCATTGCCAAGGAGACCGTCGCCAACATCGGGCGTTTCTCTGTGCTGTGGCGCGCAATATTCTCGATGACGATGATGGAGTCGTCGATCACCAATCCGGTGGCGAGTGTCAATCCGAATAGCGTGAGCGTGTTGATGGAGAAGTTGAAGAGCTTGATGAAGGCGAAAGTCCCTACCAGCGATACCGGAATCGTCACCGCTGCGATGATCGTCGAACGCCAGTTTTGCAAGAAGAGCAAGATGACGATGAGCACGACTACCACGGTCTCTCCCAGTGTGAAGAACTCCTCCCTAATCAGTTCTCGCACTGAGGTGGTCGGATCGTACTGGGTGGCATATTTCAATCCGGGCGGAAACGATTTCGACAGCCCCGTCATGAGCTCGTGCGCTTCATTCGCCATGTCGAGGGCATTGGCCGTCGGCAGCTGTTTGATGATCAGGCCGATCGCTTCGTGTCCGTTGAAGCGGGCGACGTCGCCGTAATTCTCCGCACCCAACTCGGCGCGCCCAATGTCTTTGAGAAGAACCATCGTTCCATCTTCGCCGGTCTTCAGAATCACGCGGCCAAACGCTTCCGGATCCATAGGACGGCCGGTGACGCGCACGCTCATCTGGAGCGCTTGGCCTGGCGGAGCCGGTTCGTGTCCAATCTGACCAGCGACGATCTGTACATTTTGCTCGGAAAGCGCGCGCACGACATCGTCGGCGGTCAGTTTGCGCGCGGCCAAGCGATTGGGGTCGAGCCACAGTCGCATCGAATATCGACGTTCGCCTTGGATCTCGACGCTGCTCGCGCCTTTCACTCGCTTGAGCGTGTTTTTGACGTATAGGTCGACGTAGTTCGAGATGAATTGGCTCGAGTACTCGCCATGCTCGCAATAGAAAGCCAACATAAGCACGATGGCGCTCGAGCTTTTGGTAACCTGGATGCCGTTGGTTCGGACCGAGCCCGGCAGACGCTCGAGGACCTGAGATACGCGGTTTCGGACGTCGACCGCCGCCAGATCGATGTTGCGGGAAGCATCGAAGGTTACGGTGATCGATGAGTTCCCACCGTTCATACTCAACGACCGCATATATCGCATTCCGTCGACGCCATTGATGCCCTGCTCGAGCGGAGTGGTCACGGACGATTCGACCAGTTGGGCGCTCGCGCCCATATAAAAGCCGGATACCTCAACCTGCGGCAGTGCCAAGTTCGGATATTGAGTAACCGGCAACGAAGGAATGGCGATCGCCCCGACAAAGACTGTCAGAATTGCGCAAACCGTCGCGAACACAGGCCGCTTTATGAAGAACTCGACGAACACGTTGCTTACGGTTCGACGGCGAGGGGAGCGCCGTCCCATAGCTTGTACATGCCGGCCGTCACCACGCGCTCATTAGCCTTCAGACCACCAGCGACTATGTAGTCACCGTCGAGGAGCTGGCCGAGTGCGATCGGACGTAGTCGAGCGGAGAGCTGTTCTTTTTCTCCTTCAGCGACGTACACGAAGCTCTGGCCATTGAGCCGCACGACCGACATTGCGGGAAGAAGGAGTCCCTCGTGCGAGCTCCATACCACTCGCGCGCGCGCGAACTGATCTGCGCGCAATTTGCCATTCTGATTTTCCACTACTGTCTTTATGAGAATCGATTGGGTCTCTTGGCTCACTTGGGGGGAGATGAAGGTCACGCGATTGGTTGCAATCGTGGCGCCGTCGGTATCGATGAGCTCGACTTCCATATCCGGTTTGAGCTCTTTCGATCGCTCGACCGGCACCGAGATGTGCGCCTCGAGCAACCCATTTTCGTCGAGAGTGGTGAGCGTGGTCAAAGGGGAAACGCGATCTCCGATGTGAACCGGGATGTCGCCGATGAAGCCGTGGGCGGGCGCGATGATTCGATAATAGTCGAGCTGCACTTCTGTCTGACGGATCTGTGCCCCGACGGCATTCGCGTCAGCACGGGCACTCAAAAGATTTGAATAGGATTGGTCGAGCTCCTGTTGACTGACCGCGCCGCCTTCATAGAGTCTCTTGGCTCGATCGTATTGTTCCTTGGAATAATTGAGCGTCGCCATTCGAGATGCGTGGTTCGCTTGGGCGCTGGCGACACTGGCCTGCTGATGCGCCGGATCGATCTGCATCAGTAATTTGCCGGCGGCGACTTCGTCTCCGGACTTGACGAGAATCCGCGTGAGTCGCCCCTCCACCTGCGGTTGGAGCTGAATCGAACGACGCGATTTTAGGACGGCAATGTACTCGCTCGTGTCTTTAACCAGGGTCGATTTGAGCGTGAGTACCTTAACGACGACTCGGTCTGGGCTACCCGAGTTCGACGCGTTTCCGGATCGGCATGCAGCCGGCCCTAACAGGGCCAGTAGTATCCAAAGGGTCGAGGGGGATGTGCGAATATACCGCACCATTTTTTCAGTATATCATGTCCTTATATCGCCTACCTGTTTTTGCGCCGGGACCCTGCTTTTTCGACTTGCCCAATTTCTTCTCTTTTGCGACCGACAGTCCTCGGTTCAACGCCTTTCGCTCACTTCGATCTTAGAATGCACAATGAGATTCCGAGGGAATAACTCATCAGGAGGAGGCCTCCCGCTCTGTTGTTTTGGGAGGTTCGCCGAAATCATAGCCCGAACGCTGGAGCTCGAAGAGTGCAGAGTAGCGCTGGCCGAGCTGCATCAGTTGGTCGTGTGTACCGATTTCGACAATTCTTCCCTTTTCGAGGACCGCAATTCGATCTACCAACTTGAGCGTCGAGAAGCGGTGAGTGACCAAAATGATCGTGCGATTCTTTCTCCAGTTCGCGAACCGCGAAAACATCTCAGCTTCGGCGCTGGCGTCGAGGGCGGAGGTGGGCTCATCGAGAATTAGAATCGGACTTTTGCGCATCAGAAGTCGCGCCAGAACCAGATTTTGCCACTGACCGCCCGAGAGATCGACGCCTCCGAAAGCCGTTCCCAGCTGTGAGTCTAGCCCGGTGGGCAAAGACGAAACGAGTTTGTCTGCACCGGCGCGGCGGACTGCTTCCACAATTTCCGCTTGATCGTCGATGCTCGGCACCCATCCCATCCCGACATTCTCGGAGGTTTTGAAGTCGAAACGGATCCAGTCTTGGAACAAGACGCCGACGTTTTGTCTGAGCCAGCCGCGTCTCTTGGTGCTGCTCTCAATGCCGTCGATCAGGATTTTTCCCTCGAGCGGATCGTACAGCCCCGCGAGCAACTTGACGATGCTGGTCTTGCCCGCGCCGTTCAATCCCACCAGCGCCATGGCCTCGCCCGGCTGGATGTGCAGATCGAATTCTTTCAAGACGTCTCGTTCAGAATTCGGATAGCCGAATCGCACCTTCTGAAATTCAATGGATGGTGCCTTTTCCAACGTATCGCCTGGTTCGATGTGATTTGAAGGATCGTCCTCCGGCATTTCGAAGCATTCGAAGAGATTGGTCATGAAGAGACTGCTCTCATATAGGTTGGCCACCGACGACATCGCGGCCCCGAGCGTCGCCAAGGTTTGTTGGCACATCGCGATGTAAAGCGTCATCGAACCGACGGTGATGCGTCCTGACATCGCGCTCTTCACCACGTATGCGTATACACAGAAAACGATCGCCGTAGTGACCATCCGAAGGGAACTCATGCGGTAGAGGAATTTACTTGCGAGGCCCGTCTCCTTGGCGACGAACACCTGTTGGATTTTCTGGTATCTTCCGAGGATCCAGCTGCCGAGCGAGAGCGCCTTGACCTCGCGCGCCGGGTTTTCGTTGGTAAGGATGTATTCCAGGTACCAGCTCTGGCGATTGCGTTCGACATTTTCGTACGCGAGATCGAAGGTCTCCGCGCCGCGTCGGATTTCGACCAAAAATGGTGGCAGCGCGGCAAGCAGAAGCACCAGCAGGAGCCACGGTGTGAAAGCCCAAATCATTGCGGCACAGCTCACTAGCGTGACGATGGCCTGAAATAGCCCCAGGGCGTGGTTCATGACGATGCTCGGACGCTCGGTCATCTGCTCGCGTGCCCGCATGAGCTGGGTGAGCACCTTCGCGTCTTGAAAATGGCGATAGGCTAGGTTGTTGGCTTTGGTCAAAACCTGCTGGCTGAGCGCCATCCCGACCCGCGAACGAAGCGTGCGTATGGCGTAGCTGCCCCATTCGGCCACGATCACCAGCAGCAGAACCATTCCACCCTGAATCAATATCCAAGTGAGAGGCGCGATGAAATGCCCGGCGATCACCTGCTGGCCCCTCACGACCAGCACCGAGTCGATGATCTGCTTTGCAATGAGCGCGAAGGCGAGCGGAGAAAGCGCTTCGAGGAGCGTGCCGATTGCTCGGCCGACGACCAGCCGCGGGGCGATCGAATAGACGATCTTGATCGTCTTTATCGCGCTGGAAACGAAAACAGATTTCTGGGATGGTGCGGCGGACGGTCGGCTTCGCATTCTACCTCACGGTCAACCCTGCTTTGACCTGCCCGTACCGCGCCAACCTTCGTAGATGATCCCGGTACACTCGGCTGCGATCGAAAGCGCTTCGAACTTGATCACTCGCTCGCCGAAGTCTCGCCACAGCCGAGCACATTCGATGAGCGCGTCTTGAACGGTTGCGATGCGAGCAACGAAGTAGGGTCGGGTCTGTCGACCCATCGTGAACGTGCGCTTCGCGATCCATTTGAAACCGATCTGCTGCTCACTTACAAAATGTCTGACGCCGGCCGATGGAACAAACAGAACCCGTTCACCTTTTGAAGTTAGACGCTCCAAGAGATCGGTGTCCTCCCCATTGAGCCAGAGGGCACCTTTCGGTCCGAGCTCGGCATCAAAACGCGTATCTTTCAAGACGCTCGAACGGACCGCAAAGTTTCCTCCGAACGGAAGTCCGGCGGTGAGCGTCTCTTCCTCGACCTGCATTGGCGTGAATCGGCCGTAAGGAGCGGCGGTCATCGGCGTGATGCTCAGCCACCAGGGCGCCTTTTGGGGAAAGTCGGGGATGATTGGTCCGCAGAAGATTCCAAAATCAGTGGCCCGTTCCGCTGCCCCCAGCAGGTTGGCGACCCATCTTCTCACCGGGACAATGTCATCGTCGGTGAATAGAAGAAGCTTGCCCTTGGCCTGGGAGATTCCCAGGTTCAGTGCCATGGATTTACCTGGGCGCTCCTCGCGGAGTGCGACCAGAGGGAATTCTGGCCACTCCTTGGCGAGGCGCGCGAGGACCTGGGGCGTATCGTCGGAGCTGCCATTGTCGACGACGATTACTTCCCACGAAAAGGAGGAGCTGTCTTGTTGTCGAAGGCTCGAAAGTGTTCGTTCGAGCAGCTCGGCGCGATTGCGCGTGGCAATGAGGATGCTCGCGTCTAGGGTCATGCGCACGTACCAGTCTCGCTTGTGCGGATATTTGAGAACATCCCGACTACATTATAATTGTTTTGTGTCGTCTGCATAGGTCCTTCATGAATCATGCGCTTTGGCTACACGCTTTGGCGAAAGGCCCAAAGCAGCTCGTGGTGCAGCGTTTGGCGGTACTGTTCGGCGAGAGATTGATGTTCGCCGCCATCGCGCTTCAAGCTGAGAAGGATCTCGTTGGCCGTCATGGGGGAAATCTTGTTGCTGAGCAGAGCGGCCAACAGACTCACTTCGAGATTCGGGTGTTTTCGGATGATGTAGTCGCCGTTTCGGTTCCAGTCCTTGGTCAGGATGGCTCCGCGCGGATGCAATTGATGATGGTTTTCGGCTTCGCGACTGATCTGCGAGATCGCGCCCGCGACGTGGAGGCGATACTGAAACTCGTGATCTTCGAATCCCCACCCGCGAAACCCTTCGTCGAAGAGTCCCACTTCGAGTGCCAGTCGACGATTCACCGACATGTTTGCCGTCGCGGCCATGGCGTACGGGAGCGCGAGCCCTTTGAGCTCGAGCCCGAAAAACTGGATCTGCGGTCCAAGCAGAAACGCCCAATAAGGATCGACCGTGCCGAAGTCTTTGAGAACGCCCGGTAGATCA
This sequence comes from Myxococcales bacterium, assembly GCA_003153195.1. GTDB lineage: Bacteria > Myxococcota_A > Polyangia > Palsa-1104 > Palsa-1104 > PALSA-1153. Next base: position 6,924 of record PLXG01000285.1, read on the forward strand.
CGCTCGATCATTTCTGGCGTCACGAACTCCACCGGGTCGTCGCCCATTTTTTGTAGCAACTCCGGACGGCGCCGAAGGATTGCGACCAGCTCCGATGCGGGAAGCTCGACGTTACGAAACCAACGGGCCAGGATGCCGCTTTGCCATCCCATCGTGAGACGGGAATCTCCGCCGCGCTGATAGGAGGTCACGTGACCCTCGACGAAACCCGGGACCACCATCCGATCGTCATCGATCAAGATGAGCAGATCGCCGCTGGCCTTTCGAATCGCGCTGTTGCGAGCCGCCGAACGCCCGCTGTTCGCCTGGTGAACGTAGACCACTTTCAGTTTTCCGGAATAATGTTCGATCGTGGCCTTGGTGTTGTCGGTGCTGCCGTCGTCCAAAATCACGACTTCGAAGTCCTTGTGAGTCTGAAGCGTTAGCGACGCCAGCGTTAGCCCCAGGTTCGAGGACTTGTTGTAAGTTGGAATCGCGATACTCACGGACGGAACGGACATCCGACACCTCCGTCCTCAATTTTATCACAGTCTTTGCGACAACCGACCACGGAAAATCGGAGGCGCGCCGGAAGCGCGATCGAGTGTGCGCATTCAACTCGCAAGGAATCTGTACCCTTTGTGCTCGCTCAAGGATAAGATAGCCCCGTGAAACGAGTATGGACACCTGCGATTCGGCAGCTACAGAGTCGCCTGAAGCTGGTCGGGATGCTCGATGCGTTTGGCCGCGTCGTCCTGGTCGCCGCGCCGGTAGCGCTCGCGCTCGTCGTCGCATCGAGATACGTGGCTTGGATCCGTTTCTTTCTGCCGTACGCCGCCGGACTGCTCGCGCTCGTGGTCCTGGGCGCGTTCGTATTTGGTTGGTTGCGCGCTCGACGCAGCGAGATCTATTGCGCCAAAGCGATCGATCTGACGAGTGAACTTCATGATCGTTTGGCCTGCTCGGTGGAGTGGTGCGATTTGCCCAAGCCCGATCCATTCCAGACGGGCTGTATCGAGCTGTTCGCTCTCGAGCTGAGGGCCAAGCGATGGCAACTAAAATTGCCGCGCACGCGACCCCGTCTGATCGTGCCGACGATCGGCTGCACCATCCTGCTCGCCTCCGCGATCGCGTTTCACGTTCGAAGGCCCGCGCCGCGCGTGGAGGTCGATGCGCGGGTGGCCGCCCGACTCGACGGCAAACAGGCCGAGGCAGCTCGACGGGTGGTCGAAGGGCTCGAAACCGATGTGAATCGGCTCGACGATCCGCAGCTGATGCAAGTTGCGCACGATCTCAACGTCGCGGTGCACGAGCTCGAGCAAGGTTCGCGCGATCGACAGAGTGCGCTCGCGCAGATCGATCAGCTGAGGCAGCAGGCGCTGGCCTCGGAGCGACGGCTCGACAAGTTGGGAGACTCGGCGGCGCAGGCGACGGGAAGGACGGCGGAGCTCGCCCGCGAGCTTTCGCGCGGAGACGCGGGTCGCGCCGGTGCGGCGCTCGAACGCTTGATCGAGCCGATACGTTCCGGGCAGCTCAGCGAAGAAGAGATGGGCCAGCTCATTCCGATGGTTCAAGCGCTGAGCGAGATGGCGCGCGGAGTCAGCGAACCGGATGCCACCCATCTGGCGGAAGCGGCGAAGATGTTTCGCGCCGGTGAGTTTGCCAAGGGGGCCGAGGCACTTTCGGACGCCAAAGCGGTACTTCCGCTACTGCAAAAGTCGCTATCGCAGGCCGCCGCCTCTCGGAAGCTCGAGCAGACCGCGCAAAAACTTCTGCGTGTCCTCGATGGATCGAATCCAGCGGCGCAGTCCGCCGTGGCGCAGACGGCGACCAGCGGTATAGGGCAAAAAGACGATGGAGCAGGGCAGAACACGCCGCCTCCCGAAAGCTTCACTGATCCTGGCGCGGCCGATTCGATCTCGGCGGGCGGAGAGTCCGGCGAGCACGGCGCGACCGCCCTGCACGGTTCGGACAAGCCGGAAAAAAATCCCGAGCTTCAGCTCCAAGGAGTTTGGAACGGCAAGGTCATGCGGCAATTTTTTGAAGACGGTGACAGCGCCAAAAGTGGAGAGGAAGCTTCTCAACTTTTGGTAGAGCACGAAAAAGTCATCGAAGTTCGATTTCGTCACGACGAGATCCCGTTTGAGTATCGGGACGCCGTCAAAGCCTACTTTGCAGTTCTACACCAACGAGGCAGCCAATGGACGCAGGGCAAGAAGTAAACGAGTTTCAGCGGATTTTTGCTCAAGGGGTGGAATATATCCATCGCACCATCATTGGACAGACGGAGGCGGTCGAGCATTCGCTGCTGGGTCTGATTGCGGGTGGTCACGTGCTTCTCGAAGGCGCTCCCGGCCTGGGGAAGACGCGTCTGGTAAAGGCCATCAGTCGTACCTTCGATCTGCATTTTTCGCGCGTGCAATTCACGCCCGATTTGATGCCGGCCGACATTCTCGGCACCAACGTCATCTCCAATAATGAGAAGGGTGAGCGCGGGTTCGTCTTTCAGCCCGGTCCGATCTTCGGGAACATCGTGCTCGCCGACGAAGTGAACCGCGGCACGCCCAAGACTCAATCGGCACTGCTCGAGGCAATGGAAGAGCAGGCCATCACCGTGCAGGGGAAACGCTATCAGCTTCCTGCGCCCTTCTTCGTCATCGCCACGCAGAANNCGCTGCCGGAAGCGCAACTCGACCGTTTCATGTTCAAGATCGAGTTGGTCGCACCGCATTCTGAGGACATGCGCGCCATCATCGACGTGCCGCTCAAAGAGGTCGAGACGAAGCCGATCCTGAAGCGCGAAGATTTGGCGGCCCTGCAGCGAACCATCGGGCGCGTGCCGGTCGCAAATCACATCAAGGACTATGCCGTCCGTCTCTATCGTGCGACGCATCCGACCGCGGCCGAAGCGCCTGCCATCACCAAAAAATACATTCGTTACGGAGCCAGTCCGCGCGCCGTGCAATCCCTGCTGGTGGCCGCCCGTGGCTGGGCACTTCTGAGCGGCCGCTTCAATGTTTCGACCGCCGATATCCAGCGGGTGCTGGTGCCGGTCTTCCGCCATCGCATCATTCGCAACTTCGAAGCGGAAGCGGCCAACGTGACGATGGCGGACATTCTCGGTGAGATCGCCAAGTCGATTCCTGAGCTTCCAGCGAAATAGAAGCCATGTCCGAGAGCCTGCTCGATAACGAATTCCTCCAGCGACTGGAGTATCTGTACCTCGTCGTTCGCGGCCAATTTTCTGGTCGGGTGTCGGCCGAGCGTCTGTCCAAGAAATTCGGCATCGGTTCGGAATTCGCCGACTATCGATCCTACGCCGCCGGGGATGACTTTCGTTATGTCGATTGGGCCACTTTCGCCCGGCGCGATCAGCTCTTCGTCAAGCTATTCACCGAAGAGCAGACCACCAACTTGTATTTCATTCTCGACGTCTCGAACTCGATGTCGCTCGGAAGTCCCGAGAAGCTTCTGTTCGCCAAGAAAGTCGCGGCCGCGCTCGGGTACGTCGGGCTCGCCAATCTCGATCCAGTCACCATCGTCTCGTTCGACGCCAAAATGCGACCGGATGCGCGCACCTTCCAGGGGAAGGGGCAAAGTCGCTACATGATGAAACATCTCGATGGACTACAGCCGCAAGGCGAGCGCACCGCGATGGGCGAGGCGCTGCGTCAGTTCGTCACTCGCTATACCGGTCGTGGATTGGTGGTGGTGCTTTCCGACTTTCTCGATCGGGGCGGCTACGAAGAGGCGCTGCGCCTTCTGCGCTATCACCGTCACCAGCTGTTGGCCATCCAGGTGAATGATCGTGAAGAGCTCGCGCCTTCGTTCACCGGAGATCTCGAGCTCGTCGACAGCGAGTCGGGTGAACAGATCACCATGAAGACGACGCCGGATTTGGTCGCCGGCTATCAGCGTCGTCTGAAAGAACATTACGCGGAGCTGGTGAGACTCTGCAAACTGATGCGGTGGCCACACATCGAAGCGGTGACCGACATGAAGTTTGACGATCTGATCTTCGAAGTTTTTCGGCGCGGGGGCGTGCTCCGGTGACCTTTCGCGGATTGCCGCTCTCGCTTCTGGCCGTCAGTGCCGCGGCCGGCATCGCCGCCATTGTGGTCCTCTACACGGTTCGCTGGCGTTTGCCGCGGCGCGTGGTGGCGACGGTGTCGCTGTGGCTGCAAGCGAGTGGCCGGCAAGGCGGCGCCGGGCGGCTGGGCCTCATCGATCAGTTGCCGTCGCTGTTTCTGCAGCTGATCATCTTTGCCTGCTTCTTGCTCGCAGCATCGGAGCTTCGATTCGGCTGTCAGAGTCACTCTGGTCGCGCGGTGGTGATCGTGTTCGATCGCTCTGCGAGCATGGCCACGCTGGAGAGATTGGAGCCGCGCATCGACACCGCACGTCGGCGCGCGCTGCAGAGAATTTCGACCTCCGCCGAAGGAGACGAGCTCGGGTTGGTGCTCGCTGGCGATGCTCCGGTCGTGGCAGTTCCGTTCACGCGTGATTTGGCGCAAGTGCGAAGCGCGATTTCGCGGGCCACCATTCGCAGCGCCCCCGGACATCTTTCCGAGGCGGTGGCGCGGGCCTGTTCGCTGGTTGAATCTACGTCCGATTCGATCGTGGTGGTCGTCACCGACGGCTCCGAACCGGTCGGC
>PLXG01000480.1 GCA_003153195.1 Myxococcales bacterium
TCGGACACCGACCGCGTCGATTCCCACGCCGCTGACCGACGTGATTTCGCCGCGTGCGGTGATCCATTGGCCGGATCCGCTGCCCCAATTGGTCAGCCAGCGCGTCTGCAGATTGCCGTCTTCCACCTCGCGTGGCGCCCCCAACTGGTCGGCGTGCTTCGGCCCCTCTTGGGACTCGTCGTCGGAGCTGGCGACGAAACGCAAGACCGGCACCGTGCGTGCACGCGGCCGCGATGCCGCTTTCACCGTGATCGACGCGACCGGCCCCGGCGGATCGACCTCCACGAATCTTCCCTTTTCGAAATCGAATCGGGCCAGAAATAGCCGATCGTATCCGTCGCAGCGACTCTTTCCCGGCGAGGTCTGGTAGCGAAAGACTCCGTCTAGTGCGATCTCGAGATGCTCGAGGCGATCTCCATCGGAGAACGAGCCGGTCACCATCGCCAAAACTGCTCGGTGATCGATTCCGAACAGCGCCTCGTCGGCCTGCGCACCGTGCGGCAGTCGTACGTGAACGAGGGTCCGTCCGGCGCTGTGCACGCTGACGAGCGACCCGGCGGTGAGCGTGCGTGAGGCGATCGTCAGACTATCGGCGCCCATCTGGAGCTCGCCGCTCGAGTCGAGACGCCAATGTTCGCCGTTCACCTCAAGCGTCGCAACTGCGGTCGGGGTAGCCGAATCCGGTGCCGCGGCGGGCTCGACGGCCAGCAGGGCAGTCGACCTCAAAATCGACGCGATGCACACAAGCGCAGTAAAAATGAGCGACTGGAAGCGCAACATTTCGTCTGGTTATACGTCTTTTTTGTAGGTATAGGTCGAACTCGTGCGTGCCTCCGATTTCGATTTCGTTTTACCGACGGAAAGAATTGCGCAAGCGCCACTTGCCGAGCGCGACGCCACGCGACTCATGGTGGTCGATCGACAGAGCGGCACGCACGCGCACAAGATGATTCGCGATCTGCCCGAGCTTTTACCCAGCGGCGCGCTCCTGGTGGCAAACGACACCAAAGTCATTCCGGCGCGACTGCACGGAACCAAACCAACCGGCGGGCGCGTCGAGCTGCTTTTGGTCGAACGACTCAGGATCGAGGGCGACGCCGAGATCTGGCAGTGCATTGGCGGCGCGTCCAAGCCGATTCGCTTGGGGCCGATCGCGCTGCATGGCGATCGCGCTCCCGCCGCCGAAGTGCTCGGCGTAAAGGGCGAGCTGGTCGAGGTGCGCTTCGTCCCGCACGGCGAGTCGCTGCTCGAAGCGCTCGATCGCATCGGTCAGGTCCCACTTCCACCTTATATAAAGCGCGAGTCACAACGTGAAGACGATCGCGCACGCTATCAGACCGTGTTCGCGCGCGAGCCGGGCGCGGTGGCGGCGCCGACGGCGGGTTTGCATTTCACCGAGTCGCTGCTGGAACGTCTGCGATCCCGCGGCATCGAGCGCACCGACGTCACGCTGCACGTCGGGCCGGGCACCTTTGCACCGCTGCGCGCCGACGAGCTGGAAGGGCAGGAGCTGCACGAAGAGATCTACCGAATTTCCGAATCGACCGCGCAGACCATCAATCGAGCGCGCAAAGAGGGGCGCAAGATCGTCGCGGTGGGCACCACCGTCGTGCGTACGCTGGAGAGCGCCGCCAGCGAAAGCGGCCAAGTGTCCGCGGTCGCATCGGGTCGGACCAAGCTGTTCATCCAGCCGGGCTACACCTTCCGCGTGGTCGATCAGATGGTGACCAACTTTCATCTGCCGCGCTCGAGCCTGCTGATGTTGGTCTCCGCGTTCGGCGGGAAAGACGCGGTGCTCGCCGCCTACAACGAAGCCGTCCGACAAGAATATCGATTTTTCAGCTACGGCGATGCGATGCTGATCCGATGAGCGCCTTTCAAGTCGAGACTCGCGACCAAAAAGCGCGCGCGGGAATCCTTACCACTGCGCACGGTTGCATCGAGACGCCGATCTTCATGCCGGTTGGCACCTACGGCACGGTCAAGGCGATGCTGCCGAGCGAGCTCGAAAATCTGGGCGCCCAGATCATTCTCGGCAACACCTATCACCTGTGGCTCAGGCCCGGCCTCGAGGTGATCGATGCGCATGAAGGCCTGCATCGATTCATGAACTGGCGAAAACCGATCCTCACCGACTCGGGTGGATTTCAAGTCTTCAGCCTGTCGAGCTTGTCCAAGCTCACCGACGAGGGCGTTCGCTTTCGATCGCCCATCGACGGCTCCGAACGCAACCTCACGCCCGAACAGTCGATGACCATTCAGGCCCATCTGGCGAGCGACATCGCCATGGCATTCGATCACTGCCCGCCCGGTCAATCGGAGCGCGCGCAATTGGAAGCGGCGATGGCGCGTACCACCAAATGGGCGGCAAGATGTCTGCCGGTGCCGCGGCCGGAAGGGCAGCTGCGCTTCGGCATCGTGCAAGGCGGAACCTTCGCCGATCTACGCCGTCGCCACATGCAGGAGATTTGCGGTCTCGAAGTGGGCGGAGTTTCGTTCGACGGCTTCGCGCTGGGCGGATTTTCCGTCGGCGAGCCGATTCCGATCATGTACGAAGTGCTCGATCAGGTCGCCAACGAGCTGCCGCAAGATCGCGCGCGCTATCTCATGGGTGTCGGCACGCCGAATGATCTTTTGGTCGCAATCGGCGCCGGCGTGGACATGTTCGACTGCGTNNCGACGAGAAACGCGCGCAACGGCCAACTTTTCACCTCGCGCGGCAAAGTCGTGATCAAGAACGCACGCTGGAAATCGGACACCGGCCCGCTCGATCCCAAGTGTAAATGTTCCACCTGTCGCGAGTACACCGTGTCCTATTTGCGCCACCTACATCAATGTGGCGAGATCCTGTTCGCGCGGCTGGCGACCCTGCACAACCTCACCTTCTATCTCGAGCTGGTACGTGGTGCGCGGCAGGCGATTTTCGAGGGACGGTTCGAGTCCTACTCGCGCGGCTGTCGTGAACAGTGGCAGCCCGAGGGGGCCGAATGACGATTGCCGAGCACTACTTGGCCGCCTTTTCTGCTCAATGAAAGGTTGACGAAACCCCGCCTCGTTTGTTACACCCCTCACGGTTTTTTGTTGCGATCTAGCTATTTTGTGTGAGAAATCGGAGTCCCAAATGCAGGCACTGACACTACTTCAAGCGGCCGGAACCGCGGCACCCGCTGCCGCCGGCCAAACTGGCGCCGCTCCGGCGGCTCCAGGCGGACTGTTCGGCTCGTTCGGACAGAGCCCAATGATCCCCATGTTGATGATCTTCGTCGTCTTCTACTTCTTGCTCATTCGTCCGCAGCAGAAGAAGCAGAAGGAGACGGTGGATTGGCTCAAGCAGCTCAAGCGCGGCGACGAGGTCGTGACCTCGGGCGGCCTCATCGGCAAGATTTCCGCGCTCACCGACGACGTCGTCACCCTCGACCTCGCCGACAAGGTTCGCATCAAAGTCGTTCGTTCGCATATCAGCGGCAAAGCACCGGGCGAGAAGCCCGACGCGATCGTCGCGCCCGAAAAGACCACGTGAAAAAAGGACTCCTTTAATGATCGACCGCTCCTGGGTCTATCGCGTCATTATCTATTTCTTGATCACTGCCGCTGCGGTGGTCGTTCTCGTGCCGTCGGTGGCCGGTTGGTTCGGCAAAGACGAGCAGGTGCCAGCCATCATTCGCAATCATTTCCAAAAGCGAATTCAGTTGGGACTCGATCTTCAAGGCGGTCTGCATCTCGTCTATGAAGTTCAGGTGCAGAAGGCGGTCAGCGACAAGGCCGACCGGCTCTCCGTCGAGCTCGAGGAGAAGCTGCGCAAGGACAAGAAGATCCACGACGTCCACGCCGAGCGCGTCGGCGACGACGAGATCAAGATGGTCTTCAAAAACCCGGCCGATCTGGCCAAGTGCGATAGCCGCTTCCTCAAGGACTATCAGCGCTACTTGACCGAGCAGGGCCGCGACAAAGACAAGGGCGAGCTCACGCTCAAGATCGACAGCGACTATGTCGACGAGCTCAAAGAGTACGCCGTTACACAAGGCGTGCAGACCATCACCGGTCGCGTCGACAAGCTGGGCGTCGCCGAGCCGTCGGTGAACAAGAAGGGCAACGACATCGTGGTCGAGCTTCCCGGTCTCAAGCCGGAAGACTTCGAGCACGTGAAGAATCAGATCGGTCGCACCGCGCAGCTCGAGTTCAAGTTCGTCGACGACGGCTCCGAGTACATGAAGAAGCTGACCGCGCTCGCCAGCTCGAAGAAGGCCGAATTCCCCGGGCTCGAAGTCGGTTACGACGCATGGCAGGAGAAGGATTCGCAGACGCAGCACTCCGACGTATACGTGCGCTCGAAAGATCGCGCCGAGATCGAGAAATTCCTCGGTTCGCTGGCCAAGGAAGATCAGGTTCCCTCCGATCACGAGATCGGCTTCGAGCAGGTAAACCCACGTGAAGACACCGACGATGAAGGCAACGCCACGCCGTCGAAAAAAGATCGCATGTGGCGCACCTACTATTTGCACCGCCGCGCCGAGCTCACCGGCGAGTACATCGAAGACGCCGATGTCGGACAAGATTCCCAGACCTTCCGTCCAGAGGTCAATCTCAAGTTCGACTCCGAAGGCGCGAACATCTTCGAGAAGATCTCCGGCGCCAATATCGGGCGCAAGATGGCCATCATTCTCGACGACCGCATCAACTCGGCGCCAGTGATCGAGACCCGCATCGGCGGCGGACGCGCGCGCATCACCATGGGCGGCGCCACCGCGGATCGCATGAGCATCATGCAAGAGGCCAAGGACCTGGTGGCGGTGCTTCGCTCCGGCGCGCTGCCCGCCCCGCTCAAGAAAACCTTCGAGACGCAGGTCGGTCCCACCCTCGGTCGTGAAGCGGTCGACAAAGCGAAAAGGTCGATGCTGGTCGGCTCGCTGGTGGTCATTCTCTTCATGCTGATCTACTACCGCGTGTCGGGACTCATCGCCGACGTCGCCATGATGCTCAACATTCTCTAACAGTTGGCGATCCTCGCGCTGGCATCGGCCACGCTCACCTTGCCCGGCATCGCCGGCGTTGTGCTCACCGTCGGTATGGCGGTGGACGCCAACATCATCATCTATGAGCGCATCCGGGAGGAAATACGCGCCGGCAAAAGTCCGCGCGGCGCCGTCGAGGCCGGATTCAATCGCGCTTTCTGGACCGTCTTCGACGCTCACATCACCGCGCTCATCGCCGGCATCATTCTGTTCTCGTACGGCACTGGCCCGATCCGCGGCTTCGCGGTAACGCTGATGGTCGGCGTCATCGCCAACCTGTTCACCTCCATCTGGCTGTCGCGCGCGTTCTTCGACTTTTTGGTCGGACGCCGTAACGTCACTGAGCTGAGTATTTAATGGCAAAATTCTTCGAGCTCATTCGTCCCGATCACGACTTCGATTTCATCGGACGCATGAATGTGTTTTTCGGCATGAGCGGATTTTTGGTGTTGGCGTCGTTCCTGATGCTGCCGCTCAATCTGTTCCTGCCCGGTCGAGGTCACATTCTCAACTTCAACACCGAGCTTCTCGGCGGCGCCGAGCTGCAGGTCGCTTTCGCCGAGCCGCACGACACCGGCAAGATCCGTGATGCCATGGAGGAGGGCGGCTTCAAGGACACCGATGTCGTCTCGCTCAAAGACGCCGCGCATCCGAACAGCTACCTGTTGCGTTTCAGCGCGGTCTCGCCCGTCTCCAAAGACAAGGCGAACGAGCTCGAGCAGGCGCTCAAGACCAAATACGGCGCCGAGGGTCTGCGCAAGTTCGAATTCTCCGATGGCGGCGATAAGGTGTACGTGCGTCTCAATAAGGCAGCCGAGCCGAACGATCTGGCCCAGCTGTTCAAGGAACATGGCGTCTCCAACAACACCGTTCAGCGCTTCGGTCGCACCGAGGACAACACCTTCGAGATCATCTTGGTCGGACTCGACATCGAGGTGAAACACGCGCTGGAGGCCAAGCTGGGCGCAGGCGCAGTCACCTCGATTCCTTCGGTAGAATCGGTCGGCGCCAAGGCCGGCGCGGAATTGCGCGAGGGCGGGATCAAGTCGCTGCTCTTCGCCATCGTCTGCATCATGGTCTACATCGCCATTCGCTTCGACTTCCGCTACGGACCGGGCACGGTGGTCTCGCTGCTTCACGACGCCATCTTGGTCATGGGCGCGTTCGCGGTGACCTATCGCGAGTTCTCGCTCACCACCATCGCTGCGATTCTGACCGTCATCGGCTATTCGATGAACGNNATGAACGACACCATCGTCGTCTTCGATCGAATTCGTGAAAACGCCTCGCGCCTCCGCGATAAAAAGTTCGATCGCATGGTGAACATCTCCATCAACGAGACGCTGTCGCGCACCATTCTCACCTCGGCGACGGTGTTCTTCGTCACCTTGGCGATGAACCTGCTCGGCACCGGCGTCATCCGCGACTTCGCGTTCGCCATGAACGTCGGCGTCATCGTCGGCACCTACTCATCGATCTTCGTCGCCGCACCGATTCTGATTTGGCTGAACTCGCGCTTCTTCAAGACCACCACAACGCGCGCCAAAGCCAGCGCCTGATGCTGGCTGCGCTTTTCCGCGCGCTCTTGCTCAAAACGATCGCGCTCGCGATCCTCTCTCATCACACCGACCTCCCCAAGCCGTAACAATTGTTTTGACAGCCCAGGCCGATCGCGGCGAAAAGAGAATCGATGCGGGGAAGCCAGCTTTTCGTACGACCGAGCGATCTGGCGCGCGCTTCGGCGCTATCGGATGCGCTCGGGCTGGCTTCGCCGCACGGTCCGCTCATCGCGCAGCTGCTGCTCAACCGCGGCGTCGACTCCGCCGATGACGCCCGTCGCTATCTCGATCCGAAGCTCGGCGATCTGCGCAGACCGCTTCCGGAAGCGAGCAGCGCCGGAGAGATGGCCGGATTTCGCGTCGCAGTGGAGCGGCTCCATCGCTCTATCGAAAGCCAGGAGACGGTCGGTATCTTCGGCGACTACGATGTCGACGGCGTCACCAGCTGCGCACTCCTCACCACGTTTTTGCGTGGCGCCGGCGGAAAGACATTCCCGCGCGTGGCCGAGCGCTCGACCGGATACGGATTTGGCGTCGGCGATGTGAGTGCATTTGCCGCGGCCGGTTGCGCGGTCATCGTCACCTGTGATTGCGGCACCAGCGACCACGACGCGCTGGCCGAAGCACGCAAGCTCGGTATCGATGTGATCATCGTCGACCACCACCAAGTCCCCGATCGCGAGCCGGACGCGCTGGCGCTCATCAACCCGCATCAGACCCGCTGCGAATTTCCCTTCAAAGGGCTGGCGTCGGTGGGGGTGGCTTTTTATTTGGCTGCCGCGCTCCGCACACGCCTCATGAAGTCGGGCGTGGCCAGTATTCCCGACCCGCGCGAGCTCATGGATCTGGTCGCGGTCGGCACCATCGCCT
>PLXG01000101.1 GCA_003153195.1 Myxococcales bacterium
TCAAATCGTTTATGGCGCTCTTGGCTTGGTTGTCATCCGCGACTTCGACGAACGCGAACCCGCGTGGTCGACCGGTTTCTCGATCGGTGACGATCTTCACCTGCGTGACTTGGCGTCCTCCACCTTCCTCGAAGAAGGCACGAATGGATGCATCGTCGGCGGTATACGGCAGATTCCCCACGTAGAGCCTAGTCCCCATCGCAAGTCCCCTTTCAGATCCCAAAGCGAAGTCACTCTTCCGAAGGGCACTCGCCAGACCAGCCGCCCACGGCGCAAACTCGCGGGATTCCACTACACAATACGGTGCACGGTCAAATAAGTCAACCGTCCCCCATGCGTGAAAAGGCTGGACATTCGCGCGGATGTATTCNNACAAAACACACACAACTTTGGATGGCTCGCCTAAGTCCGCAAGCGTGTTAAGTTCTGCGGCCGTGATGGAAGTGTGATGGAAGTTCGCTGCGACAAATGCCAGACGGCATACGAGTTTGACGAGAAAAAGCTCGGGCCGGACGGCACCTCGGTAAAATGCACCGAGTGCGGGTACCTGTTCCGGCTGGCACGCCGCGGCGTGGCCGACACGCTCGGTCGCAAGACCTCCATTGGTCGCCCGAGCGATTTCGTCGGCTCGGGAACGCCGACCCATCCCGATCCGGTCAACGTGATCGACACCGGCGCGATCGATCGCATCGATCCGATTGATCAGAACGCGGGCACCGATCCGGATCTTTGGATGTTGCGGCTCACCACCGGCGAGGTCTTCACTTTTCGCGACCTCACGACGTTGCATCAGTGGATAGTCGAGGGAAAAGTGACGCGCCAGGATGAGCTGTCGCGGAAGGGCGACCGCTGGCGTGAGCTCGGGGACATCAACGAGTTTTCGTCGTTCTTCAACGTGGTCGATCGCGCGCAGGCTGCGGTCTATCCGCTCTCCGACCCGCCGCCGTCTGCTGCCCCGCCACCGAGAGAAGAGCGATCGTTTGCTTCGCGCGAGCGATCGGCGCTGCCCAGCGAACGAAGTTTGGCGAAGCAACGGTTCGAGCTCGACGCCTCGGTCGACGAGCGCGATCCGCGCGCGCCGGCTGTCTCCACCAGGAGCAACGCCGGTATGTGGCTGGTTCTGGCGTCGATTCTGCTCGTCGGATCGATCACGGTTTATATGCTTCAGCGCGCGACCGGCAATCGAGCCACTGGGGTCACGGTGAGCGCGCTGCCGCACGTCGCTCCCACTCCCGCCACCGTGGTTTCAGATCTCGCGCAGGCCGCAACCGATTTGGCACCTTCCCCGATCGCGGTGGTGACTCCGATCGCGCCCGCGCGCACGGAACCAGATGCCGCGGTTGCAACCGCTCCAATCGCCGTAGCTGCGCCGGCCAACGCGCCGACGACCAATGTGTCCTCAGGCGAGCCCAAGAACCTCCTCGCCGAGGCAACGCGACTTTTGGAAAATGGAAAGACCAAAGCCGCGCGACAAAAGTTTGAGAAGGCGCTCGCATCCGATCCGCGTTCTACTGCGGCGCTCACCGGGCTGGCCTATTGTGATTTGGACAGCGAGCGCTATCTGGCCGCCGTCGACGGATTCAAACGTGTGCTCGAGATCGCGCCCGAAGATGGCGAAGCATTGATTGGAGTCGCCGAGGCTTACAAGATTTCCGGTCACCATGCGCAGGCGCTCGACTACTACCGCCGCTACTTGAATGCGCTGCCGAGCGGACCGAAGGCGGCGATGGCCGAGAAGAACCTGCGCGACATGGAAGAGCGGGTCATCAAATCGGCGGAAACGTCGGACAAACCGCCTGCGTCCGACAAACCGCCGACCTCCGACAAGTCGCCCGCTCCGGAAAAGGCGCTTGCCCTACCCCGGCTACCGTCAATCCCCGAGGATGCCAAAGAGGCTGGGCCCAAAGAATCACCGGGGGCTAAAGAAGATCCTAAGACGCCTTAGCGCCGTCCGGTTTCACTAACGCAGGTGGAGGTGCCACTCCTCGAGGGTTTGGTAGGCTTCATCGGCGCCGGCATTCTTCAGCTGATCCACCGAGTACGATCCGGTCGCCACTGCGATGGCTCTAGCGCCGGCGGCATGGGCAGCGCTGATGTCCTTGGGCGTATCACCGATGACCAAAATCTCGTGCGCCGAAAACGCGCGGCCGGCTCGCTCGACGCCCCGCTTGATCGCGACCCGGACTACCTCGGCGCGTTCGGTCGAGCCGTGCGGCAGATCGGATCCGTATCCGCCGAACGAAAAGTGGCGCCACAGATTGCCGCGCGAGAGCTTGATGCGCGCTCCCTCCTCGAGGTTTCCAGTGGCGAGCCCAATGGTCGCCCGGCGTTCGACCAGAAGCGCGATCGACTCTTCCACGCCCGGGTGAACCCGAAAGGCAGCAGTGGCCATTTCGATCTCGAGCAGGCGCACGTAGGCGGCGAACACCGCTTGCGACTCGATCGCGGTGGGCACGCGCCGAAGATGCACGTCGAATACTTCGCGGAGGATGAGCGGATCGGTCATTCCATCGAGCTTGAGGTGGTCGAGCGGATTTTTTCCGCTAAACACATCCCCAAGGATTTCGATGCACGCGCGATCGAACGATCGGCGCCCGGCACCATCCCCTCCAATAAGCGTTCCGTCGATGTCGAACAGGCAGAGCATGTGCCCGAATCATGGCGCAAAATCGCGACGCCCGAAACCGAAACTGACGCACGCGCCGAGGCCTCCCCGATGCCCCAATGACGCGTGACTTTAGTTGACGAAAAGTCCTCGCCTTGTTACACCTTTACCGATTTTAGCCGCACGAGGAAGGCCTGCACGATGGCGAATCTAGACATCCTGACCCGAGAAGGTTGCGACCCAACGCAACACATCTGGTCCCGACGCAATTTCTGGGGGCTCATGGGATGGGGGACCGTGCTCGGATCACTGGGCGCGGGATCGGTGGCGTTTGGACGTTTCATGTACCCGCGCGTGCTCTTCGAGCCCAACACGCAAGTGAAGCTCGGCAAGCCCAGCGAGTATCAGGTCAACGAGATCAGCGAAAAGTGGATCAAGGAATACCGCCTTTGGCTGGTTCGTGTGTCCGATGGCTTCTTCGCCATTTACGCAAAGTGCACTCATCTAGGCTGCACGCCGATGTGGCTGCAGGCCGAAAATAAGTTCAAGTGCCCGTGCCACGGCTCGGGCTANNGGAAGACGGACAAATTCTGGTCGACTTCGCGCTCGGCTATCGGCAAGAAGTCGCCGACGCCAACAAGAACTGGAACTCTCCCAACGCGTTTTTGAAATACGCCTGAGAGGCTCGACTTGGCTGACTCTACCGACAAAAAATCGTTCTTCGACAACGTAAAAGAATCGCCCGTTTGGAAGTCGATGTTCCGCCACGGGTACGCCGACACGCCGCGAAATCGTATTCTGCAGGTTTCGTCGAACGTGTTTCTGCATCTGCATCCATCTAAGCTTCCGCGACATGCAGTGCGCGTGCGCTTCACCTGGTGCGNNAACATGCACCGCTGGGCCGCGCACGCGATGGTCATCGCGGTGTGGATCCATATGATGCGTGTCTTCCTCACTGGTTCGTACAAAGCACCGAGAGAGTTCAACTGGATCATCGGCGTGAACTTGCTGGTGTTCACTCTATTGCTTTCATTCACCGGCTATCTGTTGCCGTGGGATCAGCTGTCGATTTGGGCCGTCACCGTCGGTACCAACATGGCTCGAGCGGCGCCACTGGTTGGACACGAAGGACCGTTCGCCGACCTGATGGGCGTCAATTCGCGTTACGACATGCGTTCATTCTTGGTCGCAGGACGACTGGTGGGAAGCGCGACGCTTTTGCGCTTCTACGTGCTCCACTGCATCTTCATTCCGGTGATCGCCTCGGTCCTCATGATCGTGCACTTCTGGCGAATTCGTAAGGACGGCGGCATCTCGGGGCCGTTGTAAGAGTCGACAGTCGACGGTTCACGGTCGACGGTTGAAAGAGGGAACAGATGGCTGAAGAAACTACTACGACGGTTGATGCGGTTCCGGTTCCGGCTGCTGCCGCCACTACCAAAGCGGCGGTGAAGGTCAAAGAGATTGCGCTGCCGAATCGAATTCACACCTGGCCCTATCTGGTGCGACTCGAGTTCCTCACCGCGCTCATCGTCATGACCATCATGACCGTTTGGTCGATTGCGATCGACGCGCCGCTGGAAGAGCCGGCCAATCCGAATAAGACGCCGAACCCGTCCAAGGCGCCGTGGTACTTCCTCGGTCTGCAGGAGATGCTGGTCTATTTCGATCCCTGGATGGCCGGCGTGATTCTGCCGACCATGATCATCATTGGCCTCATGGTCATTCCGTACATCGACATCAACACCAAAGGAAACGGCTACTACACGCTGGCCGAGCGTCCGTTCGCGATCTGGACCTTCATGTTCGGGTTCATCGTTCTTTGGGTCATCCTCATCTTCTTGGGTACGTTCATGCGCGGTCCGGGTTGGTACTTCTTCTTGCCGGGACAGTATTGGGATCCGCACAAGACCGTCGCGCTCACCAACGTCGACTTTCCCTATCTGGTCGGGGCTAGAACCAAGTGGGCTCAGTTCATCATAGGTGGCGCAGCGACGGGAATTCTGTTTGCTTGGCCGTTCTTCTTGGTACCGATGATCCGCGCCAAGGAGTGGTTCAAGCAGATGGGCATGCTGCGATTTGCGATCACCGCCGGACTGTTCGCGATGATGATGTCGCTGCCGATCAAGATGGTTCTGCGCTGGACGTTTAACATCAAGTATCTGTGGGTAGCGCAACCACCCTGGGGCGGCGCCCTCTGGTTTAATATTTAGCAACTTCCGGCTTCATCTGGCGGCCAGATCGCCGCGTACGTCCTCACTCTCTCGGTCACGTACATAGTGCGTACGCTCCCACGGTCGTTCCGGGCGTGCGCGACGATCTGGCGGCGCCAGCTGAACCCTTGTCTTTTTGAAGGGGAAGTTTGAGTTCTCGCTTCGCTTCGATCGGCTTGGTGCATGATCGAACGGTCTTGCTGACTCGCTTCCTTTGTTTCGCTCTGTTCGCTGTTAGCTGGCGGTGCGGGTGGTTAGGGTGATTAGGTGTTGTAGGAGGTCGGGAAGATTTTCGGGGATTTTGGTGGCGTGGTAGCGGAGTCCGCGCTGCGGCCAGATTCCCAGCCAGCCGTTTATTTCGGCGATGAGCTTCGGTCGAGTGGCGTCGTCTAGGATGTGTGCGCCGACGTCGCGTTTGTCGCGGATGATGAAGATTCGATCGAAAGCTGCGTCGCCGGTGTTGATGATTTCGCCTTCGCCGCGCGGACCCAGCTTGGGGCCGCCACGTCGCTGAAGGGTGAAGGGCGGATCGCGCGGGGGCGCTTCTCCGACGACGATTTCTAACTCGGCGAGAGCGCCCTGCCGGCGCTGAAGCGACACCGTGCTGGGCGGCACGGTTTGCGGATGTAACCTGGCGGTCTCTTCTCCGCTGCTGCCGGTCAACGTCACTTGCGGTGCGCCGAGCGCTGCGGCGATGTTGCGGACGAGCGCCTCGAAGGCGGCGCGGGTCATAGTCTGTGGCCCTCCTCGGACCGAGGCGTCGGCGAGCGCGATGAAGCCGAGCGAGATCAGCGCGATTTCATATGGCAGCTCAACTTGCACTCCACACATCGCGATGAGCGCGATGCCGAGCGCGCGCAATCGATTCCATCCTCCGGCGGCGAGGTTGGCGGTCAGCGTGACCGTGAGACCGCCGAACGCCAGTGGAAGGAGAATGGTGGCGAGCGGCAAATGTTGAAGGTCGAAACCGAATCCGTAACCGAAGATCAGAGCGGCGGCATCGCGATCGAAGATGATCAACCCGAAGATGGCGACGAGAATTGCGACCCCGACGGTGATCGCACTGATCTTGAGTCGGGCGCGCGCCACGAACAAGAGTGGGCTGAGCATGGCAGCGGCGCCCCAGGCAATCTCCGCACCCGATGCGAGGCGAGTAGGCGAGATCGTTTCAGCGAACGCCGGATTGAACCGCTCGATCATGATCGACATCGCGCGCATGCTGACCGGCAACCAAAATAAAAATGCACCCAACTTGAACCGGCCTTCGGTGTTCGACGAAAAGACCGACAACAAAAAAAGCAGAACGAGGAAAAAGAAGCTGAGCTGCACGTGGAATTGAAGCGAGGCCGGGAGATTGAACGCCGCGCCCATCATGGTCAAAAAAACCAGCGGCAGTCCCACCACCGCGAACGACACGCGTGCGCTCGCGCGATGTCCCTTGCCGAGCAGCACCAATGTGACCAGCGCGATGGCGAATACCAACGTCGACAGCACGCTCACCAGCTCGAACGTGAACAGGCCGATGTCCTCCAAGATTCGCAGCCAGCGCCCGCCCGGGCCCAGCGGATCGAGGCGAACTAGTCGGGTCACCACGCGGTAAAAGACCAGCTCAATAGCCGCGACGATGGCCAAGGTCGCCAGCAGAGATGGGCGGGGCGAAAGGCTCGAATCGGACCGTTCGCTGTGAGCTGGCGTCAAAGCAAGATCGTTTTAACACGCCGAACTTTCAATGAGATCTGAAAATCATTGCAAAAAGTGATGGTAGCATGTTATCCTACATTTACCTACCATGGTGAGCTTCCTCAAAGAGCGTCTGCTGATCTCGGCCTCGACCCTCTCGATCATGCTGTTCGTGTCACCGGAACAGTTGGCAGCAGCGCCCGAAGAGAGGGGCGAGCTGACTCGAGTCACGACCACCGCGCCGCGCGATGTCGCCCCGTTGCGGCTCCCGCCTCTGCTGGTTCATGGTCGCGGTGAGGCGCGCAGTATTGACGGCCGCGCGCCGAGCCGGCATGGTTGCGCCCATGCGTCCCGACGGAAGACGACCCGACCAGCTCCGACCGCTCACCATCACCCCTGACTATCTAAAAGATCCGGAAGGCTCGGTCATCATCCGCGCCGGAGATACTTGGGTGGTTTGCACCGCCTCGGTGGAAGAGAAGGTTCCGCCGTTTCTCAAAGATTCGGGTCAAGGCTGGGTTACCGCCGAGTACGCCATGCTGCCACGCGCCACCACGACGCGCTCGGGCCGGAACGGCGGCGGTCGCGCCAAAGAGATCGAACGACTGATCGGACGGTCTCTCCGCGCCGCGATCGATCTCAAGAAGCTGGGGCAGCGCTCGATCACCATCGACTGCGACGTGCTGCAGGCCGACGGTGGCACGCGCACCGCGTCGATCACCGGTGGATTTGTCGCGCTGGCGCTGGCCTGCCGGCGGCTGGTCGCCAAGGGAAAGCTCAGCGAATCGCCGATTGCCTCGGCGGTGGCGGCGGTCTCAGTGGGAATCATCGCCGGAGAGGCGCGGCTCGATCTGCCTTACGCTGAGGACTCGATCGCCGAGGTCGACATGAACATTGTGATGACCGAAAAAGATCGGCTGATCGAGGTGCAAGGCACCGCCGAGCAGGGCTCGCCCGGAATGGATCGCAAGCAGCTCGACGCACTCATCGACATCGCCTCGGGCGGGATTCGCACATTGCTCGCCGCTCAGCGTGAAGCCCTGGCCGCCGCCCGTCCGTGAAGCTGCTCTTTTCCACCACCAACCGAGGGAAGCTTCGCGAGCTCGGCGCCATTGTGCAGTCGCTCGGCATCCAGGTCTTGTCGCCCGCCGACGTGGGGATCGCTCACGAGGTCGAGGAAGACGCGCCCACCTTCGAAGGCAACGCGCTGAAAAAAGCGCGCGCGGCGGCTGCGGCTTCCCAGATGCCGGCGCTCGCCGATGACAGCGGCCTCGAGGTCGATGCGCTGGGCGGTGCACCTGGCGTACTGTCGGCGCGATTCGCCGGTGGTG
Organism: Myxococcales bacterium; assembly: GCA_003153195.1. Lineage (GTDB taxonomy): Bacteria > Myxococcota_A > Polyangia > Palsa-1104 > Palsa-1104 > PALSA-1153. The sequence continues at coordinate 7,830 of PLXG01000101.1, forward strand.
TGGGACATGATGATTTGGCCAACAATCGAAAGTTGTTGATTGAATTGTCTGACATTCCAGACCAGCGCCGCACCGCGCGTTTTCGCTGTGCGCTGGCGTTCGTCGATCTGGTGCACGGTCGCGAGATCCACGCCGACGGGCGCTTGGAAGGAAGCATTTTGCGCGCACCGCGAGGCGAAAACGGATTCGGCTACGATCCGCTATTTCTCGTCGCCGGCGACGTGCGCAGCATGGCCGAACTCAGCATGGAAGAGAAGAACCGCATCTCACACCGCGCGCAAGCCATGCGCAAGATGGCCGAGCTCCTTCGCTGAGTCCGCGCCAAGCATCTAGAGCATTCCGATAGCACGTTGCTGTAGGATCCACCGATGGAATGGAATATTCGCGACAAGAAGGTTCTCGTCACTGGAGCGACGAGTGGAATCGGGTTGGCTTCTGCCATCGAGCTGGCGCGTATGGGCGCCGACGTGGTCTTGGTGGGCCGAGATCCCAATCGCTCGGCCTCGGCGCGTGATCAAGTGGCATCCGCCGCCGGCAAAGAGGTTTCATTTCTGCTGTGCGACTTCTCTTCGCAAAAATCGATTCGAGCGCTCGCCAAAGATTTCCTGGAGCGGCACGATCGCCTCGACGTCTTGATCAACAACGCCGGCGGTGTGAACAAGACGCGAAGAGTCACTGAGGACGGTATCGAGGCGACCTTCGCCGTCAATCACCTGGGATATTTTCTTCTCACCAACTTGCTCCTCGAGAGAATCGTAAAAAGCGCGCCGGCCAGAATCGTCACCGTCGCGTCGGTCGGACACCGACGGGGAACGATGGACTTCGACGATTTGGGATTCGAGCGCGGCTACAGCATCATGGGCGCCTACGCCCGCTCCAAGCTGGCCAATGTGCTGTTTGCAAGCGAGCTCGGGCGCCGACTCACCGGCACCGGCGTGACCTCGAACAGTCTGCATCCGGGCGCCGTCGATACCAACATTTGGTCGGGCGCGCCCGGTTGGGCCAAGCCGATCATTTCAGTTTTGCTCAAGCCATTTTTCTTGAGCGCCGAAGAGGGCGGACAAACGATCGTTCAGCTGGCCGCCAGCCCGGAGCTCGACGGAGTGACCGGGCGCTACTTCGAAAAGAAGCGAGCTGTGTCGCCCGCCAAGCTGGCGCAAGATACCGCGCTCGGCGCGCGACTATGGGACGTGAGCGCCAAGATGGTGGGCCTCTAGGGACTCCCTAACGAGGACGGCTTGGTTCAATCTGACTTGTCGCTCCCCGACGGCTACACCAGCGGCTGCTATCGCGTGGTCACCCTTGCCAATTAAAAGTATGTGATACTCGGTAGGAGATGGAGCAAACCCCAGGGCGGTCGTTTCGCCACCGCTTTGAGGGCCCCTTCTTTCGCCGGCTCTTCGTCGGTGGAATTCGCAACATTCCGCAGCCGATCCAGCGCGTCTCGATGCCATTTTGGGCAGGATTCTTTTTCGCATTTTTGTCCGACGCTCGCCACCGCGCGGAACGAAACCTCGAACAGATCTTGGGGCCCGCCAATCCGTTCGGCGAGCAGTGGCGGACATTTCGGCTGTTCGTCAACTACGCTCAGACGCTCACCAATATGTATGCGCTTCACCTTGGTCAGGGACTTCCGGTCGAGGTCGACTTTCAAGGGCGCGAAAATGTTCTGCGCGTGATCGAGGGTGGTCGCGGCGTGGTCGCGGTGACCGGACATTTGGGGGCGTGGCAGCTGATGCCGTTTCTGATCGAGCGCGGCACTGGAGTGGCGCTGCCGGCGATGACTATGGCGATGGCCGAGGAGCCAAACGCGCAGGTCTCTGAGTTCGAAAAGCAATTTCGCTCGAAATTTCGCGTCGTCTATACGACGCGATCTCCGTTCGCGCTTCTCGAGCTCCATCGGGTTCTAGAGCGAAGAGAGATCGTGGGCATGCAGCTCGACCGCCATCCAGGTGGCGCGCACGTGATGATTCCATTCTGCGGACGTCTGGCGCCGTTTCCCGTCGGGCCGGCGATGCTGGCCCGCACTGCGCAGTGTCCCATCATTCCCGTGTTTGCGATCTCTCCCACGCCCGATCGCAAGCGGGTGACCATCCACTACGAAAAGCCGATCGAGGTTCCGAAAACCCGCGATCGCGATGCCGATATTTCAGCGGCCATGCATAAGGTAGTAGCGGTCTACGAAGACTACGTTCGACGATACCCAGACCAGTGGTTCAACTTTTACGATTTCTGGCGGTCGCCCGGCGAGAGCAGCTGATCGAGCGTCACGCTCACCAGACCCTTGGCGTCGAGGATGGGCAGCAATTGTTTCAGCACTGCCTGGGCAATGGGCTGACGATTGGATTGCTCGGCTCCATCATGAAGAACCAAGATCACGCCAGGTCGAGCCGCATTGGCCAGCCGCCTTACCGCGCGATCGATATCGGTGGCTACGCCGTCTCGGGCGCTTCTCGTCCAACCAACGAGCTCTAGTCTCGCCCGCTTGGCTGCGTCGACCACTCGCGGTGAAAGTACTCCTGCCGGCGGCCGAAACCACCGCGAGGTGGTGCCCGCCTGTGCCAATACCGCTTGCGCGCGCTCGAGCTCGGCGGCCAAACGCCCAGCCGGCATGAACGCAGTCGCCCAAGAGTGACGATAGGAGTGATTGCCGAGCGCGTGACCACGTCTAACCATGTCAGACAATAGCGTGGTGGCGGCTGCCGCTCGCTCGCCGATGACGAAGAAGGTGGCGCGATGTCCGCGCGATTCGAGCAGCTCCAACACCGCCGGCGTTTCGCGGTCGTTCGGTCCATCGTCGAAGGTGAGCGCCAATCGGTTTCCACTCGAGCTCACCTGGGCGCCGATGATCGGCCGCGCGAAAAGTCCGGCGCTCATGAAAAAGATTCCGAATCCGAGCGAGATCAGTAGGGCCAGTGCGCTGCCCAAAAACCACCAACCCGACGGAGAGCCGCCCAGCGCGCAGCGGGCGATAGAGGCGAACATGCTGATAAAGGCGCTCGCGAAAACCAGGCCCATCCAAGGGAACGCGCGAATGCTCACCGACTCACAATAGAGGGGGAACCGCCCAATTGCCAAATGGGAAGTTTCTGCTTTCATTCGCGCGCTTTTGGGTGGAATCTGCGGTCGGAAATCGATGGAACAACTGAAGCAAGAGCTGAGGCAATTGGTGATCGACAGCTGTCATCTCGAGCATCTTCTGCCCGATGGAATCGCCTATGACACGCCGCTTTTTCAAGAAGGCGTGGGGCTCGATTCGGTGGACGTACTGGAGCTGGCAGTGGCGATCGAGCGCCGCTATCAGGTGACCATCCCTGACGAGCAGATCGCTAAGCGAGTGCTGGCGTCAATCGATGCGTTGGCCGAGTTCGTCCACTCCCAGTCCGCGCGCCCCTCGATTTAGTTTTTCAANNGGTATTCGCAGTCGTCGCGCCTTGCAGCCGAGGCTCCTCGCTTCGCCGGGCTCGTCACAGGTTTTGACGGCCCGCTCTTATTGTGGCAGGGCCGGCAGTGTTCCGTCGGCGTTGAGCAGCGGCGGGTGCGAATCCTTGTAGATCTTTTCGGCGTCGGTGCAAGCGTTGATGATCTGTAAGTAAGTGGTCGGACTATCGAAGCAAGAGGCGTCCGCGCCGCCGTCGACGATCTCGCCGCCGTCGACATCCATGTCGCCTCCGTCGCTCACCACCGCCGAGGCATCCGCGGAAGGCTTGCTGCTCGAGCTGCAGCCGCTCGCGATCACAGCCAAGGTCGCCAAGACTGCGAGGCGCCTCATCATCGCACCTCGCAGAAGCCGTCACGGCAAACGCCGGAGCTGCAGCTGGCCGAGCATGTCTGACAAGATGAAATACCGACGATGCTGTCGTATTTGCATCCGCAACTCTGGGTCGGCGCATAGAGAGAAAGCGGGCCGCCTTCGGTCACTCGGCTCACGTTCATGGCGCAATCGGGGATCAACCTGACCGCGGCGATGATGTCGATCACGCTGAAATTAGCTTCGGGCGCCACGGTGTTGCCAGCGACGAGATCGACGAAGTAGCGGGCGTTGGCGCTGACCGGAACACCACCGCCGTCTATGCGATCGAACCAAAAGGTCGGCGACCAAACCGTGTAGTGACCGTCGCGTACGTTCTGTTTGTCCGTCAGCCCCGACGTCGAATCGGGATAGTAAGCGGCGTACTGTCCGAGCGTACGAAAGGCCAGCGCGTTGAGCACGCTGCGATTCGACTCGTAAGTCGCGGTGTCGATGATGCCGACGGCCTTTTCCGCCACCGCCGCACTTTGTAACGAGGCGATGAGCGCGCTCGAATTCGAGCTCGGCGTTCCCTTCCACTTGTTCACCGGGACACCGATGTTGGCCGCCCAAGAGAGCATCACGCTGGAGCTCGCCGGGCGAATGAAGATCTCCGACTCATCTTCCCACGGCGTGACCATGCCGCCTTCGCCAAAACCGAAAACGAAATAGGCCTCCTCGTAGGTGATCGCGGTTTGCAGCGACATCTGTGGAACCACTATCAGGTAAGGCTCGATCGGTCCTTGCGTCGAGTGCACCGTCGAAGGGAGCGCTTGCGAAGTGCAGGTGCTGCGAAAGATCGAGGTGCTCACCACATCAGGCACCACGCCGCCCACTGGCGGTGTACAGCTATTCGACGTCGACGCGGGCGTCCAGTTCGGAGATTCCGCCGTCGAGGGAACGAAGCTCAGGTTGCTGGTGATGGGCGTGCTCGCCTCGAACGCCTGAACGTTCGCGCAAGAGTTGGACGTCACGTAAACCAACGTGATCGGATTGTTGGTGTTGTCGCGAAGCGCACGTCCCATGCGGGTCACCAACTCGGTCTGCGTGTCATCGGCCTGCACATAGATCGGATTCGAAAGCGAGGCGCAAGCGGGCGGCGCCGCGTAGGCAGCGCGAGAGATGCTGAACATCATCAATCCGAACAGTGCGAACCGCGACATGGACCCTCCGTTCGAGCGCCGCAAAGTGTAATGCACGGTGATGGGCGAAGGACAGTTACCTGCCGCAGTCGCAGTCTCACCGACGGGCCCACTGGCGAGTTGGGTTGCCAAGATCGCTGGGGTAACGTGACCTCATTCGCAATAATGCTATGCAATTATAGATACTTATAATTGGCCGGCGAATTGCTTCGTTGAGGGCCTATGCGCCGTAATAACCTTCTGGTCAAATCGTCCGCGGTGGTCGCCTCGCTGCTCCTGTTCGCCAATTCCAGCCATGCCTGGGATACGCCGGAGCACATCGCGTTCGGAAATCACATCTCCGATCCATTTGCGCAGCAGGTCTTCAAGCAAGGCGTTCCGGTCTTGGCGATGCAAAACGGTCCACAAAATTTTGGGCACTGGGTTTCAGCGCCGGACTTCGCGCGCAGCATGACCAAGTTTTTGAAGACGCAACCGGTGGCCGGCGATTTGGCCTGCTCGACTATGTGGGAAGAAGCGGGACTGGGAACGAATGGCTGGGACGATCAGCTATGGGCCAATGAGCCCGATTCGCTCAAGGGTCAGCGCGCACAGGCCGATTGCATCGACGCCGAGACCTTCAACAACAATCACTTCGGCGATTTTGCGCTCGATCAGTACAAGTACTATCACCAGCTGGCGTTGGTGGCGGCGAGCACCTATCGCTACAACCACCAAGCATCTTGTCAGACAGCTGCGTACACGCTCGAAGCCTGGTCGCAGCATCACCTCACCGACTCGACGGCGGCGGGCCACGCCTGGAATCCACCCGGGCGCTATGACAACACTTGGAGTCAGTCGGCGATCGCGCTCACCGGCATTCCGGTGCGCATGCACATTCACGACTACCTGAACACCAACGGCGCCAAAATGGCGAACTCGTACTACGCGCAAGATACATTCTGGGGCGATCACTCGGAGATGCACACCGCCGAAGGAACGCAGATTCCCGATCAGGCCGACAACGTTCAGTCGAGCTTCACCATGCGACTTGCGCGCATGAGCCTTGGACAGATCATCTCGGCCGCCGAGTGTGGCGCCGATCCGTTGCCGGCGCGCGTGCTCGAATCTTCCGACGACAGCGATCCGCGCCGCGTCTATGTCTCGAATCAGTCGATGTGTCAGGCGATGGTGGCGCAGAAGCTGATGCTGATCGATCCCAACAACACCGACACGCTGCTCGGCTCGGCGGCGGACAAGCTTTGGCTGGGCACGCTCAACTCCAACCTCGTCGAGGTCAGCCTCAAAGCGGCGGCCGATGCCTGCACGCATGGCGACGACAGCTTGGCCAGCGGCTCCGATCTAGCCGAGCTCTACTTTCAAGAAAAGCTGCGGCTGCCAAAAGATGCGGCCGCGTTTTCGCACACGCTCGATCCCAAAGGCGCGGTCCAGCTTTCCGATTTCGGATGTACCGCTGCGGCGCCGCAGACGCCCGATCCGAACGCAGGTCAGCTCGACGCATGTGGCAATGCGTTGTGCGCGATCGCGCCAGCACCGGGAAATGTCTGCCCAAGAGGGCTCACCGCTACCGCCGGCTGCTGCTATCCATCGGTGACCCTCACCGACGACGCCGATGTGGCACAGATTCAGTCGTGGAACACGGTATCGGGCGGCGGCACGGTCGATTTACCGACCGAAGGTGCGACCGCGGGCGAGAGCTCGGAGTTCCTCTGGTTCAACGAGGCCGGCATGGTGGCACCGCAGAGCGACTACCAGCCGTTCGCCACCACTTCGTCGATCTCACTTTCGGGCTCGGGCGAGACCATCACCGAGTGCGGCAAGATGGGCAGCTTCTCGGTCTTCGAGACGCGCGTGAAAATTCCTCGCACCAATACCTATGGTGGAAATGTTCTCGCGCTCACCGTCAATCAGATGGATGAGGGTTTGAAGATTCAGGTGAATGGCCAGCTGGTTCGCTATTTGGCGCAGGCCGACGGCGGCGGAAATCGGAACTTCTCGCCGGTGCGCGTGCCGCTTCTCACCAACGAAGTTACGCCGCTCGACGACGGGTCGTACGTGATTCGTCTGACCCATTTGAACGATTGCGGCGAAGAGCGACCGCTGCAGGTCGCGCTCTCTCTCGACTCCGCCAAAGCTGACGGCATCGGCCCGCAAACCGGCGCCGCGCCGTCGACCGGCTGCTCGCTCGGCGGGACACCATCCACTACGTCAGCCGAGCTCGCCCTCGCGCTGCTTTCGCTTTTCGCTCTCGCCTCCCGTCGGCGACGGGTGGCAATTGTCAAAACCCGCTAGTTACTCGGAATAGGTTGCGCCCGGCATCGTTATCCAGCGTATGGATTGGCCAGTTCTTCGATCGCTCTTAAGGTTCGGTTTACTTCTTCAAGTGCTGTTCTCGATTGTCACGCGCATCACAGTGCTGACTCATGAGCTGCTGGGACATGCGCTCTTGGCCGTGTTGGTTGGCGCGAAGTGCGAAGGAATTCACCTAACCTTCTTCGAAGGTGGCGCGGTAAATTTCCATCTTGCCGACACCAGCTGGTGGCGGGCTTTTGTCGTGCAGGGCGGTGGCATCTCGCTCGATCTCATTTTCGGCAGCCTCGTCCTGCTCTGGGCCACGCGTATTCAGAGACCCATATTGCAACTGGCCGTAACGCTCGCCGGTGAGATCTGGATTCTCGGCGCCATCTTTTATCTCACCTGCGGACTCTACTTTGGATGGGGTGACCCAACCTCGATGGCGTTGTTGTTGGAAAAGCGATTTGCGATTTTTTCTGACCCACGCGAACAGGGCCTTTGGATTCCGTTTCTGGCCATGGCACCGATGGTCAGCTACCTGGTCATGCGGCCGTATTGCGTGTTGCAAGAAGCACAACTCCCGTCACGTACCTTCTTGCGGCGCATTGTCTTCGCCGGTCTGACGCTCGGTGTCGCCCTCGCCACACACGTAGGTCTTGGCCGGCTCGAGCAGGCGTGGACCGGTGATCGCGACTTCGCCTATCCTATAAATATGCAGAGACTCGCCGAGCGCGAGGCTGCGAGCCGACTTCGCTCCCAACAATTCCACGACATCGTGATGCGGCTGAAAGCGGAACATCTGCCCACGACTGAGCTCGGCAAACGCGCATTTGCGGAAGTAAATGCGCTACCCAATGAAGTGCCGAAACTGGAGGACGTGAAGCCGCTTTTGCCGATGGTGCCGCTTGTTCTGCTCGCGTTCGCGTCAGGCGGGATCGCGGCGCTTCGCCGATTGGATCGGCGTTCAATGCTCAGTTGATGGCGAGTGTGCAGACCGAGCGGTCGAAAGTAATTGAAAGGTGACCCCGAACTGGCGCACCTAATGCCTGGGTGCTGCTCGGGTGACGACGATTTCATTTTGGATGTTGAGAATGTTCCTGGGGCTGGTGCGGGTACAGAGCGCGACGGCGTGTCCAACCGCCGAAGCCGTGTCCGCTGAGCTTCGCGCGCTCCTGGGAGAGCCGTCTCCGGATAGCGACTTCTCGGCGGAGTTGAGCGAGAGCGGTGCGGTACTTTCGCTGACCCTGAAAAGATCCGACGGTACGGTGGTCGCACAGCGAAAGTTCGACGGAGTTGCGCCCTGCGACGTGCGTGCGATTGCCGCGGCGGCCGTCATCGCCGCCTGGACCGGTGAGTTGCGTGCGGGTCCGGTTCCGGCGCCGAGATTTGTTCCAGTTGCCTCGATGGTCGTCGACCAAAAGAGCGCCCAACATTTGTCACCGTTGGTTTTCGAGGTGGGGGCTCAGTTTTTAGGCGCGCTCTCCGGCGCATCTTTTGCGCCAGGTGGGCTTGGTTACGCAGTGTTCACGCGACGGAAGAGTCGGTGGGCCGGTCGCATCTCGGTATTCGGCACTGGAAATCGGACCGAACCGCTGGGTGCCGGACAGGTCGCGTGGACCCGCATTGGCGCCGGCCTCGGTCCATTGGTGCGCTTCGCGCCAGGGCGTTTCATGATCGATCTTCACGCGAATGTGATCTTTGCGTTGCTTCGCACGGAGGGCAGCGGGTTTAGTCAGAATGCGGCGACCTTCGGGTTCGAACCGGGGCTGTCCGCCGGCATTCAAGCCGGCGTGCGCATTGGCGCCAGCGCGCCGACCCTGGGCATTTCACTGACCGGCTGGCCCCGTCCGGAACAGGTGCGTGCCTTGGGCGTCGCCGGACTTGCGGATCTCCCTCGAATCGAGGCATTTTTCACTGCCGGCGTGGCATTCGGAACATTTTGATGAAAGGTCGGACGACCTTCAGGAAACAAGTGAGTACCGTGCGATCCGAGCCTTGCCCCATCCCCGAGCTTCCAAAGGCCGAGATCCCGCGCGATTCCGGAGCGCTGTTTCGTGCGCACGCGTCCCAGGTCACTCGCTGGGTCGCGCGTCTGGCCGGGCCATTTCTAGACGTCGAAGATCTCGTGCAGGATGTGTTTGCCAAGGTACATGTCCTTTTGCCGAGCTTTCGCGGCGACGCCCAGATCACCACCTGGCTCTATCGCATCAC
>PLXG01000283.1 GCA_003153195.1 Myxococcales bacterium
CGCGGGATAGAGCGTGGCTAGGAAGCAGATGCCGATGGTGATGCCGCAGGTGAGCGCGATCTCGGAGATGCTCACGCGCACGGGCAGGTGCTCGATCAAATAGACGTTCGGGTCGAGCTGATATCCGAAGTGTCGCACGGCGAAGCAGATGAAGAGCCCGAGACCGACGCCGGCTGTGGTTCCGACGGCGCCGATGGTGAGGCCGACCACCTGAAACATGCGCGCGGCACCGCTCGATCGCATGCCCATCGACTTCAAAATCGCCACCTCTTTGGTTTTGTCGATGACCATCATGGTGAGCGCGGCGACGATGTTGAACGCCGCCACCAAAATAATCAGCGTGAGAAAAATCAGGAGCGCAATCTTCTGTAGGCGCAGCGCTTCGAACAAATTGTGATTGAGCTCTTCCCATCCGAGCACGCGATAGGGCGATCCGCCCAGCCGTTCGGAGATGTCGTCGCAAATTTCCGTGGTGTGATCGAGGTCGTCGATGCGCATCTCGACGCCGGTGACCACGTCGCCACTCGGCGAAAATGCCTGCGCGCTCTTCAGGCTCAGGTAGGCAAGATGGCGATCGTACTCGTCGAAGCCGGCGTGAAAAACGCCGACCAATCGAAAGTCGCGCGAGGTGGGACCGTTCGACGCTTCCCCGCCGCCCGCCGGCGCCCACGCCATGGGATCCAGATTCGGCTTAGGCATCACCAAGCGCACGGCGTCGCCCAGCTTCACCTTTAATTTTTTTTGCAGCTCATGGCCGAGAAAAATCCCCGGAATAGGTTTGTCACCGCCGCTCGCCGGTGCCAGTACTTCGAGATCACCCATCTTCCCCGACTCGAGCTGCTTTTCCAGATCGAGCACCTTCGCCGAAGCGGCGGGATCGATTCCTTTCACCAGCACGCCCGACAGCGACGATCCGTGCGCCAGCATCATCTCTTCGAAGACGAACGGCGACACCGCCTTCACGTGCGGCATCTTCTCCAACTTTTTCATCACCTCGGGATACTCGGAAAAATCGATGCCGTACTTGAGCACCGTGACGTGGGCGTTGACGCCGAGCACCTTGGCGCGAAAGACCTCTTGAAATCCAGAGGTGACCGACAAGACCACCGTAAGCGCGGCCACCCCCAGAATGACTCCGACAATCGACACGGTGGTAAACACCGAGAAGAAATTGAGCAGCAGAAAAACGATGAATAGGACTTCGATGGGCAGGCTGACGGCGACGAAGGTGAGATCTTTGTGCAGCGCCGAGGTCGCGATGACCGCGGTCAGTGACAGAAGAAAAAAGAAGATCGTCAGGCGCGCAACGGTCGGGCTCGATCGGTGATAGCGGAGATAGCGAATGCCGAGGAAGGTCTCGATGCGGTCGGTCACGCCCGATCTTTACCTGCTTTGGGGAGCAACGGCGAGGTCTAATCCTTCTTCATGCCGATCGTGTGCGCCANNGAGGCCTTTTCAAATTCTTCGACGGTGGCGTCGTGGTCCTTGCACATCGTCGTCATGAACTCTTGATCGAACTTGTCACCGTCCAGCTTGGCGAGCTTGTCATGGAGCTTCTGCCCTTTTTTGTCGAGCATGGTGGGCATCTTCATGCCTTCGTTGTGCGCGATGGCGGAGAGATCGTTGTTGGCAGACGAATGATCCTCGACCATCTTTTGCGCGAATGTCTTGACCTCTTCGCTGTGCGATTTTTCCAGCGCGAGCTTGGCGATCATGACCTCGGTGAGCCCACCCGATCCGGCGTTGGTGACGAACTGCTGATCGACGAAGGCGACCGGCTTCTCGGCGGTTTGGATCTTCTCCTCCGCAAACGCGGACGCAGAAGCGATGGACAAAGCGAGCAACCAAAGGTTCTTTATAGGAGATCTCCTCTATGTTTCCCTTGGTTCTAGTCACGGCGCGTCTTTTGTCTATCGGGAGACGCTCAAGCCAGTGCGAGGACCTTGCGACGAGCGAGCGTTTGAAGTCTGACAATGGCAACCGGGACCAGCACGCCAATGGCGAAGGAGAATTGAACGAAGCCGGTATCGACCACGTTCACGCGTGCTCGCGCCGAAAGCGTTGCGGCTGCCACCTGCATGGTCAGGTGAACTAGCATTGCCACAGCGAACGCCACGCGAGCACCGCTGGTTTGGAGGACGGTGGTCGCGAAAGTGACGTAGATCGGCAAGGTCAAAAGCGTCGCGCTCAGCCAAATCAGCGACGGAACCTGTTCCAGCAACGAATGTCCAAACGGGATCGATAGCGCCGACAAGACGCCGAGCATGATGAGCGCCGCTCCGTGCGGAGTGGCCGCGTCGGAGAAGATCGATCGATCTGCGCGACGCCGAACTGCCATCGCCCAAGCTTCCTGGCTCGGCGCCGACAGCATCATCAAAAATGCGACCAGTGGCAGTACGACGACGCTCAGGCATAGGACTGAATCGACCATTCCCCGGCCCCACAACGGAACCGCGATTTCGGAGGCGACCAGCGAAAAGATCGCCACCGCCTGCGTCTTGGACAAAAGCGGCCTTTCCGGTGATGCGATTTTGCGGGCGCAGGCGCGCAACAGAATTCCGATCCAAACCAGCGCGCTGATCACCGATAGTAGTGGGATGAAATTCGGTGACGTGAGAGATGCCGAGTCCGCTTCCACCCTGTACTGGCTATACAGCAGCCGATGCCATAATCCTTCCGGATGGGTGAGTGCCGAGGAGAGGCCTCCCACTGGATGCATGAAGGCCCAACTGGCTGCTTCACTGCTACCCGCGAAGAAAAAGAACATGCTGCTCATGCCGAGAATGCCCACCACCGCCAGTGCGGCGAGCGGACTGACACTGTCTTTTTGTGGTGAAAGCGAAAGTGCGAGCGCGATCAAGCTCGACCACAGACCACCGACGAGAAGCATCATCGTGCTCTGAACGAACGCAGACATCGGAATCGTTCCAGTGATCCCCGCCAGCGCGTGATAGGCGAACGGAACGGCGCAAAGAAGATAGAGACCGGCCGGTGCGCCGACGAGAATTCCCATCACGAACGCGGTCGGTGAAATCGGCGTGGCGCGAATCTGATCGAGCGTTCCGTGCCGCCGTTCACTGGCTATCTGCGCGGCGATCTGCGCTGGCGCGATGATGAACACGATGAATCCAACGGCAATGACGCAAAAGACGTCGGTCATTCCGGCCACGGTGTAGTGAACCCATGCGTCTTTCTCCGGAGACGGCGTGGTAAGCTTGGCGAGGAGAAAAAGTGCCAGTGTGATCAGCGACGAATAGACGATTCGCGCCGGCACCGCGGTCCGCGGCGAACGTAAACTGCGAAATAGAAATGCATTGAACGCGCCGGTCATCGATTCTCCTCGCTTTTGCTATTACGCCACCGCACTTGCGGCACTCGCTCGATAGATCGCTTCCAGCGTCGATTCGCGCGCCGCCACATGACTAACGCGCACGCCGCGCAAGACCAGCTGCTCCACCAGATCGGAGACCGTCTCATTACCGCCGGTCACCTCGACGTCGAATCGCCCGGCGCCGCAAGTTTCGACGCGGCCGATCCGCGAACCAAAATCGTCGAACACGCGCAGAGCTTGATCGACTCGACCGCTCAGCTTGATCACGTAGACCGCGCTGCTCGTCTGCAGGGACTGCTCGAGTGATTCGACCGGCCCGGTGAAGACCATCTTGCCGCTCTCCATAATGCCGACGGTGTCGGCCAAATCGGCGAGATCGGGCAAGATGTGCGACGAGATTAAAATCGAAAGTCCGCGCTTTCGGAGTCGCCGTAGCGCGTCTTTCAAGCGCGCCCGCGCGCCGGGATCGAGTGCCGAAGCCGGCTCGTCGAGGATCAAAAGCTTGGGCGCGTGGATGAGCGTTTTGGCGATCCCCAGTCGCTGCCGCATTCCGCGCGAGAGCGTGCGGATTTGGTGGCTGCGCTTTTGATCGAGATCGAACTCAGACAGCAGCTGATCGATTCGCTCTTTTGTCTGACGAAATGGAACGTCATGGAGTCGCGCGAAAAATTCTAGGTACTCGAGCGGCGTCATCTGATCATACATGGCGAAGTGATCGGGAAGATGTCCGATGCGCCGGCGCACGCCCTCTTGATCGTGCGCCACGTCCAGGCCGTCCACCATCACGCTCCCGGAGGTCGGCTCAGCAAGCGTGGCGAGCATGCGCATGGTGGAGGTCTTGCCCGCACCGTTCGGCCCGATGAGCGCGAAGATGCTGCTACCGGCGATCTCGAACGAGATCTGGTCGACCGCCTGTCTCCGTCCGTCGTATGTCAGCGAAACTTGCGAGAACGAAACAAGTGGCGAATGCATCGTCTGTATTACGCACGACCCCCATCTTTTGTTCCCAAGATCTCGGCACACGCTCCTATCCGCTAAGTCACTATTTACAATGTTCTTTTCGACCTAACCGCGCGTTTCGTCTCGACCATGGACTCTGACGAATCGTACTGTCAATTCGCGCGGTTACCCTAAATAGGTTTGGAGTTTCAAGGAACTGGATGGGTAGAGAGTGACCTCTGATTCTTTTTTTAGCGGCCTTTCCAGGCGGGCGGGCGTTTTTCCAGGAAGGCGGAGAGGCCTTCGCGTGCATCTTCGGTAGCAATCACTTCGGCGAGCCGCGCCTCGAGTGCGCGCAGGTTGGCTTCGAGATCCCGATCTTGCAGCGCGTCGAATGCGGCGAGGCCCATCTTCATGATCAGCGGTGATTTTTGCGCCAATTTTTCGGCCAGTGCGTCGACTTCCGTCTCCAGCTTTTCGCGCGGCACCGCTCGCGTGATGAGTCCAATTTTTTCCGCCTGCGCAGCCGAAATTCGGTCGCCGGTCAATATTAGCTCGAGGCCTTGCTTGCGCGGCACGTTGCGAAAGATGGTCGACATGATCATCATCGGCCAAAGTCCAACATTGATCTCCGGCGTGCCGAGCTGCGCGTCCTCCGCCGCGATCGCCACCTGACAAGCCACCACCAAACCAAGCCCACCGGCGAGCGCGTGTCCGTTTACCATCGCGATCGAAGGCTTGCCCAGTCGGGCGAGCGCCAAATTCAGATCGACATAAGTGCCCGGGATCGAAAGCGGCCCGGCCATCGCCTCGAGCGGCCGCGCACCTTTCTTCTCCAAGAACGAGCTCAAATCTCCGCCGGCGGAAAACACCTTTCCGGCGCCGGTGATCACCAACACGCGCACGGCGTCGTCGCGCTTGGCGGCGTCGATCGCGTGCAGCAATTCGCCGATGGTGACCGGACCGATCGGATTGCGTTTGTCGGGCTTGTTGAGCGTGATGCGCGCAACCGGCCCCCTCGTCTCATAAAGAATCTCTGCGTACGACATGGCTGCAAATCTAACCCTATTCGGAAATATTTTCCTGTCGCCTTGACACCCGAGAGAATGGGGCGGTAGCTTCGACACGGAGATGCGTCGGCTCGCCACCTTAGTGCTCGTGCTCTGTGCGTCAGCCGCACAGGTGCGCGCGGACGCCTACGATCCGGCGCTGGAAAAGCTGATCGGCCCACCGACCGCCATCGGTCAGCCGGTGGTTCCCACCACGCAACAGATCACGGCCTATCGCAGCCTCATGTCCGAGATGAGCGTGATCTTGGCGCCTACATTAATGACGCCGGCCGATTCGCTCGGCTGGTCGGGATTTCAACTCTCAGTCGAAACCACGTTCACGCAGATCTCTCGCCAATCCGATTTCTGGCAAAAGGGCGCATCGAATCCCACGGCCGACTACGTGCCATCGCTGACCGTATTCGCGCGCAAAGGAATTTGGCTTCCCGCGCCTTCGTTCGAGATCGGCGCGGGCGGTACCAAGTTTTTCGATTCGAGCCTGTATGCCATGCAGCTCTACGCCAAATTCGCCATTCACGAAGGTTTTCACGATTGGCCGCTGCCCTCGTTCGCGCTCAGAGCTGCGGTCGCGCGCGTATTTGGCTCGTCGCAGATGGACATGACCATCTTGTCGTTCGATCTCACCGTCTCGAAATCGTTCGGCCTGGGCGGCAAGGTGAAGATCGATCCCTATGTCGGCTTCAATCCGCTGGTGACGCTCACCGGCAGTCAGGTCATCGATACCACCCCCGGCATCGACGCGTTCAAAGCGCAAAATCCGATGATGAACGACCTCGTTTCGAACGCGGTCTTTCCGCAACTCGACGCCATCGTGCGCTGGCGACTGTTCACCGGATTTCGCTTGGTCTACGGAATCTTTGGGCTCAGCGGCGAGCTCGCCTATACGCTTTGCAATGACACCGGCGGAAGTTGCGGCGCCGGCAGCAGCACCAAGGTGGTCGATCGATCCCACGGACAGCTGCAGATGTCATTCGCCGGCTCTCTGATTTTTTAAATTATTTTCATCTCGCGGGAAATATTCGTCCCAGCTCGCACGTTTAACCATCAGTGGGATCGAACGAGCTCAAAAAACGCAGCCTCACCATCGGTGCCGCCTACCGGCTACTCGAAGAGGTCACTCAAAGTCGACATGGAAGTGGCTCGGGCGCGGCCGAGGGCGACCGTCTGAAGTCAGACCATCGCCCTCGCACCAGCAAGAGCGCCAGCGAAAGCGCACCAATCGCGGTCAGCATGCCCGATTCGCCCACCCAGTTCGATACGCCCTTGGTGCACGCGTCGAAGACCCCCTGAATCACGGTGTTCCAAAGTGCGTGCGCCCACACCGCCGGCCAAATGCTGCCCGTCTTCAATCGAACGTAGCCAATCAGGTAAGACGACGCCACGATCTGTACGAAGAATAAGAACAGGGAGAGCGCGCTGTGTGGACCGGTTGCATACTGACCGCTCAAAATGAGCGGCATGTGCCAGGCCGCTCAAATGATGGCGCCGATGAAAATCAGTCGCGGCACGCCAGCGTCGATGAGTCGCGTGAGCATGTAGCCGCGCCAACCGAGCTCTTCGCCGAGCGTGGCCGTACAACAGAGAGTGGATTCCACGTCGCCAGCCCCGATCTCCAGGCGACGCCGTAGGAGATGAATCCTATCAGCAGCGGAAAACAGATCGCCATTCCGATCGCTTTCAAGAGGCCGTGACGACCCACCCGAAAGGAGATGTCGCGAACTCCCTCTCGTCGAATCAGTCGACAGACAAACGCTGCGACACCCGGAACCCACATCAGGATGAAGGCGAGATCTTGCCGGCTCTTGAGCGGACGATGGGTGCGAAAGATGATGAAGTGAATCGCAGCGGTACCGAGGATGACGAGCGAAAGATAAAGTGCGAGCGCCCGACGGGCAGCCGCCACTTTTCCGACTGGTACTGTTAGCGCTCGTCCAATTTCTTTTCGAGGTCGGCCACGCGGTTGGCGACGTTGCGGATCTCTTTTTCCAAGCTAGCGAGCGGCGAAAGCGATTCCATCGCGGCACGAATGCGGTCATCGACGCGCTTCTGCCACTCGTCGAACGTGTGTTGCGAGCGCTCGAAGAACTCGCGGACCTTATGCTCCTTGGCCTCTTCCGCCTGCGCCTCGGATCCGGCCTCCGCCTCGACCTCGACGCCACCCTCGCCGTCCTCTTTTTCGCGACGAAAAACTGCGCGAACTTTTTCGCCCGCCTGGGTGGCGATCTGATGGATCGATTCGTTGGATGACTGGATGATGTTGCGTAGCGCCGACAGCGGCAGAAAGCTCTTCTTCTTTTCCTCTTCGAAGATGATCTGCGTGAGCGTGATCGAGGTGAGATCTTCTTTGGTGCTGTTGTCGACGATCTGAACGTCCTCGCCGGTGCGAATCATCTCGGCGATCTGATCGAGCGTGACGTAGCGGCTGCGCAGCGTGTCGTACAACTTTCGGTTTGCGTAACGCTTGATGATGCGGGTCTCGGGCATCGCGGAGGTCAGTCTTTTTTGGAGTTTTCGGAAATCTCGGGCTTCTTGGGTGACACGTCGATTTCGTCCTGTCCCTGAGTCGCCTTCTTGAAGTTGCGAATGCTCTTGCCAAGCGCATCGCCGAGCGCGGGCAGCTTCGACCCACCGACGAAGATGACCACGATCAGCAGGATGACTATTAACTCGCCAAAACCAAGTCCCATGACTTCCCCTTGTGCATTGGTTATAACATGTTCCAAGCGGACCGCCTAAGACCGATGCGCCCCCTCACCCTATTTGTCGCCCTGCTCCTGCATGGAGAGATGATTCATCGCGCCTCTCCCGCCGATACGCAAGGCAATGAAACAAAAGCTAAAAACTGGTGGGGCGGCTACGTCATCGACGGTGCCAACCTGCTCGGTGTGGTGATCACCTGGACGATCTTCCACTGGCTCGGCTTCTCTCTGGCGGGCGCGCTCTTGGCAGCCATGCTCACCTCGCTTGGTAGCTACGGTCTGGGGCGGCTGAACATTAGGATTTTCTGGCGGGTGNNGTGACCGGTATGCAATTTGAGCTCTCGCAAGCACTGACCCAATTGATCCTGCGCGTTTCGTCCAAAACTTGAGAACTGCCGATCGCGGGACTATCGTGATTTCATGCGGTTTTATCTCTTTATCTCAATAACTTGCATCGCGACGCTGACCTTTGGCGACGAGCTTCCCGAAGATCCGATCGGTCGCCACGCAGTTCGCGGCACTGCGGTTCCGGAGACGCACGAGTCGGATGCGCTCAAAGAAATGCGCGCCTTCGACCAGTCGCTCGAGCACGCGACCTTGGACGAAGTGAATCTTCCCAGCGAGGATTCGGCGCGCGAGGCGCAGTCGCGACCGTGGCTTTCGCAGATCAAGATTCCCGATGGGCTCCCGACGCATCTCGAGCCGCGCGTGCTCCGCTACCTCGACTTCTACAAGAACGACAGGCGTGGCCGCGCGATCATGACGTCATGGCTGCGGGCGCAAGGACGTTTTCATGCGCTCATTCAAGAGACGCTGCGGCGCGCCAAGCTGCCGGCGTGGCTTGAATACGTGGCGATGATCGAGAGTGGCTTCGATCCGCTCGACCATTCGTCGGCGGGCGCGCTCGGTCTTTGGCAGTTCATGCCCGACGGCGGGCGCATCTACGGACTCAAGGCGAATTTCTGGCTCGACGAGCGGCGTAATCCGGATGAGTCGACCGAAGCAGTGACGCACTACTTCGCCGATCTGGAGGCGCGCTTCGGTGGATGGCCACTGGCGCTGGCCGCCTACAATGCCGGTTATGGTGCGCTGTCGAAGGCGATGCAGAAATACAACACCAACGACTACTGGGAATTGTGCAAACACGAAGACGGATTGCCGTGGGACACCGTGCTCTACGTACCCAAGGTGTTCGCGGTGGCGCTGGTGGCCAGCAATCGCGCGCTCTTCGGCTATCAAGAGGTCCCGATCGATCCGCCGTTCACTTACGACCGTCAGCTGATCCCAACCTCCATGTCGTTTCACGCCATCGGCCGAGCGCTCTCGGTGTCAGACAACATCATCGCCGAGCTCAATCCCGAGCTCAGGCGCGGGCGTACGCCGCCGGAGCGCTACCAGGCGCGTCTGCCGCGCGGCACCGGTGCGCGATTCGCCGTCGCCTACGAGAAGAACCGCGAAGCACTGGCGACCATCACCGTCCGTTTCGGCGAGCGCTCCGAGGAGATCGCGCACCGCTACGGAATTTCGCAGAAGCTTTTACGCTCGCTCAATGGCATCGAAGACTTCACCGAGGTCAAACCGGGCATGACCGTGCTGATTCCCGAGCAGGCGGCCTCACGATCGATGCCGGCCGCGCCGACTTGCGAAACGGTGATGGTGGCGGTTTCCAACAAAGATGCGTTGGTGCCTGGGCGAAAGCGACTCTTCTATCGCACGCTGCCTTTCGATTCGACGTACGACATCGCCAGCTTCTTTCACGTATCGCGCGAAGAGCTGGCACGCTACAATGGCCTCGACGCCGACGCCAAATTGGCCTCCAACATGGTGCTGCAGGTTTGGGTGACGCCTGACTTCGATGCGTCGCAAGCGGTGCTGGTCGACGCCGAACAGGTGCGGGTGGTGACGCGCGGATCGAGCGAGTTTTTCGATTTCGTCGAAGCAAAGAAAGGCCGAAAGCGCATCGCCTATCAGGTCAAGCACGGCGACGATCTGCGAAAGGTGGGCGTCAAGTTTGGACTCAGCGCAGCGGACCTGGCGCGCATCAATCAGTTTCCCGTCGACCGTCCGCTCAAGGCCGGTCAGAAGGTGACGGTCTACGTGCCGATGACGCGCGAAGAAAAAGCGCGCGCGGTCTGCTTGCTGGTACCCGACAAGGACGTGGCGGAAAAATCGATCGACGTGAAGAAGCCGGAAGAAGGTTCGGAAGATTCGCCGGTGGCACGCGACGAAGACGAGCCCGATCCTGCGCCGACGCAACTCCGCGACGATTCGGTCTCTCCGTCCAAGTCGGACACCGAACCGTTGCCGCGCCTGCCGCGCCTGCCCCAAGTTCGCGGCAAGGACGGACAGTACGAATGAAGTTTGTGGTCGTCGCCGAGGAGGACGGGCTGCGACTCGACGCGGTCGTAGCCGAACGCTGTCACTGCTCGCGCGCCGAAGCGAATCGCTGGATCGACGACGGCCAAGCTCGCCTGCGCGGAAAGAAGTCGCGCGGAGGTATTCGCGTGTCGACGGGAGACTCGATCGAAGTTACTGCCAGCAGCGAAAAGCGGCCGGTGGCGGAGATCGGTCCACTGTCGATCTTGCGGGAAGATGCCGCGTTCTTGGCGCTCGACAAGCCGGCCAAAATGCCCACTCATCCGCTGCGCTCCGGCGAGACCGGCACCCTGGCCAATCGGGTGCTGGCGAAGTTTCCCGAGTGCGGTGATGCCAGCGTCGATCCGCGTGAAGGGGGCGCCGCCCATCGACTCGATGGCGAGACCTCCGGCGTGATCCTATTCGCGCGCAGTCGCGATGTTTGGACTCGGTTGCGCGATTCTTTTCGCAACGGCGAAGTCGCCAAAGAATATTTGGCGCTGGTGATCGGATCGCCTCAACAAAAGACGTTCGAGATCTGCGCCCCGCTGGCACATGCCGGCCATCGCGTGAGGGTGCGTGACGACGGCGCCCCGGCGGAGACTCACGTCGAAGTCTTGGCACAGCGAGGTGACTTCGCGCTGGTGAAAGCGAGCACTTCGACCGGGCGCATGCACCAGGTCCGCGCGCACCTGGCGCATGTCGGACATCCGCTGGTCGGCGACGAGATCTACGGTGGGCCCGCCTCGCCGCTCGGACACATTCTGCACGCGCACGAAATCGAATTTCCGCATCCGATCACCGGTGCTCGAATTCGAGTGGTAGCACCGCTTCCAGCGGATCGCGCTCAAGAGATCGCCCGTACCACCGGCTTGTCGCTCTGAGCGTAGAACTATTCTAAGACGGCGAGATCGGATTCGACCAGCAGGTACAAAGTCCGACAGAGCGTCAACTGCTGGTCGGGCTGATCGTAACGCTTGAGCCACTCGCCCACCGTGCGTTTTCCGTCGAGTCGCTGCCAAAGCTCGCGCGGACCGGCGCCCACGCGAAACTGTTCCGCCACCGGACGCGCGCGTTCCACCTTGCGAATTCGCTTCGACGCATCCCGCTCCAGTCGCGCTTTGACCACGTCGAGCGGCAACCCTGCCACCCCGGCGCCAAAGATCTCGAAGGCATCGAGCCCGAGCGGAAACGACTCGCGGGTGTTGGTGCGGCCGCGGAAAAATCGATACTGGCCGCCGTCCCAACTGAAAACGTCGATGATCTTGTCGCGTACCTGTCTGGTGAGGTGGCGAAAGACTTCCAGCGGACGAAGCAGCGAAAGCCCGACCAGCGTGTCGCCCAATTTCCCGTGAAAGCGCGGCAGAATCGCCAGCGCCATCGACAGCTCGCCGGGTGAGATCACGCCGCGAGCGACCAGATATTCACCGAAGCGCTCGGTCGGCATGTTGGACGAAACGAACTCGGGCGTTCCGTCGACCAGATAGATCTCTTTGCTGATGCTGCCGCGCTCGAGGATGAGCTGGCCGGTCTCGCGATCGGCGGCCAGCCGACCGAACAGTCTGGCCGGGGAGAGCTCGCCGAACTCGCCCTTCACGTCCGGCTGCTGTTCAACGGGCGTGGGCGTGTAGGTTTCGTCCTGTTTGAACGAAATGATCGGATAGATGTCGCTGTCCTCTTCTTCCATCTCGGGAAGATCGATGGGCGCTGGTGGCGGCTCCTTCGACGCGCGGACGATCGCCTCCTTCTGCCGGGCCGCCGCTTCCGCCTTGGCGCGCGTATCCTCTCCCATGAGGCTTCCATCGGCAGGAATCGGCGGTGGGCCGTCGGACGGTTTGGAGATCGTCTCGATGAGCGCTCCCAGATCGGCCGCGCCCACGCGCTGCCGAGTCTCGAAGAGAAATTCTTGCAGTGCTTCGCGCGTCGCCGCCGCCGAGGGAAAGCGATCTTCCGGCATACGGGTCAGCATGCGATTCAAAATTTTTCTGAGCAGCGGCGGAATCTCGCCGCCGTGCAGATCCAAGCGGTCGAGCTTGGCGTCGCGCACCATCAGAAGTACGTCGAGATCGTTGGGCGCGGTGAAGAGCCGTCGTCCCATCAGCATTTCGGCGAGCACAATTCCGACTGCAAAGATGTCGGCGCGCCCGTCGATGTCGCCGCCCACCACTTGCTCGGGCGCCATGTAGCCGTACTTGCCTTTGAGCGTTCCGGTTTGCGTCTTCGATTGCCGCTGCTGCTCGGAAGCGCGCGCGATTCCGAAGTCACCCAGCTTCACATCACCGCGACGAGAGATGAAGACGTTCGAAGGCGACACGTCACGGTGAACGACGCCGAGCGGCTGACCGTCCGGTCCGCACTTGGCGTGCGCGTAGTCGAGCGCGTCGAGCACCTCGCACGCGATGTGTACTGCGATGCGGAGCGGCAGTCGCTGCCGCTTGTGCGCACAGGCGCGCAAAAGGTTGAGCCCGTCCATGCCATCGACGAACTCGAGCGCGATGAAATACTGTCCGTCGACCTCGCCGAACTCGAACACCTGCACGATCTTCGGGTGCTGCAGCACGCTCTGCAGCTTGGCTTCGTCGATGAACATGCCGAGGAACTCGGCCTCAGCGGCGAGGTGCGGAAGAATTCGCTTGATGACCAGGATTTTTTCGAAGCCGTGCGCGCCCGACTGCTTGGCTTTGAAAATTTCAGCCATGCCTCCGATCGCGAGCCGATCGAGCAGCATGTAGCGCCCAAAGGTAGTGGGCGTAAATGCCGGCGGGGACTCATTCACCATTTCAAGAGACTCAGACGTTTCCGAATCCCTCGCCCTCGCCATGACCACCGCCACCTTGCGACGACGAAGGTGACGACTCCGGAGCGCTGCTCGGTGCCGACGATGGAGCGGCCTGCGCAGGCGGATTGGCCTGCGCATGTCCGCCGCCGTTTTGTCCGCCATTTACCTGCGGGCCATTTCGTCCGCCATTGGGACTGCCGTTGCGTGGAGCGAAATTCTGCGGGCGGCCGCCACCGGCTCCCTCAGGCCGACCACTGCGACCACCGCGACGACCGCCGGGTCCGCGTCGACCACCCGGTTGACCGCCACCGCCGCCATGTCCGCCACCATGATTCTGTCCGCGCGCCGGCGCGCCACTCTGATGCTCGAGACCGCGCACGTATTCGATGAAGTTCGCGCGATCATCCATCACCTGGTGATACTGACCGCGACCCGGTCCGCCACCGAAGTTGCCGCGACGCTGACCGCCGTCGTTGCGATTTCCAAACGCTTCGGTCGGCTGGCCGCTCGGACGAGCGCCGGGCGATCGCGTTCCTTTGCGCGCCTCCATACCCGCCGCCAAAATCTCCGCGGCCAACTGATTGGCGTCGATTCCGTCGTGGCGCGCCTGATAGTTGAGATCGCGATGGAGCAGCTTGGAAACTTTCACCGTGAGCTCTCCAGAATACTCTTCTTCGTCGACCGAGCGCGGCGGCTGCGAACCGTGCGAGAGCATGTTGGCGAGTTGCGCGTCGATCTCTTCTTCGACCTTGGCGATCGCTTCCGCTCGCGTGCCGCCCTCCCCGGTGCAGTGCTCGAGCTCGGGGGCGCGGGCGTGGAACAATTTGCGGTCAGCATCGTAGCTAAGGATCACGCGATAGTTCGGCTTCGACATTCCGGTGTTTCTCCTTCTGAGGGCTCGTCTAAGTCCGTGAAATTCCGAGACCTGGGGAACTTCGTCTTCGGCGCCCTTGCTTCGGCGGCGGGGTTGAAAACGATCACCCCGGAAAACGGACTAGGTATTCGTATCTTTAAAGAAGGGCGCGCCCAAGTCAAGCGAAAGGCTCTCTCTCCTCCGGTAAGTACTCCCAAGGAGTGGTCGGTCGTGCCTGGCTTGTTTGCCCAACCGCCGCCAGATAAGATAGAGGTCGGATGCCTCTCGTTTCCTACGGTGCTACGGACGTTGGAAAGCGTCGCAACGGCAACGAGGACGCGTTTCAGCTCGACGATCGACTCGGCCTCTACGTCGTCGCCGATGGAGTAGGCGGCCAAACCTCCGGCGAGGTGGCCAGCCAAGAGTCGGTCGATCAGATCTGCGGATTCGTGCGGCAACAGAGCGCGGTCCTCTCCGCGCTGCGCGAAGATTCGACAGCGAAACGACGCGAAGCGGTGCGTCGGCTTTTGGAGAGCGCGGTGCAAAGCGCCTGCTACCTCCTGTTCGGAATGGGGCAAGTGAAGCCGGAGCAGCGCGGCATGGCCACCACTATTTCGGCGCTGCTGCTGGCCGACGACTACGGAGTGATCGCGCAGGTGGGCGACTCGCGCATTTATCGCATGCGCGACAAGAAGTGCAGCCAGCTCACCGAAGATCACACGCTCGTCAACATGAAGCTGAAGCAGGGTCTGGTCACAGCGGAAGAGGCGCGCAACATGAAAGGCAAGAACGTGATCACGCGCGCGGTCGGGCCGCGGGACTACGTCGAGGTCGACACCCGCGAGCTCGATGTGGCGCCAAACGATCGCTACATCCTCTGTTCCGACGGACTGCACGGATATCTAAACGACTCGGAGATTGAGTCGGTACTTGCCGCCGGTTCCGACGCCGAAGGACCGAGGCGCTTCGTCGATCTGGCCAATGAGCGCGGCGGTCGGGACAACATCACCGTCGCGCTCGTCTGCGTAGACTAGACTTCAGAGAGCAGCGCAGGCGTGCCTGTTGGCACGACGAGCAGCACAGCGACGAGTCCATCGCTCGCAGCGAGAGGATCGGCGTTCGCAGCCGATCATTTGAGGTCGACCGGCTCGGTAATCGCCCATTGGCCTTTTTTATCTTGGCCGAGATAGCCCGCCGTCGTCACCACATCGTGGCCGAACACCAACAGCCAGCGCTCCTGCGCGGCGCGATCGAGCAGCTTGCGCTTGGTCTCGAGCGTCCCCACCACATCGAGGTCGTAGGCCATGATGAACGGCAAGCGCAGGTGCAGCGAAGTCGGCACCACGTCGCCGAAGAACAAGAGCTTATGTCCGTTTCCGTCGTCGAGTAGAACCGACTGGTGGTGCGCAGTGTGACCGGGAGTGGGGATCACCTTGAGACCGCGGACGATCTCCTGCTCGCCGTCGACCAGTTGCAGCAGCCCGGCGTCCGCCAGCGGCGCGAAATTTTCTTTCAAATAGCTGGCGCGATTTCGCTCGTGCGGATGAGTCGCGTCGGCGTATTCGCCGCGCTGAATGACATGGCGGGCGCGATTGAAAACCGGCGCCACTTTTCCATCGGTATTGCGGGTGGTGCCGCCGGAGTGATCGAAATGAAGATGGGTCATCACCACGAAATCGATCGAATCGGCCGCGACGCCCAGTTCGCGCAAGTTGTGCTCGATGCTGTGGTCATGATCGATTCCGTAGATCTCGCGCTCGCGCTCGGAAAATTTGTCGCCGTTGCCGGTCTCGATGAGAACCCTCCCGCTCGGCCCCTCGATGAGCAGGCAGTTGGTGGCGTACTCGACTCGATTTTGGTCGTCGCAAGAGACCAGCCGATTCCAGATGGTCTTCGGCACCACTCCGTGCATTGCGCCGCCGTCGAGACGAAAGTTTCCGCCATTCACCAACTTCACATTGAAATCGCCAAGCCGCATGGATCAAGTCTATTGCAGCGGAAGCCAGTTGGGTAGGTCGGCCTGCTCCGCGAGCGACGTCAAATCGACACTGGAAAAGGTGTTCCAAAACAGCACTCGCTTGCCCTTCAGCCGTCCAGACTTGGCGTCCACGACGAGCGCTGCAAAAGCCTTTCCGGTGTAGGTGGTTTCGAGCCGGATTCCCATCTTCGCCGCGTCCGCCACGGCCTCATCACCCTCCGCGGTGGGCCGGCCGTAAGCGCGGCCGAAGAAGCGATGATCGATGGCGATGGTTGGCGACTCGTCGGTGAGTTGCGCGCGCGACGGTGCTCCGATGAACTTCAAGGTGGCGGCGGTCAGCCGGTTGAGCACGGTACGGTTGCAGACCAGCCGATCGACCACTCGCACCGCGCGGATCTCGGTCCGCAAGCGCCCGCGCAAGCCGGCGAAAAGTCCAGCCACGGTGCCGCACGATCCCAGCGCCACGTAGATCACGTCGGGCGGGGGCAGCTCGCCGCGCTCGATCTGCTCGACCAGCTCGAGGGCGCCGTCGACATAGCCGAGGCTACCGCGCACCGAGGAGCCGCCCGGCGCAATCCAAAATCCACCGAGGCGGCGCACCTTCGCGATCGCCAGCGGCAAGCTGAGGCGACTGCGCGCGGGATAAAGATGTGCTCCGAGCGCCAAGTCGACCTTTACCACTTCGCGAACGTGAGCGGTGATCGGTTGCGGAAAGACCGCGGCGTCGACCTCGAACCCGAGCTGCTTGCCGTAGAGTGCCGTTGCTAGCACATGGTGCGAGCCGTATCCCCCGACCGTGCAGAGGCGAGTGGCCCGAGCCGCCTTCGCTTCGGCTAATAAAAACTCCAGCTTTCGCACCTTGTTTCCACCGTAGGCCGCGCCGCTCAGGTCGTCGCGCTTGATCCAGAGCTCGTCGAGCTCGCCTACGGCCGGATGGGATTCAACCGGAGTCGGAAATTGTCCCAGCGCGAGCCAAGAAACCCGCTCGCTCAGCCGCGGAAACGCACGAAAAAGCGCAGGGACACGCGACACGCTGACATGATGACCCGAAAAGGCTCGTCGGATGCATCTTTTTTCGAACGACCGGAGCGCCACTTCACTGCGGCGTGATGGTCACCGAGGCGTTCTTCGACGGACTGTGAATCAAGGTGGTCGCCAAAATCGCGGCCAGCGCACCCGAAGCGAGCACCCCGCCGAGCACGCCCCAGAAGACGGCTCGTTTGTAGATCGGCTTGGGCCGCGCCGATACCGGCAAGAGCAGCGGCGCGGCGAACGAACCGCTCTCCGCAATAGAAATTCCCTGATCGTCGTCGAGCACTAAGTAATACTCGAACCCCGGCGCCTGTACGCTGAGGCCGGGCACGGTGATCGAAAACTTTCCGCTCGACGAGGCGGCGAGCACCGAGCTCTCCGAGAAGGCCACCTTCCCGCGCGTCCGATGAAACAGTCGCAATTTGCGAGCGACCCCTCCCGGATACTCGAGGGTGAGCACTACTGGTTCGCCCTCTTTGGGATGCTGGGGCGCAATGTGCGAGGGGAGACCGGGAACCGCCACGCTCTTCACCAGTGTCGACTTGCCGGTGGCGACATTGGCGCGCGCCTCTTCGAACACTTTTCGAACGCGAGGGGAGATGGTTCGATCGAGCTCGAAGCTGGGCTCGAGCCTCAACACTCGTTCGAAATCCGAGCGCGCCAAGTTCCTATCGTCCTGCGCCACGTGACAAAAGGCCAACGTCTGATAGACGACGATGGTCTCTTCGCGGGTCAACGTCTCAGCGAGCGCGCGCTTCAGCAACTCGGTCGCTTTTGCGTAATCGAGCTCTTTATAGGCGGCTACCCCTTGGTTCACCAGCTCGCTCTCGACGGCCGCGCGGGCCATCGGCGTCCACAACACTCCCAGAATCAAGAGCCAGATACCCCAAACTCTACTGTGCATTCGCGACGTTATTCTACCATGTTCGACCCGCGTCTCAAAAAGACGCAACCCTAAAGCCTAAGAAAGCCTAGGCAACGTAGGAAAGGTAGTCAAAACGCCTTCACTTGTTAGACTGAAAGAGCCGCGGTACCATCTGCAACGGATGTCTCTCGGCCACCCGCCTGTACCGACGGCAACGGATACGTTTGGTTCCGGTTTCCGACTCGGCAAATATGAAATCATCGTTCGTCTCGCCGCGGGCGGGATGGCAGAAATTTTTCTCGCGCGCCTGTCGGGATTGCCCGGGTTTCAGAAGATCGTCTGCATCAAACGCATTCTTCCTCGGCTCGCCGAAAACACCGACTTCGTCGAGATGTTCCTCGACGAAGCGCGCATCGCGTCGACCCTGCAGCATCCCAACATCGTCCAGGTCTATGACGTCGGTGTAGTGCAGGGAAACTACTTTATCGCGATGGAATATCTGCACGGTGAAACAGTGCGCGCACTCACTCGCACCGCAACGGTGAGAGGAAAAGCGGCCCCGCTCGATCTCGCGCTCAATGTGATCGTCAATGTTTGCGCCGGACTGCATTACGCGCATGAGAAGCTCGGTTTCGACGGGGAAAAGCTGCAAATCGTGCACCGCGACGTGACACCGCAAAACATCATCCTCACCTACGAAGGCGGGGTGAAGCTGCTCGATTTCGGAATCGCCAAGGCTTCGAACCGGGTGGGCGAAACTCGCTTCGGCACGCTCAAGGGCAAGATCGGCTACATGAGCCCCGAACAGTGTCGCTCCGAGCCCCTCGATCGGCGGTCTGACATTTTCTCCCTCGGGATCATGCTCTACGAGCTGACGCTGGGAAAACGCCTATTTCAAGGCGGCAGCGACTTCGAGATTCTGAAGCAGATCGTCGAAAGTGAGGTCACGCCGCCGCACGCCATCGATCCCAACTACAGCCCAGCCTTGGAACGAATTGTCCTGCGCGCGCTCGCCAAGTCGCCTGACAATCGCTATCAGACCGCGCGCGAGCTGCAAGCGGATCTCGACGAATTCGCCCGCGAAGAGCGACTCTCGGTCTCGCAGCTTGGACTGCAAGAGTACATGCAGAAGATCTTCGGTCCCAAGATCGAAGCGTGGCGAACGGCACAGGCGCAGGGTCATTCGCTCGAACAATATTTGGAGGGACTCGGCCCCGATTCGTTCATCGTCGAGGAGTCCGGCGAAAGTCACAAGCGAAGCGAGCACGAACAGCGCGAGCGGATCCGTCAGAAGGCGGCGGCCATCGTCACCAGCTATGACAGCCCGAGCACCACCAGTGGAAAGCGAAAGCGACATATTTCGGTTTCGCCGTCAGGTGACACCGAAGTCGGGCCGAGCATGGATTCTGGAGTATCGCAGGTGCGAGTCTCTAGTGGCTTCGAGGCGCTCCCTACTTCCCCATCGCTATCGGTAGAGCGGCCAGCGCGGGGGCGAATCTGGATGGTGGGAGCTGCGGGACTCTTGATCGCGGTTGGAATTTTTGCGCGCTCGCGCACCATTCACACGCCGCCGACCGAACCCGCCGAGCCGAGAGTAAGCGCGCGTGACACGCCGCCGGCGAAGCCGACTTCGGCGGTCCCCAACGAGCTCGAGTATCCGACCGCCGAGCGCGAAAAAGTTCTGCCGCCTGAGGCTGAGCAGAGGGTGGAAA
Source organism: Myxococcales bacterium (assembly GCA_003153195.1). GTDB lineage: Bacteria > Myxococcota_A > Polyangia > Palsa-1104 > Palsa-1104 > PALSA-1153. The sequence goes on from PLXG01000283.1 coordinate 19,614, forward strand.
ATCCGCAGTCGGCGACGGACGCTCCATCCAACGTCCCGTCGCACTCCGCGAAAGCGCCGAAAAGCAGGCTGCGTCCCAGTCCCGCGAGCGCGCGCGTGCCTCCGACGAGCGGGCCGGCGGAGCAACCAGGCCAGGTTTCGGCCGAGCCCGAGGTCGCAACACCCATCGAAAAAGGAGAGGGAACCTTAGTGCTGGCGTCGAGCCCCTGGTGCACGGTGAGCATCGATGGCGTCGCCCACGGTCCCACCCCGCTCACCGTGACGCTCCCGTCGGGAAAGCACAGCGTTCAGCTCGCTAACCCGGAGTTCAAAATTCATCGCACACTGAGCGTGAACATTCATCCGAACGAGACCGTCCGCAAACAGCTCGAGTTTGCACAATAGATTTTTACAGCCCGTGAAAAATCAGAGCAGGTTGAGCGGCGCAGCGGTGACCAGATCCAAAAACTCCTGACGCGTCGCCGGAGAATCGCGAAACACGCCGCGCACCCCGCTCGTTACCACGCGCGCTTCATGCGCTTCAATTCCGCGCGCGGCCATGCACAAATGCAGCCCTTCGATGTAGGCAGCTGAGCCGCGTGTCTCGAGTCGTTCGAATAAAATCTGCGCCAGCTCGTGAGTGAGATCTTCTTGCAACACCGGCCGGCGCGCCAGCAGTTGCACCAATCGAGACAACTTGGAAATTCCCAGCACGCGCGAGCCCGGCAGATACGCCACTGAGATTCGATAGATCACCGGCAGCAAATGATGTGGGCACATGCCAAAGCTGATGTTGTATTTGGAGATCACCATCTCGTCGTAACGCGCCGGAAAGGTGCGCGACAGCATCAGATCGATCTCTTCATTGATCTCGCAGGTCGGCTTGATGAGCTCGCTCATCGCACGTGCGGCGCGACCGGAGGTCTCGGCAAAATTGTCGTCGGTCTTGACGGGATATCCCATCAGATCGATCGCTTCGAGAATTTTTCGATAGCCCTCTTCGAGCTTGAGAGCGGCTTCGGCGCGGTTGCTCATGATTGCTCCGATGTTTCGGTGGGAGAAAGTTTCTTGAAGATGCGGGTGGTCCAGGCGGCCAAGCCGGTCTTTTCACGATCGGCGATGGGGAGCCAGCGTGCGTCGTCGTATCCTTTTCGTCGCAAGCGTCCGCTGGCTTCGGCAGAAAATGCAATGAACTGCATCCGCTTGTGGGTGAGCACGTGCTCGAAACGATCGAGCGGCTTCAGCCCCTCGGCGGAAAGTCCGGTGACGGCCTTGAGGACCCGCGCGGCCGCCGCACGAGGATCTTCACTCGACTGCACCTCGCCCGTCGGAGGCTCCCAAAGCCCGCCCCAAAGTCCCTGCACCGGTCGCTTGAGCAGGAGCAGCTTTCGATCGCGCACGACCGCGATGGTAACCACGAGAAGACTGGGAACCACCCTCTTTTTTTTCGCCGCCGGATACAGATCCTGCACGCCGGCTTCGCGCGCCGCACACTGCTTCGCCACCGGACAATCCCCGCAACGCGGCTGCGTTGGCGTGCAAAGCGTCGCGCCGAGCTCCATCATCGATTGATTGAAATCGCCGGGAAGTTTATTCGGCACCAGCACCGACGAGATCTCCCAAAGCCGATCTTGCATGGCTTTCTGGTTGGGCGCGCCTTCGATCAGAAACAGACGCGACAGCACGCGGGCGACGTTCCCATCGAGGATCGGCTCCGGCTTTTCGAACGCGATGCTCATGATGGCGCCCGACGTGGAGCGGCCGATGCCGGGCAGTGCGCGAATCTCATCGCGGGTTTGAGGAAATTGTCCGCGGTAGCTGGTGGCGATCTCGCGCGCCGCCGCGTGTAGGTTGCGCGCGCGCGCGTAATAGCCCAGTCCCGACCAGTGCGCAAGAACCTCGTCGAGCGGCGCGTCCGCCAGTTTGGTCGCGGTGGGAAATCGCGCCATCCAGCGTTCGAAATAGGGAATGACCGTGTCGACGCGGGTCTGCTGCAGCATGATCTCGGAGACCCAAATGGAATAGGGATCTTTGGTGCGGCGCCAGGGCATGTCGCGGTGCCCCTTTTGGAACCAGCGAATCAGGCCGGCGCGAATTTGAGGCGCGACATTTTTGTCGAACACGCTCTGACTGTAGTACGGTTTGTTCGTAATTTGACCACGAAAGGATTGTGAGCCATGCGAAAGCAATGTGTCCTATTTCTCCTGTTGGCTGCATCTTTGGGACTCGTCGCGTGCGGCGAGTCGAATGCGGTCGTCGAAGACAGCCATCCGTTGTCGAATTCCTGGGCCGCGATCAATTTGACCGTCACCGGTCCGGAAGCCGACCATGACAAACGTAAAGAGTGCATCGAAGAGGCGCACGCAGCCGGCGTGAACATTTCTCCGACGGCGCCGATCGCCGCCACCGTGTTTCTGTCCGATCAGGGCAACAAAGTGGTGCTGCCTTCGGGCGAACGACCGCTGGGAAAATGGACCTCGCGCGCGGTGTGCCGCGTCGCGCTGGCCTACGCGCTCGATCTCGATCGTCTCGTCAAAGTCGGCAAGAACGATCCGGTCGGTTGTAAAGAGCTAGGTGGCGTGCAGGGAGATGATCAAGGGTTCGCCTTCTTCGTCGTCAATCCTGGATCATACGAGGGCGCGCTGGCGGCGCTGCAATTCAATGCGCACGCGCGCGGTGCCAATTACGTCGTGATGGATGTCGCCAGACAGGTGATGGTCAACTTCTCCATTAATGGTCGGGCCTATCAGTGCCCCACCGCGCCGCCCGGCACGTAATCACGTCTTCAGTTCTAAAAATCAATCCTCGTCGTCGCTGTTTTCTCGTCGTCGCTCATGCGGACACATCGCTTTGAATCGACGCTTGAGCTCCACCACCTGCGCGTCGCCGCGATAGACTGAGCTGATTCGCGCCAGCTGCTCCTTCACCGCTTTGCAATCGGGCGGCGTCTGCTTGAGCTTGCCGTCCGCCTGCGTGAGCGGCGATTTGAGTCCGCAGAACGTTCGCGCATCCGAGATCAGCTGTTGCAACGCCGCGTCTTTTTGCGACTCGAGCGCTTTGACCGACACCATCAAGCGATCGCAGCGATATCCGGTCGGGGTGAGCGACTCGAGCGCCGACTGCGCGGCTTTGAGGTCGGATTTCAGATCGCTCAGCGCCAGCTCGCCCTCTTGCGCGCCGTCTGCCGGTACGGTCGCGGTCTTTGGTGGATCGAGCTTGGGCGTGTCCTTCGAATGACAGGCGGTGAACCCTAAAACGATCGCGAAGAGCGTAAGACGCATAGGCGCGATCTAACACGAAGCTCACCCGGCCTCGGCGCAAAAAAAGCGGCCCACCCTTTCGGATGAGCCGCTTTCCGCAAAATGCGCGCTTAGGCTTAATTCAATTAAATAATCAGCAACTTAAGACCCTAGAGAGTGACCTCTAGGCTTTTAGTAGGGAGATTAGTAATCTCCGCCGAAGTCTTCGCCGCCGGCGCTACCACCGCCAGCAGACTTGTCCTTCTTCTTCGGGCGATCGGCGATGAGAGCCTCGGTGGTCAGCATGAGGCTGGCAACCGACGCCGCGTTCTGCAACGCCGCGCGAACAACCTTGGTCGGGTCGATGACGCCGGCCTTGACCAGGTCTTCGTACTCGTTGGTGGCCGCGTTGTAGCCGAACGATCCCTTGCCCTGCTTGACCGCGTTGACCACGATCGAGCCTTCGATTCCGCCATTCTGTGCAATCTGGCGAAGTGGCTCCTCGACGGCGCGGCGAATGATGTTCACGCCGAACTGACGATCGTCATCAAACTTGAGCTTCTCGATCGCGTGCAGCGAGCGAAGCAGCGCGACTCCGCCGCCCGGGACGATGCCCTCTTCCACGGCCGCGCGAGTTGCATGAAGCGCATCCTCGACGCGAGCCTTCTTCTCTTTCATCTCGGTCTNNCGCTCTTGCAGCTTCTCGCGATCGTAATCGCTGGTGGTGTTTTCGATTTGGCCGCGGATCTGCGCCACACGCGCGGTGATCTCCGACTTTTTGCCAGCGCCTTCGACGATGGTGGTGTTGTCCTT
>PLXG01000194.1 GCA_003153195.1 Myxococcales bacterium
GCCGGTGTGGGCGTTTCACGGCGCCAGCGACTGGATGGTTTCGCCGAACATGTCGCGCGGATTGGTGGCCGCGCTGAAAGCAGCCGGCGGCGATGTTCGCTACACCGAGTATCCGCACGTGGGCCACGAGTCGGAGAACCGTGCCTACGCCGATCCCACGCTGTTCGACTGGTTTTTGCAGCACCATCTTTAAAACCGCGCGGATAGCGCTTCACTCCGGCGAAGGTTGACTCGCGGCGCAGACAATGTGAGAACACGGCTGGCGAAATGCACCCCGTTTTGAAAAAGCCCAATCGCGCCGCATTTTACGACGTCGACGGTACCCTCATTCAGACCAACATCGTGCATGCGTTTGCGTGGTACGCGCAGCATCAGCCGACGCTGTCGGGCTCGCTCATCAAGAGCGCCAAGACCGCGCTTTCGATCCCCATGTTTCTGATCGCGGACAAGCTGTCGCGCAAAGTGTTCAACCAGCTGTTTTACGGCTACTACGCCGGTGAGCCGGAAGATCGACTGCTGGTACTTGCCGAAGAGCTGTTCGAAGACGTGATCAAGCCGAGTATTTTTCCACGCGCGAAAGATCTGATTGAAGAGTCACGTCGCGCTGGAATGCGACAGGTGTTGATTTCAGGCGGGCTCGACTTCACCGTCCGGCCGCTGGCGCGCTATCTCGGCGTGGACGACTTCATCGCCAATACGCTCGAGTTCGAAAACGGATACGCCACCGGATATCTGGGCAAGCCCTTCGTCGCCGGCGCCACCAAGTCGGTAATCATGCGCGACTACGCCGCTCAGCACGGGCTCGATCTCGGCGAGTGTCACGCCTACTCCGACAGCTACTCGGACACCCCGATGCTCACGGTGGTCGGACATCCGACCGCGGTCAATCCCGACTTCCGCCTGCGCACCGTGGCTCGCTCGTACGACTGGCCGATCATCGATCTGCGCGGAGATTCGCGCGACAAGCCCGCCCGCCGGCGCGCCTGATCTCGACCGAGCAGGTAGAAAGCCGACTGCGCGATCAGTTGTGGTGGCGAATGATGCAGCTCTCGTCGCCGACGATGTGCACGTCGCCCTGAGCTGGCGTCCAAATTCCGTAGCCGGGGCTGACGCCGGGAAGCTGTGGGTCGACCTCCGAAAGTGACAGCCCATCCCAGTGATAGATCATGTCACCACCGCTCAGCCAAACATCATTCGCCGAAGTGCCCGAGACGGCGTCGAGATAAACATATATCGGCACTGGATTGCTCGCCAGCGCGGCCCAGCTCATTCCGTCATAACACTCGATGGTTCCCGCCGATCCGACCGCCCACACGTCGCTCGCGCTCGCGCCCCATACCGCGTTCAAGCTCTGCGACGTGACGATGGTGTCCGTCGCCCAGCTCGTTCCGTTCCACCGAAGAATCGATCCGAGCTGACCGACCGCCCACACGTGCGTCGCATCAGCGGCCCATACCGCGCTCAGTGCTTCGGACGACTGCGCGCCGGTGGTGGTCGGCGTCCACGACGAACCGGTGAAGTGCGCCGCGTATCCATTTTGTCCGACAGTCCACACGTCGTCGGTTGCGATGGCGAAGACGCCGTTTAGCAGCGTGGTGAAGCTGGTGAGCCCGGTGGTCTCGGCGGCGAAGCTCGATCCCAGCCAGTGCAGAATGGTTCCGCCATCGCCGACCGCCCACACATCGCTCGGGCTGGTCCCGTGAATTCCGAAAAGATTGTTCATCTGTCCGCTCGAAGCGGTGGACCAACCGTGGCCGTTCCAGTGCATGAGCGATCCGAAATTTCCCACCGCCCATCCGTCAGAAACCGAGACACCCCAGATCGCGTGAAGAGCGCCGGAGAAATCGTTCACGTCGACGTCCACCGGCGACCACGCGCCGCCGTTCCACTTGAGGATCGCGCCGCCACTGCCGACGGCGAGCACGCGATCGGACGCGGTGCCCCAAACGCCGAACAGATCGTCACCGAAGAAATCTGAGCTCGACGACCAAGTTCCGCCGGAAAAGTGAAACCGCTCGCCACCACTGCCCACCGCCCAAACATCGCTCGCGCTCGTGCCCCACACTCCCTCGAGATTTTCCGAACCGATCGGGCTGTGATCGGTGAAGTGCGCGCCGTCCCAATGAACGATGGTGTTCATCGTTCCGACCAGCCAGATGTCGCTCGCGCTCGCACCCCAAATGGCATTGAACAGCTCACCCTGGCGCGCGGTTCCTGGCGTGGTGCTGTAGGTGAATTCGCTCCAAGCCGATCCGTCGTAATGCTCGACGGTGCTGTTCACTCCAGCCAGCCAAACGTGGGTGCCGCTGCCCCAGATTCCGTTCATGCCGGCTCCAAACGTGTGCGCCGGGCTCCAGGCCGATCCGTTCCAGTGAAGAGCTTGTCCGCTGGTCAGCGAATTGATCGGATCGTAGGCGGTGGCCCAGACATCGTTCGACCCACTCCCCCAAACGCCCGTCAAGGTCTGCCCGGTGGTGAAGCTCGGTTTGCCCACCCACAGCGTTCCGTCCCAGTGCACGATGGTGTCATTTTGTCCGACCGCCCAGACGTCGTTGGCAGCGGCGCCCCACACCGCGAGCAACGTGTTGACGGTTGGGCTCTCGACCTCGGTAAGGGTGGTGCCGTTAAAATGGATGATCTGGCCGCCGAGTCCCACCGCCCACACATCGGTCGCAGAGGCGCCCCACACGGCGATGATCTGTCCGCCTTGCGGGAGCGGATTTTCCCAACACCAGTTGGCGGTCGAACAGATCGCGACTGCCACCGGCGAAAGATCGGTCGGAGAGAGATCAGTCGGACCGGCCAGGTCTTCTACCGGCGAAAAATCGGCACCGCCATCGACGATGGTGCTTCCGTCGACGAGGCTACCAGTGTTCGAATCATGACACCCGAGCGCCAACGAGATCGATACGAGGATCAAGGGCTTAAGCACTCGCATCGGAGCAGCCTAACAGGCGATTTCGCGAGTGTCACCCGGCTCGAACAGCTGCCGAAGACCTTGCGATCGCGGGCCCATTGTGCGAAAGAGCTGCCCTACTCATGCGTGCGATAAAGCCGCGCTCCCGCGGACTCGAAAGCGAAAACGTCGTCACCATCGACACCGATTCAGCGCCTCGCATTTTGTTTTATGGCGAAGATTTTCTGTGCGAAGACCTGCCCATCGGAACGCGGGTCATCTACCCCAATCGGCCGATCGCGGGCCTGCCCAATCCGCGCGCGGCTATTCGCTACGCGCTCAACCATCCGGAAGAGTCGGATCCGTTGCACGCGCTGCTCTACCCGGGCATGAAGGTCACCATCGCGCTCGACGACATTTCGTTGCCGCTGCCGCCGATGGTGCGCCCCGACATTCGCGAGACGATTTTGGACATCGTGCTCGAGATGCTCACCGACCACGGCGTCGATGACATTCACATCATCATCGCCACGTCGCTGCATCGGCGCATGGCCGATTTCGAAATTCGGCGCATGGTCGGCGACAAAGTGTTCGACGCCTACGCGCCCGATCGTCTGTACAATCACGACGCCTGCGATCCCGACGGCATGGTCACGCTCGGCAGGACCAAGCACAACGAAGTGGTCGAGACCAACAAGCGCGCCGCCGATTCCGATCTGGTCATCTACGTAAACATCAATCTGGTTCCGATGGACGGCGGACATAAGTCGGTCGGCGTGGGACTTTGCGGCTACGAAAGTTTGAAGGCGCATCACACGCCCAAAGCGATCGTCGAGTCGAAGTCGTTCATGGATCCCAAGCACTCGGCGCTGAACCATTCGGTCGAGCGCATCGGGCGCGTGTGCGACGAGCACATGAAGGTGTTCCACATCGAGACCGCGCTCAACAGCCGCATGTTCTCGGGGCCGATGTCGTTCCTCATGAAAAACGAGGACGATTTCTCCGAGATGGATCGCATGAAGTTCCAGGCGATCAAGTTCGCGCTCGACCGCACGCCGCGCGCGCTGCGTCGCGAGATTTTCATGCGCGTGCCGTCGCCCTACGAGCTCATCGCGGTGCACGCCGGCAAGACCGAGCCGACGCACGAAAAGATTTTGGCCAAGTGCTTCGAGCAATATGTGGTTCCCGTCGAGGGCCAGGCCGACATTCTCATCACCGGCATTCCGTACATCTCGCCCTACAACGTGAATTCGAAAGCGCTCAACCCGCTCCTCGTGCAGGTGATGGCGCTCGGATATTTCTTCCACATGTATCGCAACAAGCCGCTGGTAAAAAAAGGCGGCGTGATGATCGTGACCCATCCGTGCTCGGATGCGTTCGACGCCGATCACCATCCGTCGTACATCGAGTTCTTCAATCGATTGCTACCGGAAACGCGCGACGCCTACACGCTCGAGAAAAAATACCAGGACGAGTTCGCTTACAATCCGTCGTACGTGGAGATGTACCGTCGAGGAAACGCCTATCACGGCGCGCACCCGTTCTTCATGTGGTACTGGGGTCAGGCCGGACGCGAGCATCTGCAAGACGGCGGCGGCAAGGTGATCGTGGTCGGGTCAGACAATTCCACCGTGCCCAAGCTACTCGGATGGGAGCGCGCCAAGACGCTGTCGGAAGCGATCGCGATGGGCCGGTCACATATGGGCCGCTCGGCGCAAATCACGATGCTGCATCAGCCGCCGATCTTGATGACGGACGTCATCTAGTCCGGTCGACGATCCGCCTCGCTAGCTGCGTTGCTCGCGACCTCGGCATCGGTCCTGGGGCCTCGCTTCGCTTCGGCACTCGTTCGGCCTTGTTCGCGCCGCTCACCTGGCCTCAGTCGCAAGAGCCCACTCCCTCCGCCTCGCCCGTTCGCGCCTTGCTATCGAGGCGGCTTGTCGACCTCACTTATAAGTTGATCGATCAGCACGCCATGCTTCTGTGAATATCGTCCATATTACACAGCACGGAACCGTGCAATCAGTGCTTCATCGCGCCCCGGCTACCAGCCAATGCCTAAGGTGTCTCTATTTCAGTGCGCTATTGGTTGCCTTGTTTGATACTTGATCCACTCAAACAGGCTTTCGTGACCGCGTGAACTGAGTTTGTCGTCAGGCGCCAATACGATGGTTAGCCCTCGAATGTATTTCACGATCACTGGCTTGCGCGGGTTCGAGTAGTCTATCTTGAATGTGGCGTTCATCGCGATGGATTTGACTAGCTCCGTAAATGTAATGTCGAGGATCTGACCGTCATCGTAGAGGAGCTGCTTGTACGCGAACGAGTCGCCTTTCGCGCGGCGACACTCGGCATCCCAGTTCTCAGCATTCGTCTTTGAACGAAAGAGAGCCGGATCAAGAAGGCTTCGTGCCTCGTCGCACTTCCCAGCAGACAATCGCGACAAGAATGATTCCGCAATTCTTTGCAACTGTTCGTAGAGCGTTCGATTGCTGTCTTTTGAGTAGTCTCCGGCCTTGTTGATTGCGTTCTGCACATCGGCGGTCATGCCGGCCACGCACTGTTTCTCAGATGAAGGCTTCTGATTCTTCAAACATGGCAGATAGCCGAAGGTCATCGCACGTAGCAACTGCGCAGTCTTGGCGTAGCGGTCGAATGCTCGGAGACAGTGCGAATCGTCGCCACCAAAACATTTTTGCACGTCGATCGTGTCCCCGCGTGCGACACTGGCTAAAACGGCAAAGGAAACCAGCAGCCAGCCTATGACCCATTTCATTCGTATGCTCCTCCATCGTGGCGACTGACAGCACGGTCCTGTCCAGAGCGGGAGTTTGAAAGCGTAGACCTTCCGCGTCAACTTAGTNNGCGAGAAACGCTCCATTTACACATCTACGCTCTAGTAGCACGCTCTCGACGAGCGTTCGCCGCTGACTTCCGACCCCGTTTTTCGCGGCGATCAGAGCGGCCGTCCAAACCTGTGACAAGGCAGGCGTAGCGAAGAGGGCTGCGGAAAAGTTCCGGAAGATTCTTGGGCGGACGGCTGTATTTCGGGGGTTTCGCGTCCTCATGTGCACGGAGCGCGGCGATCAAACGTCTTCCTAACGACGCTCTCGAGCCGTCAGGCCACTTTCAGCGAATTCACTGCTGTTGGGGGCGACTCCACCGCCGGGGGATTGGCGGCCGGGCGTCCGCGACGGCTAACGGGCCGACGAAACTCGCGGATGCGGACGTCGCGCGGACCGAAGGTCGCCTCGGCCAGCCTAATGATCCGGCCACACTCGTCGGCGGCGCTAGTGATCGCCGTCTGCAGCTTCCCGGTGACCAAGGAGAGTGCGCGTTTGGCCCGTTCGTGCTCGGTGTTCAATTCGAACAGCGACTTCTCGAGCGACTCGAGCTTGGCGCGCGCCACGGTCGCCTCCTTGGGAAGCTCTTTGGCGTGCGACTTCGCGCCCGCGACGGCGAGCGCAAATCGACTGAGTTGTGAACTAAATCCGCTGTGCATTCTCGACATTAGAATCTCCTAAGCGACAGTGTCGTTTTCGCGCCGCGACCATTCGTTGCGCTTCTAAAAGGGTTTGGTAAGAGGGCGGCGATCTGTCATCGCTTTTTTGTCAGACATTCGAATTCGTCAGATAGCAGGCACAGTGCGCTGGAATCACAGGCGGTGGACGCCAGAGCTGCCGCGCCGATAGCGGAGCGGCCGCATCCCTCGCCTACCTTCGGGAACCTGCACCCGACCTTGGGGCAACCTGCGCCGAATTGCAGCAATCGGCGCCCGACCATCGGCGTCCCCAGCCCATCGTGCGGCGGCTCGCGCCGGAGTGCCGGCGGCTCGCGCCCGACACTTCGGATAGAAATTGTCGAATCGTCGATGGCGCTGGAATCACACCGGACGGACGCCGGCGCTGGTTAGCGGTATTTGGAGTGGCAGGTTTTGCAGGTGGTCTTCATCTCTTTGAGCGCGGCGCTTGCCTGAACTGGATCGTGCGCGGTGCCGGCCGAGGCGAGCGCGTCGGCATTGCGACCGAGTTGCGCGGCTAATTCGTCGAAGCCCGGACCTTTGGAGAAATCTTTGATGTGCGCCGAGGTCGCTGAAATGCGCTTGCCCACGTCGACGAATGCGACGAAATCGGCGTCGGTGTAGCTCGCCTGCCCGATCTTCTTGAACTGCGGATCGGCAATGGTCGACTGTGCCGCCATCAAATCGGCGAGCTTGGTGATCTTGGGAATCTCTTCGAGCGGAACATCACGATGCGGGACACAACCGGCGAACAAAAGGCCAAGCATCAGGGCACGCTTCAAGGCAGCACCTCCAAAAAGGGGAGACAACGGTAACACATTAGAGGGTTCATAGACCTCGGCGGCGGCCAGTCCAGCCACCACCTACGGCATCCTAAGCGTTTGAAATCCTGAGGTCTGACTCGGCACACGCCCTGCTTTATGTCTGCCACAAGGAGCAAACCTTATGAAACGACAATACTTAACGGCGATTTGCCTGGCTTTGGCTGCGGGCTGCGGCGCTCCTGAAGACGACGCTTCCGCGGGCGACGATCCCTACGGTGACAACGCGAAATCCGACGCGGTCGGTGCGGCAGCACCTGGCCTCAAGATGCCGGCCGATATCGTCGCCTGGGAGCGGTCGCAAGGCTGGCCCGATCATCACATCGAGTGGCATACCGAGCGCCGCTGGGATCTCATGGCCGCAGACGACGTGAAGTGGGCGACCGATCAAGGTTGGTCGCGCTCCCCAGTGCAAGAGGGCCAAGCGACCAACGGCCTCGCCTTTCTGGCCATGCACCGAGTGATGATCTCTACGCTCGAACAGAATTTCCCGACCCGCGCGGCGCTGTTTGCTGGATGGACGACTCCGCCGACCAACCCCAAAGATTCGCAGAGCCCGCTGCCGAACAATGCCACCACTCGATTTGATGCGCAGATGAAAAAGGCGATCGACAAGATCCAAAATCACATCGACGAGTTCGAGAGCGACGACGACTTCGGACTCTATTTGGAAACCAATCTTCGCCCCGTGGCCGGGACGCCGGACACCCGCTCCGACGATCCCACCGCCGGACTTCACAACTACATGCATGTGCGCTTTCAAGATCCGAAGAGCCCGATCGACGTCGGTGATCCGACCAAGAACCTCTACAACCAAATCTTCTGGCGCCTGCACGGCTGGATCGACGCGCGCTGGACTGCGTTCCGAAAAGTGAAGGGATTGAAAGATTCCGATCCGACCTATCAGGCGGCGCTCACCGAAGCGGCCAAT
>PLXG01000133.1 GCA_003153195.1 Myxococcales bacterium
GAAGGTCGCCCCCACCGGGCACACCTTTACGCACGGCGCATCTTCACAGTGCATACAAGGAATCGGCATCATCTCGGTCTCGAGATGGGGATAACTTCCCTTCGTCGAGATCAGCATGTCCATCCAGTAGATGCCGCGGTTGTCGTCGCCGTGCGCGGGATCCGCGGTGGGTACGTTGTTTTCCGTTCGACACGCGACCGTGCAGCCGCCACAACCGGTGCAGCGATCCAAATCGATCGCCATTCCCCATTTGTGCGGCGTCGCGTTTTCAGGCGCCTGTGCCTGATCCGTTGCCGCGGCGCTCGCCGCAAGCGGTACCGCCATGGCAGCCATTCCGGCCGCGGCGCCCAGGATCGTCCGCAGCGCGTGACGCCGGCTGTCGTCGACTGGAGTCTCATCTTCGGGCGAAAAGATCTTCTTCAGGATTCGATCCCAGATCTCCGCCGCTGCCGGTGATTTTGTCTGCTCACTCATGGTCATACCTTCCGGATGCGTACGCGAGTCCCCTGGACGGCCAGGATCCCCGCGAGCGGGTCAGAGTGATTGGCGAGCAGTCCATATCCCCCGGTCGGCTCCGCCGACGCGGTCGCGGGCCACGCTCCGTGCCCGAGTGGAAGCCCAAGGGTGCCCGGCCGGGTTCCCGGGTGAAGCTGCACATACAGCTCTCGACTGCCGGCAGGCGACTCGACGACGACGTGAGCACCGTCGGCGAGCCCGGCTTTGCGCGCATCGTCAGGGTTGAGCTCGATCATCTGCTTCCACGGATTGGATCGCGTGATCGGCAACTCCAAGAGATAAGGAAGGTGTCGGACACCACCTTGCGCATAGTTGATCGCGCGGTATGGCACGAGCACGAAGGGATATTCGCTCGCGTCGCCGACGAATTGCGGTGGCTCCCAATGGGGCAGCGCCTGCTCATCGGGAAATCCTGCCGGCAGACGACGAGCGATGGACTGCGAATAGAACTCGAACTTTTTCGACGGTGTATTGAACGCGGTGCTCCATTGCTCAAAGGAGTACTCGGGCAACCACCAACCGCCTTTGGAATCGATCCCTTTGAGGCCTGCGAGGCGCTCCTCGACCGCTTGGTGATAGTCCTTCCACGGAAATGACTGCGCGACCGATCCGCCGATCGCCTTCGCCAGCTCGACGACAAAATCTCCGGTGTGCATCGTGTCCTTTTGCGGCACGACCACCGGCTGGCGCAGGCCCACGACCGGAGTCCCCATGCTCGGCGCAGGTTCGATCAAATCCCACTGTTCGAAGTAGGTGTGATTGGGCAGCACGAAGTCGGCCCAGATCGTCGATTCGTCCGGCAGAGGTGAGAAACTGACCACCAACGGAATCTTGCTCAGCGCTTCGATCCATCGCCGCCCATCCGGTTTGGAGAAGACGGGATTCGACTGGTACAGAAGCAGCGCCTTGATTGGGTAGGGCTTGCCGCTCAGCACCGCAGACGGCAGGTTTTGAATGAAATCGGTGCCGAGCGGGCAGGCTCGGCTCCCGGCGCCATCGGCCCGTTCGGAGGCTGCGCCTTTTTCCGACGCTGCGTCGCGCTCCGGCTTTTTCCAAGCGCCGAGCGGCGCGGGCTTTTGCACCAAGACTCCGCCCGGGCGCTCGAGGTTTCCGAGGAGCGCATTGAGCGCGTGAATCGCCATTGCCGTGCCCATGCCATTCGATGAGGCTTCCGCGCTGCCGTCCGCGACCACGATAGCCGGCTTGAGCTCTGCCATCTCATGGGCAATGCGCTCAATGGCGGCGGCTCGAATGTGCGTGATCTCCGCAACCTTGGCGAGCGGATAGTCCTTCGTCACCAGGTCGCGAAACCCGCGGTGCGACTTGCCGGATTCGTCCTTCCAATCTTCGAAACCAAAGGTGTGCTCGCGAACGAACGCCTCATCGATCAGCTTGTCGCGAATGAGGATGTTCGCGAGGCCGAGAGCAAGCGCACCGTACGTGGCAGGCTCGATCGGAAGCCATTCGTCAGCCTTGATCGAAGTCGGCGAATAGCGTGGCGAAACATGCACGAACTTGCCGCGCCGGCCCGAGAGATTGTGCCGGACCACGCTGGCGGCGCGCATCATATGAATTGTCTGACAACTCGACTCCAGGAGATTGGCGCCGAATCCGAGGACATAGCGGGTTTTCTCCCAATCGTAGGCAGGCAGATCGGCGACCCCTTGCATGTACTGCATCGCCAGAACTTTTCCCGCGTCGGTGACGGAACGATGGCCGATGTGGTTGGGGCTACCGTAGGCCTCGAGGAGACGCGCCCACAGCTGCGGCATCATTCCGCGCGGTTCACCGTCGAGCAAAGCCAGTGAACGCGACTCGCCGGAGTCGCGCAGCTCGCGCAGCTGTTTGCCGATCTCGTCAATCGCCTCGCGCCATGAGACCGGCTTCCACTTCCCCGAACCGCGCGCGCCATCGCGACGAAGCGGTCCCGGGATCCGATCCGGGTGATAGAGCAGCTCCAGCCCCGCCTCGCCTTTGGGGCCGATGGAACCGTGGTTGAGTGGAAACTCCTTGTTGCCTTCGATCTTCACCGCGCGCCCTTCGACGACGCGCACGCGAATGCCGCAGCCCGATGGGCACTGCCCGCAGATCGTGCTCACCCATTTCTCCTGCCCGTGCTGCAGACCTTTGGTCCCGGGGACCGGAGGCTTTGTAAGCGCGAATGGGTCTTCCTTCTTTTGTGAACAACCGGCGAGAGCCAACGCTCCGGCAGCGGTGACTTCGGCAGCTTTCAAGAAATCGCGTCGCGTTATCTTTTTCATTTGTGGCACACCGTGCAGTCGTTCGAGACGCCCCGTTTCTCATGGCAACCGATGCAGGTCTTCATTTCGATTTTGACGTTGGGCACCACGACCGGCGTTGAGACCGTGCGCATGTCGCCGTGACAGGTTTCGCATTTGATCTTGCCTCCAGTCACATGGGCCTGATGCGTGAAGTAGACGTGACCCGGAACTCGATTGACTTGAACCCAGGCGATCTCCCCGGTCTTGGCGAGCTCGCGGACCTTGGGCTCTTCTGGCGACTTCCCTTGCGGCTCGTTATGGCACTCCATGCACTTCGAAATCAGGGGCAGGGTCGCGATCGGCCCATCCTCCACCTGCTCGTGGCATTGAATGCAATCCATCTTGGCGTCGAGATGACGCTTGTGATTGAAAGCGAGCGGCTGCCGGACCGGAGCGGTTTGCTCACACGCCGTCACCAGACAAGCCGCTACAACTATGGCCAAACCGATTCTTGTCATCGCCGCTAGCCACCTATGCAACCCCTGTGCGCGCCCCCATGGGAAAGGAGTTTTCGTCATAAATACAGTACTTTGTGTAAGATCGAGAGGATCGAGCGAAAAGCATGAGCGCATTTTTTGCGCCCGCGCCAACTGCTGACGCAAATTTAGCGCCTTTGGCTGTGGCTTAATTAAGTAAACTGACTGCGTGGATGAATCTGGCGTTTTTTTTTGCGAACCTTTTGCAAGTGCACGCGCGAATCGAAGATCGACTGAAGGAGCTCGAGCGCGCCTCCGCGGCCGTGAGCACAGCCGGAC
>PLXG01000410.1 GCA_003153195.1 Myxococcales bacterium
TCGGTACGCATGTAGGTGATGAGACCGACCGCGCCTTCTGCGCCGAGCTCGAGACCTTCGTACAGACGCTGTGCCAGCGCCATCGTCTTTTTGGCGGTGTAACGGAGCTTGCGCGCAGCTTCCTGCTGGAGCCGCGAAGTGATGAACGGCGCCAGCGGATTTTTCTTCCGCTCTTTGCGCTCGATCTTCTCCACGCGATATTGCGATTTTTTCAGACCATCGACGATGGCGTGGGTGTCGGGACCATTGCCGAGCTCCGCCTTCTTGCCGTCGACCTTGACCAAGCGCGCGCGGAAGGACGGCGGCGTACCGCCTTCCAGATCGCACTCGATGGTCCAATACTCGACCGGCTTGAACGCCGAAATTTCTCGCTCGCGCTCGACCACGATGCGCACCGCCACCGACTGCACCCGTCCGGCCGAAAGTCCGCGACGCACCTTTTTCCAAAGAATCGGCGAAATCTCGTAGCCCACCAAGCGATCGAGAATCCGGCGCGCCTGCTGCGATTCGAACTTGTTCTTATTCAGCTCGCTCGGACGCTTGAGCGCGTCGGTGATGCCGCGTTTGGTGATTTCGTTGAAGAGGATGCGCTTGATGTTGCTGTTGGCCGGACGAATCTCTTCCGCCAAATGCCACGCGATCGCCTCTCCTTCGCGATCAGGGTCGGGCGCGAGGTAGACCACGTCGACCGATTTTGCCGACTTTTTGATCTCGGCAATGATCTTGCCCTTGCCGCGAATGACGACATATTCGGGGATGAATCCGTGCTCGATGTCGACGCCCATCTTCGACTTGGGCAGATCCATCACGTGTCCCACCGAGGCCTTCACGGTGAAACCGGCGCCCAAATATTTCTTGATGGTCTTGGCCTTGGCCGGTGACTCGACTACGACCAGCGCCTTTTCGCCGCCGCCTTTTGATTTCGCCGGCGCTTTTTCTTTGACCACCTCGGCCGTCTTCGGCTTCGCTTCCACCGCGGCTTTCGTCTTCGGCTTTGCTTCCACCGCGGCTTTCGTCTTCGTCTTCGTCTTCGCTTTCGTCGCCATGACTACCAAAGCCTCAAATATCGTCCGCCCGCGGCTCGCGCGACCAATCCGCCGAGCTC
This sequence comes from Myxococcales bacterium, assembly GCA_003153195.1. Classification (GTDB taxonomy): domain Bacteria; phylum Myxococcota_A; class Polyangia; order Palsa-1104; family Palsa-1104; genus PALSA-1153. Next base: position 1,106 of record PLXG01000410.1, read on the forward strand.
GAGATCAATGACCGCCGCGGCACAAGTACCGACGGCAAGTCCGGCGCGAAACGCCAAGTCGCTCACGTCACGAGGCACCCGATCGAGCGCGGCATAGAGCCTGAGCGCGTCGGGATCTTCAGGAAGAATCGGCGGCGCGGCTTCTCCGCCCTGCAGAACCGCCACCACATCGGCAGCGCAGGCCACCGGAAGCGCCCCTTCGAGCAAAAGCGCGTCGGTGCCGGCCGAACCTGGAACCGCCAACACGCGCCGATGAAAAGCACGAGCGGCACGCGCGGTGTGAAGCGATCCCGATTCGCCCGAAGCCTCGACCACCACCAGCGCATCGCCCAGCGCGGCCACGATCTTGTTGCGAGTGGGAAACGAAAAGCGCCGCGGTCCGAGCCCAGGCGGAAACTGAGTGAGCAGCGCACCGCCCTCACGAACGATCTCTTGAAAAAGATCAGCGTGGCGCTGCGGATAGATGATGTCGATCCCGGTGCCGAGCACAGCTACTGTCACGCCATGCCCATCGAGCGCGCCGCGATGTGCGGCCGAGTCGATGCCCAGCGCCCCACCCGAAATAACATCGATTCCGGCCGTGGCAACCGCTTCACCAATTTCGCGCGCCATTTTTTCGCCGCGCACGCTGGCCGCCCGCGCCCCGACGATCGCCACCGTTCGTTCGGCAGCACGATAGCACCCGCTCATCCACAGTGAGCCCGGCGGATCGGCCAAGGTGTCAGACAGTCGCACCGGATAGCCATCGTCACCCGGACGCAACTCGCGGACACCGAGATCCATATTAATAGGTTGGGGGCCTGTCATTTTCGCCTAACGGATAGTCACAAGCCGGAGGTCCGTCAAGAAGGATTGCGTAACAAATTGGAAATATGAACGAAAGCGAAGCGAAAGGAGGCGATCGAGCAGCTGAGCACTTTGAACTTCATCAATTTTCCGGCTAAGTTCCGGCCATGGCGAGCCTATATTTCCGTATTCCCCTCGACGAAGTCGCCTACGTCCGGGCCATCCTGGAAGGTTATGACGGAGTCGCGGTGCTGATCGCGCGTAACGCCGACCGCGGCGAAATCGAATGGCTGATCGGAGAAGGAATGGAAAACGAGGCCGATCAGATTGCTACCCGACTCATCGAGGAAACGGGTATGGTCCCAATTCCACGACCGATGGACTGGAAATGACTCGCTTAATTTCTTACGCCGCACTCGCTTCACTCTTGATCGCAGTGACCGCAGGCAGCGCGCGAGCCGACGCGGCACCGGCCAAACCGGCGGACGCGGCACCTGCGGCGAAACCGGCAGGCAGCGGCGATATGGATTTTGATCTTCTCGGCTCGCCGACCAAGACACAGACGCCCAAAGAGAGCATGGACCAGGCGCGCAAACAGGCCGCCTTCGACAAGAAGGTGCGCACCCGCCGGCTCATGATCAAATGGCACACCGCACTTGGATTTCTCACGCTAGTGGGACTATCGGCGACCAACATCATCGGCACGCTCAGCTACGTCGACAAATACGGCGGCGGCAACGACGACGCCCGCTACTACGATGCGCACGCCGGGCTCGCCGAAGCGACCACTGTCATATTCGCGGCGACCGGAGCGCTCGGGCTGTTCGCGCCCAATCCCTACCCGAAGCCGGTCAAGTTCGACGCCGCCATGGTGCACAAGCTGTCGATGGCCATCGCCGCCGCCGGATTTCTCACGCAGATCATTTTGGGACCCATCACCGCGTCGCGCGAAGGCCACCTCGATCAAAAGGATTTCGCGCTCGCGCATCTGGTGGTCGGTTGGGGCACCTACGCGTTCATGGCGACGGGAACGCTCGCCTACGTCTTCTAGTCAGCTCCGATCTTCATCTCGTCTTCGCCGAGATCGCGCTCATGGACCCCGTCTTGAGTAGCCACACCGTCGGTCTCGCACAAAACGGCGGCGGCCCTGTCGACGCGCCGGTGAGCTCGAACACCAACTCGAAATAGATCGGATGTGTCGCGATGCCGTCGGACGAATAAGGATCGCGAAAACCGGCCTTGCCCCGACGCCTGAGGCGGTCCTCGCCGTTTGAGATCCGGATCCGGATCCGATTCGAAAAACAAAAACGGCGAAGGCGTCGGGGCAAATCTGTGGGCAGGGTCGCTTTAGACGGCTATGAATGCTGCGCGAATCTACTTATCAACGCTGTCCACAGATTTAGAGCTGAGCTCGTCCCCGAGGCCGTTTCGCACGACTGTGGAAGTCAGCGCGAAAGCATTGGAGCCACAAGCTCGACCTACTACCGAGTCGTCGATAGCTTGAGCAACCGATCCGCGCCGCGCGTGAGCAACTTCTCCGCCAGCGTACGTCCGAGCTGTTCCGCGTCTCCGACTGCGCCTTCGATCTGATCTTGCAACATCTCCGAGCCATCCGGCGCGCCGACGAGACCGACCAGCTCCACGCGATCGCCGTGAACGTTGGCATGCGCGGCCATCGGGGTCTGACATCCGCCTTCCAGTCGACCGAGAAAACCTCGCTCGGCGGTGACGGCGATGCGGGTCGGCGCGTGATCGAGCACGGTCAGTCGGGCGCGGGTCTTTTCATCATCGACGCGGCACTCGATCGCCAACGCGCCCTGACCGATCGCCGGCATGAGCTCATCGAGCGCGGTGGTGATGCGCGTGCCGTGGCCGAGTCGACGGAGACCGGCGCAGGCCAGTACGATGGCCTCGTATTCGCCGGCGTCGAGCTTGCGCAAGCGTGAGTCGACGTTGCCGCGCAGCGAGATCAAATTCAGATCCGATCGCTTTGCGCGCAACTGACACACGCGTCGTAAGCTCGAAGTTCCAACGCGCGCGCCGCTCGGTAGTGCCGCCAAGCTGCGTACGCCGCGATCTTGCAAGCCAGTCGAAATCACCAGTGCATCGCGCGGATCTTCGCGTTCGGGAATCGCCGCCAAGGTGAGCTCGGGCGGAACCATCGCCGTCAGATCTTTGAGCGAGTGGACTGCCACGTCGGCGCGACCATCGAGCAGCGCCTCTTCGATCTCTTTGATGAAGAGCCCCTTACCGCCCACTTCTGAAAGCGGGCGATCCAAAATCTTGTCGCCCTGCGTCTTCAGCACCAGCAGGTCGACGGTGAGGGAAGGATCGCGGCGGCACAGCTCGGCGGAGACATGGTTGGCTTGCCACAGTGCCAGCGCGCTTCCACGGGTTGCGATACACAGTCTCATCGCGAGCCTTTGCCCGCCTCTTTGGCTGGTACTTCACCTGCCTCGCTGGCTGGTACTTCAGCTACTTCGCTGCGCTCGGCTGAAACCTCCAAGCGATCGAGCGCGAACAGCTCTCGCACCGCCTTTGCCAACGCTTCGCCGTCGGCCTGTTCATCTCCGGCGGTGCGTTTGAGCGCGGTCAGCGGCGCATGCAGCAGCTTGTTCACGATCGCATCGCCGATTTGCGCCACCTGCGCGCGTGCGCGATCGTCGAGATGTACCTTTGCCAGCGCTCGCTCCACTTCCGCGCGAGCCACCTGCTCGAAGTGTCCGCGCAGCGCCTTGATCACCGGTACCACGCCCTGATGTCGCTCGGCGACGACGAACCGCGCCAGCTCCTCCAGCAAGATCTTGTCAGCCTGATCGGCGGCGCGCTCCCGTCCCTCCAGATTTTGCGAAACCACCTTCTCGAGCGTATCGACGTCATACAAATATACGTTTTCAATTTGTCCGACATCCGCATGCACGTCGCGCGGTACCGCGATGTCGATGAAGAACAGCCATCGCCCCTTGCGCGCGCGCATGACCCGCGACACCTGTTCGGCGGTGATCACCGGCTCGGTCGCGCCCGTCGAGCAGAGCACGATGTCCACCTTGGCCAAGAGCGACTCGAGGTCGCTCCACGGTGCCGCATGCCCGCCCAACTTGTCCGCCAAAGCTTCGGCGCGCGAGAGCGTGCGGTTGACCACGTGCAAAGGTCCGACCCCGGCCGACTTGAGATGGCGCGCCGACAGATCACCCATCTTTCCGGCGCCGACGCACAGCACGCTGCGTCCGGCGATCTTTCCGAAGATCTGCTCGGCCAGATCGACCGCCGCCGACGCGATCGACGCCGAGCTCTTGGCGACATCGGTCTCGGTGCGCACCCGCTTGGCCAGCTGAAATGCGCGCGGCAACGTCTTCTGCAAGACCGGTCCCACGGTCTGCGCGGCGACGGCAAGCGCGTAGGCCTCCTTCACCTGACCGAGAATCTGCGACTCGCCTATTACCATCGAGTCGAGAGAGGCGGTCACTTTGAAGACATGGCGAAGCGCCTCATCTCCCTCGAGACGATAGAGCGCCTTTTCTACCTCGGCGTGGCTGCCCGACAAGAAAGGCATGAGCAACTCGACCGCGATGGATTCGTCGAGGCTGGCGTAAATCTCCACGCGGTTGCAGGTGGATAGGATCATCGCTTCGCGCACGCCGGGAAGGCCGGTCAGTCGCTTCAGCGCATCTGAGAGTCCGCCTTCGGGAATTGCGACCCGTTCGCGCAGCTCGATGGGCGCGGTTTTGTGCGAGAGCCCAACCACACACAGCCTGGGCACGTCAGGCTCCGCTCACGCCGCGGGCGAAGTAGATGAGCAGAACGATCATCGCGGTGGCGAATCCGAGCAGCGTCACCAGCGCCGCTTTCCGTCCGCGAAATCCCACCGTCTGCCTGGCTACCAAGAGTCCGGCGTAGAGGATCCAGGTCGCGGTCGCGATCGCATACTGCGCGCTGAACAGCCCGGTGGTGTGCGACCTTACCGCCCACAGCGCACCGGTCACCATCGCGACGGTGAACAGCGGAAATCCGAGCAGAATGCAGCGACGATTGAGCGTGTCGAGCGTCATGAGCGCGCTACCATGCTTGGACAGTCGCCCGGGACGGTGCGCTTTCAAGTTGCGCTCTTCGATGAGATAGATGATCGCAGCGCCGGCGGCGACGGCGAAAATCGCCACACCGGCGGTGGCGAGCGTGACGTGAATGTTGCCGAGCAGGCTCGATCCGTGCAGCGCTTCCTGTGACGGACTGAGACGCGCGGCGACATACAGCACCATGGTCGCTGGCACCACCAACGCACCCACGATCGAAACCTGTAAGCGAAAGGAGATCAGCAGAAACGCGCCGCACATCAGCCACGAAACAAACGACAGCGCCTCGCGCGCGTTGACCACCGGATGCATTCCATGCAGACAGAGCCAACCGATATCGACCGCGTGGGACGCGAAGGCGAGCCCGAGCGCGATCCGCGCGCCCGACTGCAAGCTGCCGACGGGCGTGTTCTCCACCCACAGGTGGGCTAGATAGAGCGTGCAGGCCACCGCGTAAAGCGCGAGCGTGACTGGAAACAGCGGCGGCATCAGCGCAATATCCCCGCGCGCGAAATCAAGATTCGAGCTTCTCTAGCCCACCCGCTAAACTGCCCTCGGGCGCGCCGACGAATCCTTCCGCGCATTCGTATCCGACATCTTGAATGATGAGCGATGTTCCGTAATGTTCGGCATTCAGCTTCTGCAACTGGCTGTGGGTCTTCACCCGTTCGAGCAGGTTGAAGCGATCTTCGCCGTCGATGAGCTTCTGCACGTAGACCGCCGATTCGAGTCGGAAGGTTCGGCCGAGCTCGGGTACGCTCATCACGTCACCATCGAGCGAGATCTTCCCCTGACTCATCAGGCGGTCGAGTTGGGATTGTGAAATGAAGAGCCTCGCCATGGAGCAGACACTATAGCACCGGGCGCGGCCTACGCCCAACCCCCGATAGCATCAGGAGAAATACGAGTCCCAGGAGACCGGCAACCAACCCGATTTCGGTCGGTCGCGAGTGAAATCGCATCTCGACGCGATGCCTTCCCGCGGTCAGCGCCACGCCGCGGAAGGCGTAGTCGGCGATGAGGAGCGGCGCCAATTTTCCATCCACGCTCGCCGACCAACCGGGATAGGTGGTCTCCGAAAGAACGAGCACACCCGGCGCATCGATGTCGGCGTCGATCACCACGCGATCGCGCTCGACCGAAACGATCTTCGCCGGCGAAAGTGCATGTGGCGCGCCGAGTGGTTTCGGATCGGCCGGCCGATCGAGAATGACCTGCTTGCGCGGATCGAGCGTGACCATCGCCTTGGCCTGCAGCGGTTCCGCCGGCAGCACCCGCGCTTCGAACACCACGAATGCGCGCGGCATGGGATGCGGATTTTCGAACACCGCCAGTCGCCGATCCCACGAGGCTTCGTACTTGGCGTGCACCGGCTCTTTGTCGGGAAGACGATAGCGAAGCGGCCAATCGGGCGCGGGCGGCTCGTTGGCCGGCATGATGGCGTAACGCAGGTTCAAGAGATCGACCAGCGGCGAATTGAAACGGCGGATCACGCCGGCGGCGAGATCGTCTTTCAACTCCTTGAACGGATAGGGTTGGCCGCGGTTGATGATCCAGAGCAAATTGGTGTAGCGCCACACGCTCACCGAGTCGTAACCGCCCGCGCTCTCCATGCCGAGCGTCATTCCGATGTTGTTCAGACGGAACGGCCCACTCGCACCGGTGATAAAGCGATCGTTGCCCGCGCCCGACTTGGCCAGCTCAGCGCGCACCCAGTCGACGGCGGCGAACTGCTCGGTGCCCGACGCGAAATCGGCTGGCTTCGGTTGCAGAATGCCGCGCGACTCGACGGTCAGATCGTAGATGGACACGCCCGACAGAAGCAGCAAGAAGACGAAGGCGTGCGACGGACGAAACGATGCGAGGGTGCGCGCGAAAAAGAGCGCCAGCACGCCGAAACCGGCGGCGGCGACGAGGCCTAGCTGTGCGAACGCAAATCGAGTGGCTAAAATACCCGGCTCGATGCGAATCGGACGGCGCAGGATCCAAAACGCGACCAGACCGGCGATAGACAGCCCGCCGGCGATGGCGATTCCGACAACGCGTGAGCGACGCGACGGCTCGAACGTGATTTTAGCGATCGCTTCGGCCGACAAGATCGGCACTGCGAAAAGATTCATAATCAGCGCCCGAGTGGGACAGCGAAGCGCGGCGTAGAGCGGGAGATGGCGAAAGAAAAACGGATGCAGAGCTCCAGTGTCGCCGAGGCTCAAGAGAATGCCGACCAGACACAACGCCGCCAGCGCCCACGTCTCAGGACGCCTTTTCTGAATTCCGAGTGGTGCCAGCATCACCGCCAGCGCACCGGAATAAAATCCGGCCATCTCCCAGTGGTTGAATTTGCCGTACCAGACCGCGCGCTCCTCACCGCCCAGCACGTCGGGCGCGATCAGCGTGCCGAGGTAGCGCCAGTCGGGCCAAGCGTAGCTCGACGCAAATGAATAGTCGGCGCCGAGCGCACGTGGCGCGTAGGGAAGGTGCGCCAGCGTCGGCGCGATCTGCGGCATCGCCAGAAGGACGCCGATGATTCCGGCCAGCGTGAGCAGAAGGAAGATGCGCAGTCGCTCACCGGGCGGCACCGATCCCAGTCGAGGAATCGTGTACGCCGCCAGAATCATCAGCACGAACAAAAGCAGCGGAAGCGCGCCGCACAAAAGCGCCATGCCGATGGAGACCGCCGTGAGAACCAGTTCTCGTCGACGGCGTGTGGCGAGAAATCCTTCGATGCCGACGAAGATCCAGGGCAGCCAGCCCATCAGCTGCGCGAAGATGATGTGCCGCACGCGCTCAGCCATGAACGACGAAAGCCCGAACGCGATGGCGCCGAACAGCGCCGGACCATGCGCGAGCTTGCGGCGGCGAAGCAGCACGAACATTCCCAGCGACGCGAGGAGGGTGTGCAGCGCGATGGAAAATCCCAGTCCGCGCACCGGCGCGTTGGCCCCCACGTCGAACAGCACGTTCAGCGGATAGAACGCCCCATAATAAGGATCGGCAATGAGCGGCCAACCCGACCAGGCGCCGCGCTCCCAGGTGGGGAGCTTGCCTTCAGCAAACGCCCGTCGAATCGCGACGTGGCTCGGGTAGTAGCCGTCGGCGGCGTCGTCGGGATGATAGATCATGCCGGAGAACAGGACTTCGCGATGGAGATAGGATGTTGCCAGCGCCAGAACGACGACGCATATTAATGACAGCGCTCTTGGCGACGGTGGAGATGAATCGGTCTTGCCGGAACCCACGACCGCATGATAACCACGAAACCGAAGCAAAATCGCGTTTCGCCTGAAGGAGAACCCATGGCCTCTGAGAATCTGTCCAACTTTACCGATGCAAATTTCGATGCTGACGTGCTCAAGTCCGAGACGCCGGTGTTGGTCGATTTCTGGGCCACCTGGTGCGCACCCTGCCGAGCGATCGCTCCGGTGGTCGAGCAGCTGGCCAAGGAATATGCCGGCAAGTTGAAGGTGGGCAAGCTCAACATCGACGAGAGCCCGCAAATTCCCACGCAGTACGAAGTGCGCTCGATCCCCACCCTGCTGGTGTTCAAGGGCGGACGCGTGGTGGGTCAGTTGGTGGGTGCGGTTCCTAAGCCCAAAATCGACGAGCTGATCAAAAAAGCCCTGTAGCGCTTGTCCTCCGCGTTGATCGGCGCGTACGTCCTCGCTCTCTCGGTCACGTACAAATGCGTACGCTCCCTCGGTCGCTCCGGGCGTGCGCGCCGCTGAACGCGGATGCCTTCGCGCTAGCGACTATTTAATTCTCAGATCCGGATCTTATGGCTTTAGTTTTTGATCGATCAGCATCATCACGGCGGTGATGCCGTCTCGCCACGAGATTTTTTTTCCATCCGCGTGAGAGCGCGGCGAATATCCGATCGGCAGCTCCACCAGACGAAATCCATTTTTGATCACTTGCGCGGTGAGCTCCGGCTCGAGCTCGAAGCGCGACGCGCGCAGCTTGAGCTTATCGAGCACGTCGCGGCGAAACACTTTGTAGCAGGTCTCGATGTCGGTGAGCTTCTGTCCGTAGAGCGCAGTGGCGAGGACGGCCAGGCCGCGGTTGGCCAGATAAAAAGGGAGGCTGCCTTTCTTTTGCATCAGGCTCTGCCCTAGAAAGCGCGAGCCGAACACGACGTCGGCGGTGCCATCGACGATGGGCACGATCAGCTTGTGATACTCGGCTGGATCGAGCTCGAGATCGGCGTCTTGAATGGTGACGATGTCGCCTTTGGCGAGCGAAAAGCCGATGCGCACCGACGCGCCTTTGCCGAGGTTGACTGGATTGTGAAAAACCTGAACTCCAGCGACGCCGCGCTCATACGGCTTGAGCGCCTCGCGCGTTCCGTCGGAAGAGCCATCGTTGACGATGATCAGCTCTTTTTCGTGCCCGTCGAAGTTGAGCTCGCGCACCTTCTCGATGAGCGTGGCGACGGTGCGGGCCTCGTTAAACACCGGAATGACGATGGAGACTTTCAAAGTATCAAGGACTTAACCTGAGGCCGGGCACGAGTCAACGGGCGATCGTGCTCGGATTGCACCGCCCGACGGTGCGTGTTATTGCCGCGGCGGTGGGACCGTCCAGACAATCTTCCAATCGCACGTCGAGAAGCCGAGTAATTGGACCGCAGAAGGTCCCAACAATTCATTCGCCGAGCTGAGCTGCGATTTTTCCGCGCACCTCTACTGCTTCGAAAAGTGACCCGCTATTCGATGTCGTCCTTGATGAACAGGCCCGAGCCGCCTGAGACGCTGTGGTCGCCCAGCACTTTGCCGGCGCGCATGTAGGTCGAGTAGACCGAATCGCAATCGAGATCGCCGAACGCGTAGGCACGAAAGCTCGCGCCCGTATCGGTGCCCGACGAGACGTACTGATAGACGTAATAGAACGGATCTTCGTCGAGGGCAAAGTTGAGCGCCGACCAGGTGTCGCCTTGGAAATTCGTGGGCGATGGCGGACATTTGTCACCGGGCTGACCGCAGCACGATCCCTTCGCGCCCGGAGAAGGTCCGGCCGATGGAGGGAACTGCTTGGCGAGGATCGTGCCGGTGGCGTCGGAGTGTTCCGACCCGTAGTACGACACCGACGCATCGAACAGCTTGCGAATGTTCATCGTCGCTTCGGTCGTCTTCGAATGGCGGATGAGCTTCATAAGGGCCGGGACCACCACCGCCCCCAGGATGATGATGACCACCACCACGATCATGAGCTCGATGAGGGTGAAGCCTTTCATACGTCGCATGTCGCGATCCTTATCGAGCATTTCAGATCCCACGTCTCCGCAACTGATCATAGCGTGGGGTCGGACCGAGAGCAATTTGGGGGAGGCGGATGTGGGACGAACGCTTACGGCGGAGAGACGGACGTTACATGTTCTTGATGATGAGATCGCCGAACTCGGAGCAGCGAACTTCTTTAGCTCCTTGCATAAGTCGAGCAAAATCGTAGGTCACGGTCTTGTCGGCGATCGACTTCTCGAGTCCCTTGAGGATCAGGTTGGCGGCGTCCTGCCAGCCGAGGTGATCGAGCATCATCACGCCCGACAGAATCACCGAACCCGGATTTACCTTGTCCTGATCGGCATACTTCGGCGCGGTGCCGTGCGTCGC
>PLXG01000369.1 GCA_003153195.1 Myxococcales bacterium
TATCTCAGGACGAGCTGGTAGTTCTGCTCGAATCGCCGCCGCTCAATGCCGATCCCCGCTTGGCGGTCGCTGCCTACGACTTCAAACTCTCGCGTCTGATCTATGCGCCTCTGGTCTCGGTGGACGACGCCACCGTCGAGCCGAAGATGGAGCTGGCCGAAGAAGTGGTGCCGCTCTCCAATCTGAAATGGCGTATTTCGCTGCGGGACGCCAAGTTTTCCGACGGTAGATCAGTGACCGCGGACGATATCGTCTACAGCCTCGATTCGAGCCGTCAGATGAGCGGTCGATTACGCCAGCGATTTTCCGACGACGGACTCATCAAAGTCGAGGTAATGGACGCGCGCCATCTCGAGCTTACGCTGTCGCATCCGCACGCGCCGTTCATCACCGATCTCGACATCGGCATCATCGCGCGGCCGCGCTCTTCCGACGACAAACAGGCGATCGGCGCCGGGCCTTTCGTCATTCCCCAAGGGGGCGGGCGCGAAGGCGAGACCTGGCACCTTGACGCCAATCCCTACTTTTACGGCGGCGTCCCGAAATCGAAGCACCTGACCATCAAGACCATTCGTGACGACAATTCGCGGCTGCTGGCGCTGGTGGGCGGCTCGGCCGATCTGACCCAGAACACCATCTCACCGCTGCTCATCGACGCGGTGGCGGAGCAGCCGCGCCTGCGGGTCGAAACCGATCGTTCGTCGGTATACACCTATCTCGGGCTCAACTGCGAAGATCCGATCTTGAAAGACGTGCGCGTGCGCCGCGCCATCGCGCTGGCGATCGATCGCAAACAGATCATCTCCACCAAACTGCACGGCCGAGCGGTGCTCGCCACCGGCATGCTGCCCACCTTTCACTGGGCCTATGAACCGACGGTCGACAACTACGACTTCGATCCGGCGCGAGCGCGCCAGCTCCTCGACGAAGCCGGTTATCCGGTGCGGGCAGACGGCACGCGCTTCACCCTGGTCTACAAGACCTCGTCCAACCGCTTTCGCGTCGCGCTCGCCAGCGTGATTGAGCACATGCTCGAGGCGGTCGGCATCGGCGTGGATCTGCGCGTCAACGAGTTCGCCACCTTCTTCGCCGACGTAAAGAAGGGAAACTTTCAGATGTTCACCATGCAGATTCCCGAGATCGCCGAACCCGATCTCTACAGTCACTTTTTCGGATCGAAGCGAATCCCCACCCGCGAAGATCTCGATGCCGGCGGAAATCGCGCGCGCTATCGGAATCCCGAGCTCGATAAGTTGTTCGATCAAGGACGCGCCGAGATGGACCGCGAAAAACGAAAGGTCATCTATTCCGAAGTGCAGAAGATTTTGGCCCGCGAGGTGCCGGTGGTGAGCCTGTGGCATGAAGACAACATCGCGGCGATGCGGCGCGAGGTGCAGGGCTACCAGATCCTGCCCACGGCGCAGCTGACCACGCTGGCGCGCACTTATAAAAGTCCTTAAAGGTTCCGTCGCAGTCGTCTCGCATCGGAAAGGTGCTAGGCTTTTCGCGTGGACCTCTTTAGACACGCAGCACGCACCTCTCGCATCGGACAGCCACTCGCCGAACGGATGCGACCGGAAAGCTTGGACGAGGTAGTCGGACAGCGTCATCTCATGGGACCGGGGCATATTTTGGGTCTCAAGTCGGCACTGCCGTCGCTGATCTTGTGGGGGCCGCCCGGGACCGGCAAGACGACCCTGGCAAAATTGCTCGCCGCCCGATCGGGCGCGCGCTTCGTTGGACTTTCAGCGGTTCAGTCGGGCGTCAAGGAGTTGCGCGAGGTCATGGCAGACGCCGAGCGCCGGCTCGGTGAGTTCAGCGAGCGCACGGTCCTTTTTCTCGACGAGATCCATCGCTTCAACAAGGCACAGCAAGACGCACTTTTGCCGCACGTGGAAAACGGCATCGTCACGCTCATCGGCGCCACCACCGAGAATCCTTCATTCGAAGTGAACGCCGCGCTTCTGTCGCGCTGCAAAGTGGTGCGCCTCGAAGCGCTCGAGCCGGCCGATCTGCGCATGCTTCTCGATCGCGCGCTCGAAAATGAATCGCGTGGCCTCGGAAAATTGAATCTCGAATGCGCGCCGGAAGTGCGCGACCTCATCGCGCGCGAATCGGGTGGCGACGCCAGGCGTGCGCTCTCAACCCTCGAAGTGGCCGCGGAAGTGGTGAGCCCCGATGCGCGCGGCGTTCGGGTGATCACCAAGCAGTCGGTGGAAGAGGCGATGCAGCGCAAGACGCTGCTCTACGATCGCGCCGGCGACGAGCACTACAACATTGTTTCCGCCTTCATCAAATCGATGCGCGGCTCGGATCCCGACGCGGCGGTCTACTGGATGGCGCGCATGCTCGAGGCCGGCGAAGATCCCATCTTCATCGTGCGTCGCATGGTGATCTTCGCGTCCGAGGACGTAGGTCTCGCCGATCCCGAGGCGCTGCGCGTGGCGGTGGCCGCGCTCGATGCGGTGCGACTGGTGGGAATTCCCGAGGGCACGCTGCCGATGACCCAGGCTGTGCTCTATCTGGCCTGCGCGCCAAAATCGAATTCAGTGCTCACTACCTACTCGAAAGCGAAAGCGGCGGTGTCCGAGCACGGCGCGTTGCCGGTGCCGAACAAATTACGCAATGCTCCGACCCATCTCATGAAGTCGATGGGCTACGGCGGCGGCTATCAATATCCGCACCACTTCGAGGGCCACTACGTCGCCGAGCGCTATCTGCCCGACGCGATCGAAAACGAACGCTTTTACAATCCCTCCAGCTCGGGACGCGAGGCGAAGCTGGCTGCGCAGATCGTCGAGCGTCGTCAAAAAGCCAGATCTGGTCAGTAATGAACGTAAGCACGCTAACAAATCGATAAATCGAAAGAATTCCTTAACAGTCGAGGTGGACAGCCCCGTAGGTGTGTCCAAGGAGATCACCATGCGAACCTCGGTCCATCGACTTGTCGGACTCGTGCTGCTGGCCGCCTGTGGAGTCAATTCCGATGGCGAGGCCGATTCTCGCGATGACTCAGTTTCGATTTCGAGCGACCGAAAATCCGACGCTGCGGGCTATGCAGAAGGCAGCGCCGAGGCGATTGGCATCTTGAAAGTGGCCAATCAAACCGTCGCCGTCGATCTCAAGGCCAAAGTCGGACTCACTTCCCGAGCAGTGAGCGGAATTTTGGCGGCTCGACCATTTGCGACGTTAAAGGTGCTCGATCAAGTTCCCTACGTTGGAACAAGCACGTTTGAAAAACTTCTAACCTACGCCCAATCGAATGGCGAGGTTGGCGCCCAGCCATCTGCTCCCGCTCCCACGTCACCCATCCGTCCAGGGCTGTATCGCGAGCTCGACATATACGGTGCGCCCGAGCCTTCCTATTTTCCACCGATCTTGGTCGACGTCATCCCTCCGCGCACCGGGACGAGCACCTGGACCGTGAACGTCTATCAAATGAGCAGCGACGGATGCGCTACGCTCGGCGCAAACGGCGGAGGAGCACTTTGGGGAACCAGTGACGGGCGCGCCGAGAAGATCTGCGCCGCGGATGGCAGCTGTTCGTTCAAGTTCGACGGGCTCGGAAGCTACGGCCGCGAGGTCTATCTGGCAAACGCCGACTTGCCGAACCAGATCGCGATTACCCATCATCCGATCGCCAGTTCGTCTTGGGACGACCAAGAAGAGGAGAGTTTCGAATGGGTGCGTGACATCGCTAGCGGCGACCGACGCTGTGATTGTCCGGTCGATCCGTCGAGTCCTGCTCCCACTTCCAGCTATCAGGGACCCGCGATCTGCGACGCGAGTTGTCAGGGCGAGCCAACTCCCTTTGGGTTCGAGTCGCCGCTCGTGCTTTCGTTCGAAAATGCGCTCATTCAATTCTCAGGCAAGCCAGTCGACTTTGACTTCTACGCCGACGGATCTCACCCGCTCCTCGACTGGTTGTTGCCACCGGCGGGACTGCTCGCGCTCGATCTGAACCAAAACGGCACCATCGACACCGGGCGCGAGCTCTTTGGTACGTCCACGCTGCTCGGAGCGACTGGTCAGGCCGCGAAAAATGGCTTCGACGCGCTCGCACAGTATGACGCGAACGGAGACGGGCAGATCGATGCTCAGGATCCGATCTATCCGCAGCTGCTAGTTTGGACGGACACGAACATCGACGGGGTGTCGCAGGCGACCGAGCTCGTCGACGCTGAAACAGCGGGCGTCAAATCGATTTCGCTTCACTATGCCCAAGAAGCCCACGATCCCAATTCGCACGCCAGCTACGTAGACTCGTTCGCGTCGTTCTCTTATCAGCCGAGGATTTGTGCTGGTGTGACGCGTCAGGTATCGGACGTCTGGTTTGCGATGGAGCCGAAGAAGTAGATCAAGGATTCGAATTCGCCGGAGTGACCGGCTTCAATCGGCCGAGCGGCACGAAGCCGGGCGTGTGAGGCGGAGACGCGACCGCGGCCGCCTTCGATTCGCCGACGCGCGCAGCCAGCGGAGCGATCTCTTCGATCGAACGCATCGCGCTCTCCGCATTCATCGGCAACCCGGTTCTCACGTGCGGGCCGATGACCAGCAATCCCTCAATCGGACTTTGTACGCGTGGACGGAACGCCTCGCAACCGGGTGCGTGTGGCCGCGTGTCAGACAGTCGCCCGAGCGCGCGGAAGTAGGGCTCGGTCTCGCCGACGGTGCGAGGCAGAAGCTTCAGCAATCCTTCTGCTGACAGCGCCGAGACGATGAGATCGAATCGGATCATTTCGCCACTCTCCAGCGTGAGCGCACCAAGGCGCAACTCTTCCACGTCGATCGAGGCCGCGCACGCACGGCCGATTGATGGAGACGGCGATGGCGACAGCTCATCCAGATCGTCGAGCGGAATGGCCAGCGACTCGTTGTCGGTGCGCGCCAACAGCGCCGGCTTGGCCACCACTTCGATCATCTTGGCGCTCGAGTTATGAAGTCCGCCGTGCGCGATCTGTTGCACCAGCGGCGCCCAGAAATTTCGGCGGGCGGCCGGCGATTGATAGAGTCGATCGAGCCACTGATCAACGGTCTCGTAGTCGCTGGCCGAGGCGAAGGTTGGCGAAGCGATGCGTCCGAGCGCGGGGAGCTTGGCGAGCGCCACCCGGTCGCGAAAGGGCAGACGACTCAAAAATGGAATGGGCTCGAAGCGCGCTTCCGGCAGCGCGGCACGAAGCCGGGGAAAGCATCCGGCCAATCGTCGCAACTTCTCGCCGGCGCCGCCGAACCGAACGACGTCGTTCCCAGCGCGGGAAAGCTGCGCAGCCGCCGTGCGCGCAAACAGGGAGCTGCCGAGGACCGCGACCTTCATTTTGAGGAGTGGGTGAGGCCGGACCAGGCGCTCGCCCATTTTGCCTGGGCGAACTTGCCGAGTGCGATGGCCATCTTTTGCCGTCGGCGCACGGTCGGCTTGGCCCCGAAGATGGCGAAGTTCGAGTCCTCGATCTTTTCGAGCAGCGCGTAGTAGATGTCGCCCATGATTTCGGCGATCACCAGCTGAGTGCGTTCGCTTTCCGGAATGGCCGCGCGGGCGCGCACGTAGTGGGTACGAGCTCGGATGGCTTGAAATTGCATGAGCCGGCGAAAAGCGCTGCCGTTTCTCGATGGAGAGCCGCTGGCCAGGTCGGCTTCGCTCACGCCGAACGCGCGTAGATCTTCGCTCGGCAGATAGATTCGGCCGCGCACCGCGTCTTCGGCAACGTCGCGCAGGATGTTGGTGAGTTGCAGCGCGATGCCGAGGTCGATGGCGTACTCGCGCACTTCGGCGCGGCGCTCCGGTGAGTAGCCGAAGATCTCGACGCACATGAGCCCCACCGCGGACGCCACGCGATAGCAGTAGAGCCTCAGCTCGTCCCAGGTGGCGTAACGATTTTTTTCGATGTCCATGGCGCAGCCGTCGATGACCGCCTCCATGTCTTCGCGGCGAATGGCGAACTCTTCCACGGCGGCCTTGAGTCGCGCCGAGACCGGATGGGTTGGAGCAGACGCGGAGGATCCAGCATACACCAGATCGAGCTCCCGTCGCCAGCCGGCGATGCCTTCCAATTTCTTTGCTACCGGCGCGTCCTCGTCGACCACATCGTCGACCAGACGGCAGTAGGCGTAGACCGCTTCCAGCGCCTCGCGCCGGCGCGTGGGCAAGAAGAGAAACGCATAATAGAAATTGGAGCGCGAGCGAGTGGTCAGCTTGCGACAATAGTCTGCGGCGTTACCGAAGAAACCTGCGCTCATCCTTGCGGCGTCCTCGACGAAAATGGAAGGTGCGCTTTGACGGTGGTGAAGCGCGGCCACCTGAGCGTTGCGGCGCGCGCCACGATGCCGGCCGAGTCGGCGGCCGAGAGTCGGACTCGATGACGCAGCTCGCCGGCGTCGGTGGCTTCCACCTTGTCGAGCAGCCTCATGCCGGCGTGGAGCAGCAGCGCCATCTCGAATCCGAGCTCGCGTCCCACGCGATCGATGAGCGGCCGGCCACGTTCGAAGCGAGACCGCGCGCGCGAAACTTCGAAGCGAATCAGATCGCGGATCTGCGAGGTCACCTGACGCGAACGCAACATCTCGTCGGTGACGCCGAAGTGGCGCAGATCTTCCTCGGGCAAGTACATGCGGCCGCGATCGAGGTGCGCAGGAATCTTGGCCAGAAGATAGGCCAGCTCAAAGGCAACGCACAAATCGTCGGCGTAGTGGTGCAGCGCCGGATCGCGATAGCCGAACACGTAGAGCGCGACGCGACCCACCGGCGCCGCCGAAACTTGCGTGTAGCGCTCGAGGGCTTCGAAGGTGGGATAGCGCGGCGTCGACAAGTCCATGCGAAAGGCCGACAGCAGATCCTGCAGCGGCGCGAGCGGAATCTCGCAATCTTCGATGGTCTGCTTGAGCGCGATGAACACCGGATGCTCGGCCTCACCGTGAAACGCGCGCTCGAGCTGGTTTTCCCAGGAGTCCAAGAGCGCGAGCCGTTCAGTCTCGGTGGCGCGTCCCTCGTCGGCATAATCGTCAGCGACGCGAGCGAACGCGTAGATCGCCCAGACGTAGTCGCGCTTGTGCACCGGTAGAAAGCGCTGCGCGGTTTGAAAATGGTCGAAGTGCTGGTGCGCGATCCCTTCGCAATACTGAAATGCTTCGCGGACGGTGTATGAGGCGCGGGCCTCCGGCAGCGGAACGCGCGAGCTCGAGCGTGCGACCAGTTTGATCACGATGCGCCTCCCACGTGAAGCCGGGGTTTGGCCAGCTCCTGAGTTTGAATCTCGGCCAGAATGCTCAGTGCGCGCTCGTGCCGAACATCCCCGAGTGCGGACATTTCCGACGCGACGCGCTCCACTTGCTCGGCAGTGGCGCCGGCGTGCAGTGCCACCGATCGTGCGTGCAGCGACATGTGACCGCGCTGAATTCCTTCCGACGCAAGCGCTCGCAGTGCGGCCAAGTTCGACGCCATTCCAGCGGCGGCCATGACCATGCCGAGCTCCCACGCACGCTCGACACCAAGGATCTTGAGCGCCAACTTGGCGCCCGGATGGACGCGCAGGGTTCCACCGACTGTGCCGACCGCCATGGGAATTTCGAGGCTGCCCAGCAAATCGCCGGAGCCGTCGGTGGCCGCGCGCCAAATGCAGAGCGGACCGTATCCACCGTGCTCGCCGCGCGTGGCGGCGAATGCGTGCGCACCGGCTTCGACGCCGCGCCAGTCGTTTCCGGTGGCCATGACCACCGCGTCGACGCCATTCATGATGCCCTTGTTGTGAGTCGCCGCGCGATAAGGATCGAGCTCGGCAAAGCGGCTGGCCGAAACGATTCCGTCGCGAACGCGCTCGCCCCCAAAACCGCCATCGACAGCACCGTCTTTGCCGGCGAGTGCCGACGCGGGAATGCGCGCCTTCACCCGCACCAGTCGCTTGTCGGCGAGGTTCGAGAGAATGCGCAGTCCCACGCGCCCGTCGGCCAGTCGCGCCAATCGATCGGACATCGCTTCGGCGATGGTGTTCACCAAATTGGCGCCCATGGCGTCGCGCACGTCGATGAGCAGGTGGACCGCCAACATTCCTTTTTGTGCCGGTCGCGACTCTTCGAGCACGCGCACTTCGATGCCGCGCACGCCGCCGCCACGCTTGACCAGCGACGGATAGGCCGCATCGGCCTGCACCATCAGCTCGGTGGCTTCGGCCTCGATGCGACGCTTGGCGCTGAAGGTGTCAGCCACATCGGTGAGCTGCACCTGCGAGATCATGATTGGCTCATCGGCTTCGGCGATGAATCCGCCGCCGGCGCGAATCATCTTGGCGGCGTTCGAGGCAGCCGCTACGACACTTGGCTCTTCCACGCACATCGGAACCAGGAAATCTTTGCCGTTGATCTGAAAGTTAAACGCGATGCCGAGCGGCAGCCCATAGATGCCGACCACGTTTTCGATCATGTGGTTGGCGGTCTGCTCGTCGAGCAGCGGACCGTCGAACGCGGTCTTGTCGAGGCCGGCGCGCGCGATCAGATCGATGCGACGATCGGCGATCGAGAGTTTATAGAACCCAGGTGCTCGAGAGTTGGTCATCAGATTGTCTCCCATCGCATTCCCGGCGCCGAGGCGCCAATCGTAAGTGGTGTCAGTCCCGCTCGCGTGAGCTCGGCGCGCATGGCGTCGGTTTTTTCGTGCGGCGAAAGCGTGATGCCCAAATCGCCGCCGCCTGCGCCGGACGGTTTGCCCGCGCCGTTGTGCTTGCGCGCAATCTCGTGAATCGTCTTGAGCTCGCTGGTTACAATGTCGACGCCCGCCGCGTTCCCGAGCGCCGCCATTCCGTCTGAGTATTCGTTGGTGGTGCGAAGCATCGTGGCCACGTCACTGAGCTCGAGTGCGCGCGAAAACATCGTGGCCAGCTCGGTCAGCCGACTGATGAGTCGCAGGTGTAGCGCCGAGTCGCGCTGGGCGAGCTCTTCGATCTTGTCGACTTGTGCCGCGGTCGAAGCGCTCTTGCCGGTGAACACGAAGGTGACATCTAGCGCAGGGGGCAGCGTGACCGGCGCAATCACAGGCTGACCGCTCTTCTGCGGCGTAAATCGAATGGTGCCGCCCCAGATGCTGGTGGCGACGTCGACACCCGAGCCGCGTGTGCCCTGCGCGTCCGAATGGGCCGCATGCGCCAGCGAAAAGATCTGATTCTTGTCGGAAAGCTCGAGGCCGGCGTCACGATAAAGAGCCGCCACCGTTGCGACCGTCACTGCGGCGGACGATCCAAGGCCGAGCTTGGTTCCGTTTTCGTAGAGCGCGCTCGAATCGATCTTCACGCTCTTCGCATTCGATCGCCCGCCCACCGAGTCGATGTACTCGCGCGCATAGGTGAGTGCGGCGCGAACAAATGGCGATTCGCTTTCGCCATCGACGACGTCGGCGTGAACTTGGCGCGAAACCGCCGTGGAGATCGCCGGCGCGCCCCACAGCACGGCGTATTCGCCGCACAAGATCGCTTTGCCGGGAACCGCGATCATTTGCGCACCGCGATCATTGTTCGCACGTCGATCATTCGATCACTTCGGGCATTCCGCTCGACACGGTCTCGCGGAAGGAGACTCGGTTCGTTCCGCTCTCCTCGCCGATGATTTCCGCCGCAGCGCCGGGAACGCAGACGCGGGTTTCGAGCACGCCGGGAACTTCGGCGAGCCTCTTGGCCACTTCGTTGGCGTGTGCTGAAGTGGTGAGCCCTTTGATGTGCGGGCCAGCGTCGCAGGTGAAGTAGGCCGGAAGTCCGCCGCGACGCATGTCTTGAATTGCGCGATAGCCTTCGAGCGTGACGCCGCGCATGTAAACCACCGCCGGACGCGCCGCCATTGCAGAGGCATGCATGGTCAGACAACTTCGCTCAGTGACTTCGCCGAGCGCTTCCAGATCGTGTCGTGCAATCGCGTCACGCGCGGCTTTGAGATCGGGCTCGGAGCTCTCCACCCACGACTTGAAATAGGGCGAGGTCTCGGCGGTGCGGCGCATGCCGTCGGTCGACAGCGTGTCTTTGGGACCTTTGGCGGTGACGGCCACGACCAGTCGCAAATCCCAGTCGCTGGCAATCGGTTCGGCGAACGAATCTTCGCCGTCTTCGCGCACTCCGCGATGCATCTCTACCAAGCCGCCGAAAACCGATCGCGCCGCCGAGCCCGAACCGCGTCGCGCCAAAATGGACAGTGCGCGTCCTTCGAGTTTCAATCCCGCTGCCCGTGTGGCCGCCAGCGCGAGCGCGGCGAATCCGGAAGCGGAGGAGGCCAGTCCTGCGGCGGTGGGAAAGTTGTTGGCCGACGACACGAGCGCGTGCTCGCGAATTCCGGCCTGCGCGCGCACCAGATCCAGAAGTTTGCCGATGCGAACCAGCGGCTCGCCGGTGGTGGCGCTGCCGTTCAGGCTGAGCTCGTCCGATTTGAGCGCGCCGTCGAAGCGAACTTCGGTGCGGGTCGAAAGCCCCTCCAGCGTGAGCGACAGCGATCCCACCGCTGGCAGGTTCAGCGTAGATGCGCCGCGCTTGCCCCAATATTTTACCAGCGCGATGTTGGTGCGCGCTTCGGCGACGGCTCTCATCGCGCCATCTCCGACCTGCGCGTTTCAGCCGCAGCTCCTGAGACTCCGCCGACGCTGGTGCGAAAACTTTTGAATCCCGCGGTCTGCCACGCGCGCTCGACTTCCGCCTCGCGGCCCGGTGCGATAGCGATCACGCAACCGCCGCCGCCGCCACCGGTGAGCTTGGCGCCCACTGCACCCGCGTCACCCGCGATCGCGCACATGCGCTCGATCTCGGGACAGGAGACTTCCAGCGCTTCCAGGTGTCGCTGATTTTCGTTCATCGCTTGGCCGAGCTCGCCGAGTGAGCCGCGCTCGATCGCTTTCGCCGCACGTCCCACCAACGTTTCGATGGCCGCGAATCTGGCGCGCGTTTCGCTTTCGCGCTCGGTCAAAATTTCGGCGACTCGTGCCACGCGTCCCTTGGTGTCGCGCTCGCGACCCGTGTGCCCGACGACGATGGCGAGAGAAGAGCCGTTGGCGATTGGTTTGAGACCCTCCGCGCGAGTGAAGACACCGAAACCGCCGTGATAGGAAACGGTGTGATCGAGCCCACTCGGACGGCCGTGAATCACGGTTTCGGAGGCGAGCGCAGCGGCGAGTACCGGCGCATTTTCGATTCCATTGATCGCCGCAATCGCACGGGCCACCGCGACTGAAAGTGCCGCAGAAGATCCCAGCCCCGCGCCGGTCGGAATTGCGAATTGCGCTTCGAGATCGAAATCGCGCGGTGCGCTCACGCCCAGCGTTTTCAAAATCGCCGCGTAGGCGCGCGCCAGCGGAACGCCGTCGGAGTCTGCGGTAAACTTCGCCTTCCATGCCGGAACGATCAGCGCTCCTGCGCCCGGCTGGACGGTCACGGTGACGCCATCTTCGATCGCGCCGGCCAGCGCTGAGTGGCCATAGACCACCGAATGCTCACCTAACAAGATGAGCTTTCCGAACGCGTGCGTTTGGATCGATGTGCTCAACGTGCCTGCTCCAACCATGCGCGCAAGGTCGAGCCAATCACCTTGGGCGCCGATCGCAATTCTTTCGGCGTTCGGACACCGGCGAGGAAAATGGTCGCGCGGACGCCGGCGATCACGTGCTCGAGAAATTTCACCGCGCCTTCGTATCCGCCGTCGCGGTGCGCCTTCAACACCGGTTGCGCGAGGCCCCCGCAGGTCGCGCCGAGTGCCAGCGCGCGCGCCACGTCCGATCCCGATCGAAGGCCACCGGTGGCGATGATGTCGAGCCCCGAATCGGCCAGAAGTCCAACCGAGGCCGCCGTCGGAATTCCCCAATCCCACAGTTCTTCGCCGAGCTTCTGTGCCTGACCTTGCGCGCGCTTGGTCTCGACGCCGACCCACGAAGTGCCGCCCGCGCCC
The DNA here is from genome assembly GCA_003153195.1 of Myxococcales bacterium. Taxonomy (GTDB): domain Bacteria; phylum Myxococcota_A; class Polyangia; order Palsa-1104; family Palsa-1104; genus PALSA-1153. The sequence continues at coordinate 11,899 of PLXG01000369.1, forward strand.
GAAGTGTCGACGGTGCTGACGCCGATTTTTCGAACCGCAAGCCCGACGCGACGCGACAGTCCAGCGCCGGTCTCTTTGACCACGATCGGAATTCCCAGCTCACCGTGCAGTCGCTTGATGGTGTCGAGCCCGCCACGAAAATCGCGATCGCCGCCTGGCTGAATCAGCTCCATCGACGTCGACAGGTGCACGCACAGCGCGTCTACACCGACGGTGGCGCACAGCTCGCGAATGGACGAGCTCGACATCTGCCGCGCCTGGACCACGCCTAAATTCCCCATCACCAGCGCGGTCGGCGCCACATCGCGCACGCGATAGGTTTTGGCCAGCTGCGGCGCGATCACCATCGCCCGTTGCGAGCCGAGCCCGAAGCCGAGTCCGAGCGTCTCGGCCGCGCGCGCCAGATCGCGGTTGATGATCTCCGCCTCTTCGGTGCCGCCGGTCATTCCGCTCACCACCACCGGCGCCCTGAGGGTCTTGCCGAGCAGGGTGGTGGTCAGATCGATTTCGTCGAAGTGGCGATCGGGCAGCGCGTCGTGTACCAGCTGCACCTCTTCGAGCAGCGTGGTCTTCTCGCGAAAGTCGACCTCGCCAGACGCGCACAAGGCAATGTGATCCGCCTTGCGTTTTTGAATCCCGGAAGGAGCGTTTTCAGAGCCGTCGTTCGCCATCTTCGCCTTTACCTCTTACGTACTGAGCGGCTGCCGAGTTCCAGCGCCTGCCGCAAGTGCAGCGAATGTGCCGCTTTTCGTGCCTTCAAGAGGCGTTCGCTTTGTCTTTCAGATTGAGGGCTTACCATGTCCTGAGCGCGCATCAAAAACAAAACGTGGCGATGTAACCGCACAGAACTGCGTGCGAATTCGCACGCGCTTGACACTTGGTGCGCTCGCCGATACGAAGCATCAAGAAAAGCGATGCTCGACCGCCCACTTGGCACCACTCGAATGATCCTGCACGCCGCCGCCCGGGTGCTCGGGTGCGGCTCAGTGCAGATGGCGCTCGCGGATGAAGAGCGTCGGGCTCTCGTTTTTTCCACCAGCATCACCAACCGCGATGCCCCGCGAATCGCCAAAGTCGAGTCGGCGCTCGGGTTTCAGCTCGAAGGCGCGGTCATGCCCTTTTCGGCGGAAGACAGCATTTTAGTCCGCGCGTTTCGCCAGACGCGTCTCTTCATCACCAGCGATGTTGCCGATTTAGCGGGAGATCAGATCTCGCCCGACGCGATCGATGCGATTCGTCAGGCGATCGGTCCGCGCACCTTTGCCGCCGCGCCCATCGCTGCTTCCACGGGCGTGCTCGGATGTTTGCTGTTCGAGAAGCCGGACGAGTCGGGATTTTCGCCGGAAGATCGCGATCTCTTGCTGGCCTACGCCGATCGCGTCGGCGCCGATCTCGAATCGCACGCGCTCTACGAAGACGTCGAGCGATTGGAGGCGCTCAAGCCGAGCGCTCAGTCGGCGCCGATTCTCTATACCTGCGATCCGCAGCTTTCGATTTTGTCGGGACCAGGGATTGGCCGACCGCTTTGGGACGCGCTGTCGGTTCCGCGCGAGCCGGTGCTCGAAGCGATCGAGCGCGCCAGCATCGGACGAGCCGGCGGTGGGCCGCTGTCGTCGACGGTGGTGTTGCGTCAGTCGGAAGGCAAAGTGGTGCGGCTCACGCTGCATCGCGATCCGTCGGGCAACGTGGTGGCGGCGGCGGAGGACTTGGCCGAGAATGAGCGTCTCCGTCGAGAGGCGGCGCGTGCCAAAGAGCATCTCGCCAAAGTTCTACGCTCGGTGGCCGATGCGATCTTGACGCTCGATGCGTCCGGTCGAATCGCATCCGCCAACGACGCGGTCGAGCGCGTGTTCGGATATCAGCCCGACATGATGCGTGGCATGCACCCGGCCGATCTGTGCGCCGACGAAGTGGTGAAGGCGCGCGCGCAAGCGGTCTATCACGAGGTTATCGCCAGCGGATTTGGCGAAAGTGAGCTGCGCCTTCGTCGCATCGACGGAACGATCTTCGCCGCTACGCTGTCGGGATTGCTGCTCGCCGACGACGATGAAAAGCCGGCCGGCATGGTATGGCGCGTTCACGATCTGACCGAGCGCAAACGGCGCGAAGCGGAGCGCAAACAGCTGCGATCGAAATTACTTCAGTCGGAGCGACTGTCGGCACTCGGCGAAATGGCGGCGCGCATCGCGCACGAGGTGCGAAATCCGCTGGTCTCGATTGGCGCGGCGGCGCAAGTGGTGGCCGAAGAGATCGAGAGCTCGAGCCCGGTCGCCGGTGAAGTGCGCGCCATCGTGCGCGAGGTGAAGCGCCTCGACGCCATCGTGTCCGACTTTTTGAGCTTCGCCCGTCCACGGCGGGCGGCGCGCCGCTCGGTCGATCTGTCGGAAGTGCTCGGCCAGACGTTCGAACTGGTGCGGGCCAAAGCGCCCGGCCATACGCTCAAGCTGGAAGTAAAAGAGCCGTTCAAGGTCCGCTGCGATCCCGATGCCATCAAACAAGTTCTGTTGAACGTGCTCTTCAACGCGGTGGAAGCGTCGCCGGAAAAAGCGGGGCCCGTCGAATGTGAAGGGCGCATCGTCGGCGATCGCGCGGTGCTCTCCATCGCCGATCGTGGACCGGGCGTGTCCGCGCAAAATCGCGGTCGCATCTTCGATCCATTTTTCTCGACGAAGTCGCGCGGAACGGGATTGGGATTGGCGGTTTCGAAACAGATCGTCGACGAGCACCGCGGCAGAATTAGATTGCTGAATCGTCGCGGAGGCGGAACGCGCGTGGTGATCGAGCTGCCCGTCGGCTAGGGACACCCCCTAGCTCGAAATCTGCGGTCGAAAAATTACGAGCGAGCGGCGGTGCGCGGGGTGCGGAGTGATCGCCGTTCGGCGGTCAAACGTCGCAGCGTTTTCTTGGCATTGACCGGCAACCAGGCGCCGAAGAGCTCTTCTGAGCGGTGACAAGCACACCGCGACTTTTCGTGGACGTGAGCAGTTGTTTTCATTTTTTCCATTCCGAGCCGCCGGCTAGAGCAATCGTGGTGCCAAACTGAGCTGCGCGAATCGATTCAGATTTTGTGAGCTGCCCTGGGGATCGAGCCTCCAACATGCGACGAATTGTCGCAGCGCCAGCGTGGTGACGTTGTGATCGGAACGGTGGTGCGGTAGAAAACCCCACGACCATGGCCAGCGCGTTTCGCACTCTGATTGTGGATGACGAGGAGACCTATGCGCTCTCGCTCAAGCGACTCCTCATGCGACGCGGAGTGGAAGCGGATGTAGCGGGAACATTTGCCGCCGGTCGCGCCGAAATCGAAAAGCGTCACTACGATTTGGTCGTGCTCGACTACATGCTGCCGGACGGAAGCGGGCTTGATTTGATTCCGCCCATTCGCGCGCTTCGTCCGGCGCCGATCGTGCTCATGATGACCGCCTACGGAACCATTGAAAACGCGGTCGAGGCGATGCGGCGCGGCGCGCAGGACTACATCACCAAGTCGCCCGATCTACCGGCCATCGTCGAGCGAATTTTGGACGCGGAAAAGATCGCGCGCCTGAAAGCGGGATTGCCGGACGCGTCGCTGTCGGTGGAGATGCCCGGTCTGCTCGGCGAATCGGAGGTCATGCGCGAGACGCGAAAGCGCATCGCCGAAGTGGCCAAATCGTCCGACACCACCGTCCTATTAATGGGTGAGAGCGGCACCGGCAAAGGGGTGGCCGCGCGCGCCATACATGCTCTGTCGTCGCGATCGACGCAGCCGTTTGTGGTCATCGACTGCGTGGCATTGCCGGAGACGTTGGCGGAGAGCGAGCTGTTCGGTCACGAAAAGGGCGCGTTTACCGGCGCCGAGCAGCGCAAGCTCGGCCGATTGGAAGTCGCGGGCGGGGGCACGCTGCTGCTCGACGAAGTGGGCGACATGGAGCTGCCTGTGCAAGGCAAACTCTTGCGCGCGCTCGAGGAGCGAACCTTCGAACGAGTGGGCGGCGTAAAGCCGATGCCGCTCCATGCGCGGGTGATCGCCGCATCGCATCGCGATCTGGGCACGCTGGTCGAGCAGGAGAAATTTCGGCTCGATCTGTTTCATCGACTGTCGGTCTTTCCCATCGAAATTCCGCCGCTGCGTGCGCGTGGGGAAGACGTGCTTTTGCTCGCCAACCATTTCATCGCCGAGTTCGCCGGCAAGATGAAGAAGACCATCGCGCCTATCGATGACCGGCAAAAGGAGACGCGCGATCTGTTCGTCGGTTATTCGTTTCCGGGCAACGTGCGCGAGCTCAAGAACGTGATGGAGCGCGCGGTGATCTTGGCCGGCGATGCGATCACGCCCGACTTCTTGCCGGAACGCATGCGCGATTCACAGGCGCGGCTTTCCGACATTCGGCTGGGGATCATCGGCGGCACCGCCGGTGGGTTGACCATGGAATTTCGTCCCGGCGTCGACACGCTCGAGGGGGTGGATCGCAAGTTGGTCGAAGACGCGATCGGCATGGCACAGGGAAACAAGTCGCGCGCGGCCGAGATCCTCGGCATCAGCGCCAAGACTCTGTTCAACAAACTTCGCGAGTACGGCGGGGTAGCCGGGGCGGCATGACACTGCGGGTACGGCTTCTTTCGCTGACACT
>PLXG01000232.1 GCA_003153195.1 Myxococcales bacterium
GCTGCTGATCATCTTCATGGTCACCTCGTCGGTGATGGCGTCCGACGCGGGCGCGCGTGCCGGTGTGAAAGTGAATCTGCCGAAGGGTGCGACCAAAGAGATCTCCACCAACGCGCGCGACATCACCGTGGCCATCACTACCGAAGGTAAGATGGTGGTCGACGGCAAAGAGGTTAGCGCCGACACGCTCAAAGCCATGTTCGACGCGGCGCACACCAAGGACGCCGACACGCAGGTAGTGGTGCAGGCCGATGAAGCGACTCATCACGGACGAGTGGTGGCGGTGATGGAGCTGGCCAAAGCGGCCGGCTTGCGCCGCCTGGCGATCGCCACCCGTCGCGCCCACTAGCAGGGTGTTGAAAAAGGCCAAACATGACAGCTCAGCGTCCAAATTTCACCCTGCTAGTCGATCAACGAAGGGCTGCGCCCTTCCCCCATTGAGCAAAGCCCGATGGGTCCCCCATTCGCTGCGCCGCGACTTCGCGGCGACGCACTCTTTGCGTGCTTAATCAGATCTCCGACGGAAAACAAGGCGTCGTCGGCGCGCGACTCGCGCCGTAGGTACCGGTTGTTGGAACGAGTTTCGCTCGCGCTCATGATGCTCCTGAGCGCCACCGTTTCGGCCGCGAAGCTTTCGCTCGGACCCTATGTGCAGGACGTCGGCATCGATTCTTTCGTGGTGGTGGTCGAGACGGACGCTTCCGCATCGGTGACCGTCGAAGTGGGCGACAGCGACAAAGCCAACATCGCGACACTCACTTCGCAAGGCACTTGGCATGAGATCCGGGTAGCGGGACTCAAAGCCAAGAGTAGTTATCGCTACCGCGTGCTTGTCGGTGGAGTCGACTACGGTGGCGGCACGGTGGCCACCGCGCCTCTCCTCACCGACGATGCGCCCATCAACTTCGCGGTCTACGGCGACAGTCGCGACGGGCGGGATATCGAGCGCGCCATCGTCGAAAAGGTGATCGCCGACGGAGCGGAGCTGGTGCTGCACACCGGCGATCTGGTGCGGCAGGGTGATCTCGATTCGGAGTGGCGCGATTTTTTGAAAGCCGAAGCGCCGCTCATGGCCAACATTCCGCTCTATCCGACGCTCGGCAACCACGAGATCTATCGCGACGACGAAGCCAAGAATTTCCGTCACTACTTTGTGCTGCCCGACGGCGGACGCAAGCAGCTCTACTATTCGTTTCGCTATGGGCCGGCTCGCTTCTTCGTGCTCGACGGCAATCAAACCGACGACGAGCGCTATGCGCACAAAAAGGGAGTTTCCTCGGTGCAGACCCAGTGGCTGGCGAACGCGCTCGACGCGGCCGACCAGGAGGGCGGCGTGCGGCACCTGTTCGTGCTGGTGCATCAGCCGCCGTTCTCGACGGGCGGACACTGCGGCTCGGCCGAGCTCGAGTCGGACTGGGTGGCGCTGTTCGAGAGACATCGCGTACGCGCAGTGTTCGGCGGCCACGATCACGCGTATCAGCGGCTGGAGCGAAACGGCATTCGCTATTTCGATTCCGGCGGTGGCGGCTCCAGCATCTATCGCGAAAGGCCCGGTTGCCCCGCGTTCGATCAGGCGGCGCGCCGGGTCTATGTCAAAGCGTTTCACTACCTGCGGGTGCGCGTGGCGGGCGATTTGGTGAAGGTGAGCGCTGTCGCTCCCGACGGCTCGATCATCGAGGAAGTGGAGTACGATCGCGAAGCGAGAGGGGGATCTTCGCCCGAGCTCGTCGACGAGCGAATTTGGCCGCGCGCGCTGCGAATCGGCGCCGCGGTAGGGTTGGCCTGCCTGCTCTTGTTTCTTGGCGCGAGACGACTTCGTCGCAAAGTCCGAAAGTCCTGACCTGAAGAGAGATCTTCTCTCCTACGTGCTGCCGTGCTACGGGTGGCCGCGGTCGGCGTCGAATGGGAGGAGAGGGGTCCTATGTTGAAAAGAATGCTATCGGTGGTGATGCTTTGGGCAGCTTGTTCCGACGCGTCGTTTCATGCTCCGGCGTTGAATGATATCTCGGCCGCACCCGCCGCGATTCAGACCGCTGCCAAGGCGATCGGTCGCATCGCGGTTTCGCAAGGCAGTGGAACCGCGGCTTTCCTTTCGGCAAACGGACTCATGATCACCAACAACCACGTGCTCGGCATCGACATCTGTCCCGTCGAAGGATGCTGGGCCACGCTGACCATGGGTCTCGAGCGCGGCGCCGCGATTCCCAAACCGCAGATCGTTTTCGTCAAACCAGTTACCGCCAATGTCGGCCTCGACATCGCCATCGTCCAGGTAAGCGATGGGCAAGGCGGCAGCGCACTTTCGACGCCGGATTTTCTCACGCTCGCCCCGCGCGATTCGACCTCGCTCATGGGATCGCACATTTATGTTGTCGGACATCCTGAAGCGCGTCTCAAGAAGTGGTCGTCCGGCGTGGTGGTCGATTCGCTGGGCGACTGGTTCGAGTCGAACGCGTTTATCCTTCCCGGCTCGAGCGGATCGCCGGTCCTCGACGACGCCGGAGAGATGGTCGGCATCATGCACCGGGGACCGACCGGAGAGGATCTCATTACTTCTGAGGGTTATACGGTCTCTTCGTTGGGAACGGCAGCGGCGGCGATCATTTCGGCGATGGGCGCGCCTCTTCNNCTGGCCGACACCACCACCGCCGATGTGCTGGCCCGCAATCACGCCTATCTGAACGCGCACGTCGGTTCGGTGAAGATAGCCGGTCAGATGACGCCGATTCTTTCGATCCTGGCCACCGCCTGCGACGCCGCGCTGGCGCGCACCGACATTCGTTCGCCCGAAGACCTCGCGGCTGCGCTGGTCCCCTGCGGCGATGCAACGTCCTGGATCGAATGCCGCAGCGATGCAACCACCGGCGCGACCGGCGTCGAATGTCCCGCCTCCGCCGACGTCGCTTTGTGGACCCGGCGATATCAAGGAATGAACCATGCCTATCGGCAGCTCAATGGGGAGACCAATCTGACGCCGGTGAGCTTTGGAGTTGCGGCGCTCGAGTCATCCAAGGCCGCGGGAATCATCGCCGGATCGCAGTCCTTGTTGGCCGCCCTGGCCGAGGCGGGCTCGCCGCTCGATTTTACTGCCGCCAACGACCTGGCCGCTTTTCAGATCAATTCCTACGCCGGAACCGATGTCGCGAATTATCTTCGAGACTACTCGAAGGTTTCCCATTACGAGCTGTTCGCCAACTCGGTCGCATCGGGCATTGCGTGGCTGGGCGACTATCAGACCATCAGTCACTTCGAGGAGGGAAGCCTGCTCTCGGAGTTGGCAGACGATCCGAACATTTCGATCGGCGCCAAGCTGTACATCGAGTACGTCAGCTACGAAAATTCGCTTCCGTAACGCGGCTGGGTTGCAGACGAGTGGGCCGCCTCAGCCAGCGGAGGGCGTCGCGTCTGCGCTTCCGCCGCCGAGTAAATACAAAACCGCCATGCGCACCGCTACGCCGTAGGTCACCTGCTCCAGGATCACCGAGNNCTGAATGCGCAGCATCATGATCACGTCGGCGCCCTCGACCGCCGGCTCGACGCGGTCGCACAGCTCGACGCGATCCATCGCGCCTTCCCCGGCGAGTCGTTCGATCCCGATGGGCAGCATGGTGCGCGGACCGGCCAGTCGCACGCGCGCGCCGAGCTTGGTGAGCGCGTAGACGTTCGAGCGCGCCACCCGCGAATGGCTGATGTCGCCTAAGATGGCGACCGTGAGGCCGCTGAAGATCTTGTCGGGCGCCGCACCGGCCACGCCTTTGTGTTTGCGAATTGTGGCGGCGTCGAGCAGCGCCTGCGTTGGATGCTCGTG
>PLXG01000297.1 GCA_003153195.1 Myxococcales bacterium
GAGTGGGGGCCAGGTTCTTGAATCCAAGCACTCCGACGGCGAGACGCGATTCGCCCGCCGAGGTGCGATGAAGAAATCGGAACGCTGCGGCGGATATCAGGAGCACGAGGGAGATCGCCACCACAGCGCGCCGGCGCCCCGATGACGGTTTGGGCGCCACTTCTCCAGGCGGTTTCGATCGTTGAGGCGAAACGGCGGTCGCGGTGAGCGCCACGGGTTCTTGTCCGTTCGCTGCGGGCCCTCGGCTGGGAATCGTCGACTCGCTCGTCGCCTGCGATGTGGGGCCATCCGTTTCCGGGCCGAGCGCGAAGCCATCGCGCGCCGCCAGTGCTCGCGTCATCGAAGTGAGTGTTTGAGGAGTGGTGCTATCGGGCGAAAGATCATCCGTGCGGGCGTGCATCCGCACCAGCTCCGAAAGCGCAGACGGGCGAAACCTCGGATGGTGTTTGGCGAGCAAGAAGCCGAGCGCCTGCTCGAGTTCGTCCGCGGTTGTGAATCGCTCCCGTCGGCTCGGCGCCGTCGCACGCGTGATCACTTCGGTGAGCTCATCGTTGATCTCGGGCCTTAGCTCGCGAAGCGATCGCACGTCGATTGGCTGTTGCACGCTGCGCCCGCTCAATGCCGCGAGGAGCGTCACGCCGAGTGAATAGATGTCCGCGCGCTGCGTGGGCGCCGAGACAAGGGCCTCGGGCGCAACATATCCCTGGGTACCTGCTCGGATGGCATTGCCCGGCGCCGACACCCCGATCGCGCGTGCGATTCCGAAGTCGGTTAGCTTCACTTCGCCCTCGCGCGAAATGAGAATGTTCCCGGGCGTCACATCCCCATGCACCAGCATCCAAGAGACGCCCGACGCATCGGTTCGCCGGTGCGCATAGTCGAGAGCGCGCGCGATTTCGCGGGCGATGTGAATCGCGATCGGTATCTCAAGCAGGCGCTCGTCGTCCGCGAGGCGCGAGAGCAGTTTCCGAAGGTCGAGGCCATCGACGTATTCCATGACGATGAACGTACCTTCGTCGTTTGCCGCCAGGTCGAGCGCTTGGCAGATGTTGGCATGAGTGAGCTGAAAGACGAGTCGCGCTTCCTGTGCGATCCGTTCGCCGGCGGCCGGTGTCAGACGATTGTGCTCCGCAAGCCGCTTGATCGCGACTCGGCGTTCGCCGGCGCCGCTGACCATGGTTCCGAGATGGACCATGGCCATTCCGCCCGCACCGAGACGTTGGTGGATGACGTAGTCCGCCGATCGTTTGAGAACGCTTCCCACCGCGTGGACCATGATATCATCTCCCCACCTGCGGAGGACGTTCGCGGTCGACATTTTCCAGTGTGTGAAATGCGGTGGCTCGACAAGAATCGTGTCGGTCATCCAAGATCCGCAAGTGGCCCGGCGGATCCTCAAACGTCTGCGTCTCCCATCGCGTGCCCAACCGCGCTCGCCGCCGCCGCATCGGGCCGATCCCGAATCAAAGTGGGTACCCCCCCATGTTATGAAGGGATGTGGGGGGGCCTACTTCTTTCTTCGCTCCCATTGGTGACGCGATCATGTGCAAGCCCAAACACGTTTACGAAGTTTACATTCGCACCGCGCCGGAAAAACTGTGGCACGCGATCACCGATGCAAAGATCACGCAGAAATATTTCTTTGGTGCACTGGTCGAATCCGATTGGAAGGTCGGCTCGAGCTATGTCTGCAAATCCGAAGCGGGTATTCTCTATCACGACGGCAAATGTTACTAATGGCTATGCGTATATCATTCGTCTTGCTGATCCTTCCTGTCATGGCCTGTTCTTCCACCGGCCGACAGCAATGCACTGCGCCGTCATGCACGCCAGGCGCGGGAGATATGACGGTGTCAGCCGACTTTTCCGAGCCACCACTTCCAAATGCGGATCTGAGCGGCGACGCCAGTCAGCAGTCGACCGCGTTCTTCTTGCTGGTCACCGGTACGCCTCCGTTCAGTCCGGCCATGGCGGACTGGCTGGGCGTGACTCGGTACAACATCGATTATGACGGCGCCCCGACGACGATGAAGCCAGGTCTCGAAAAAAACCAGGTCGCGGACCCGTGTGGGCTCGTCTTTCGCGCCAAATCGGCCGAGCTGTTCGTTGGAAATCGACATGGCAACAATGCCGGCGACGGAGTGGCGGGCAGCGTCTCGCGATTCAAGTACAATGCGAGCGACCAGTCCTTCACGGCCAATGGAGTCATCACTGGCAACAATCTCAACGGCGTTTGTCAGATGACCTTCAGCCCCACCACCGGCGAGCTATTTGCCTCGAACTCCGACGGAAACGGCGGTGTCTCACGCTTCACCTTCGATAGTGGCGATAACGCCGTCGCCAATGGAACAATTCTAGACACGGTGTCGACGCGCGGGGTGATGATTGCCCCCGACGGAAAACGCATTTATGTCACCGACGCCCTAACATCGATCTACCAGTATGATCTGATGAACAGCATGCAGCTTTCGAGTGTGACCATGCCCGATCCGTCGGCAGCCGTTCACTTCGAAGCCATTTGGGGAAATACGCTCTACGTCGCCGCGCTCGGCGTCAACAAGATTTATCGGTACACGGTGTCGAGCACGGATGATCTGGTGTTCAAAGACTCGATCTCGTCGACCAGTCCGATCTCGATCGCGTTTTCTCCGGATGGGCTCGAGATGTTCGCCGCCAGCCATGACAACGCGCAGGTGATCGATCGCTTCTCGTATAACTCCTCGATGGACACCTGGACCGCGACCACCTCGATCACCGCGCCCTCTTCGATGGGAATGATCTGGATGTTCCCCGTCGCCGCGGTGCCGATTAATTAAGCATCCCCCGGCAGAGCCGGGGGAATTGGATAGCGTGAACCGCTCAAAGCGGTATGGATTGGAGCCGCTCACGAGCGGCTATGCGCCTGAAGGCGCGACCACATCCTGAGCTGATCGCGCCGCTTGTCTTCGATTTCCTGGTTTCAATTTCTCACTGCCAGAGGCCTCACGATAATGAGATCCTTGCGCTCGCTAACGGGCTCAGATGTCGGCACTATGCCGATGAGCTGGCGTGTGCGGCGCGTTCAAATTCCGCTGCATTACGCTGATCTACCTACGATCCAGCGTTCATGGTTCGGGCCGGTTCCGATCACGAGCGTCTATCGAACAGATACGGGACCGTTAGGCGCTTAAGGCACTCTCTCATCACCGCGCAATCTGAGAAACTGGCGTAAACTGCGGCGGTCCGAAAGGCCGATCTTTGCATTCTGCAGTCGCAAAACCTATGTCAACACTCCTAACTACCCGCTCTCACTGAATCCTTGTTTCGGGCACGTTTCGTGCTTAGGGAAAGGCACCATGCGTAGACTCGACCGTTATCCATACGTACTCTTGGTTCTTGTCGGACTTTCTCGCGCAAGTTTTGCTGCAGAGCCGCCATCAGGCGCAGATTCTTCGCCGGCCGATACGGCGTCCGCATCTGGGGCCCATAAGGACAAGAGCGAGCTTTCGGTGGAACAGCGGATGCGAGAGTTCGAGCGACAGCTCGCCGACATGCGCGCACAGCTCGCAGCGGTCAAGGCAACGCAGGTCGCATCGGAACCGGAACCGTCGGGGCCCGGTGAACCGTACGCTTGGGGCGACTTCACCTGGCTGAACGGCGGCAGCCGTAAAACTCACAACACCATCGACACCAAATATTTCACGCCGCAATTCGACGTGGACCTGAACTACACCTATTCATTCAATCAGCCGATCGATCATACGATCGTCGGATCGACCGCGACCTTCCGTTCTAACGAGCTCAACCTCTCCTTCCTCGGCGTCGGAGGCGATTTTCACGTCGGTCACGCGCGCGGCCGTCTGTTCTTTCAGTTCGGCGAGCGCGCCGTGGGAATTCCGCGCAACGACGTGAGCGCCAACCATGGTGGATACGACCTCTCGACCGCGATGCGCTACTTGAGTGAAGCGTACGTGGGCTGGCACTTTAATAAGCTGCACGGCATCAATGTCGACGTCGGGGAATTCTTCTCCTATGTCGGCCTCTTCTCGTACTTGCAGTATGAAAACTGGGGTTATCAGGCATCGTTCACGTCGGACAATACGCCGTGGTTCTTCAACGGCATGCGCATGCAGATCTTCCCGTCCGACAAGCTGAAAGTCGAGCTCTGGCTGATCAATGGTTGGCAGACGTACGGCAAGTTCAACGAGCTGCCGGGCGTGGGCTTCCAGATAGACTATCGCCCGCGCGAGTGGATGAAGCTCGTCTTGAGCGCCTATGTCGGCACCGACACCCAGGACGCGCCCGGCCGTGTGCGCTTCCACACCGACGACAGTTTGCTCATCCGCTACTACAACAAGCCGAGCTCAAAAGGGCTCTCGCGGATCGCGTCGTCGCTTACCGTCGACATTGGTTTCGAGCAGGGCGACGGCGTGTCTGCGTTCAGTGGAACCACCGGCCAAAATGACATCCACAATCCCGCCAAGTGCACCACCTCCTCGCCGTGCGAGCAGGATTTTCAGAGCGCGATGCTCTACTATAATTTCTGGTTCTATCAGAACAAGTTCAGCTTTCTCCTCGGCGGCGGTTTCATGCGCAACCCGGGCCGCTATCTCGTGCTGATGCCGACAGGCATGGCGTCGCCGGGACAGCCGAATGGATTTTCCGGCAACACCGGCACGTCGTTCTTCGGCTGGGACACGTCGCAAAACATCAGCTGGTATCCAAGTGAATCAATTACGGTCCGCCTCGAGAACTCGTTTCACCATTCGAACGATCCGTACTACGCCGGACACGGCGGCGTGACCGGGCCCGACGGCTACAAGTGCGGCGGACTCTACAGCCCGGACAATTCAATTTCGAGCTGTGCACCTACGGGTTGGAAGCCCGATCTGGTGAAGGACGAAGACAAGCTCATTTTGGCCCTGATTTTCCGACTGTGACCGGGAGAATGACCATGAAGCGACTACTTTCAATCGGCATGCTCCTCGCGCTCGCGGGTTGTGGAACCAATGGCGAGGGAGAACGTTGCAATCCGCTGCGCGCGACCAGCGACTGCGATCCCGGATTCTCGTGCGTCTATCCGACCGGACCGAGCTGCGGCGTGTCGTACTGCTGTGCGGTGGACGACAGCGGCAACGTCACCGACAAGAGTCCGAGCTGCCAACCCGACCCGCTTTCGGCAGCGGAGTGCGGGCTCGACCTGAGCACCGCGCCGCTCGATGGCGGCACTACCGACTAAACCGAGCCACAAGCTCGGCACGCCGAGCTCTCCATCACGCTCGGCAGAAGAGGATCTCTCGATGCTGGACGTGATTTTCGTTCTCGTGACCGTTGCATTCTTCGCAGTATCAATTTCATACGTTCGCGGCTGCGAACGGATGTAAGGGGATTTCTATGTCTACTGAATATGTGATCGGGGCGATTCTGGCGGTGCTGCTCACCGGCTATCTCGTCTATGCGCTGCTCAGGCCGGAGAAATTCTAATGACCCTAAACGGCTGGCTGCAGATTCTTTTCTTCTTAGCGATGGTCATCGCGATCGCCAAACCGCTCGGCGTATTCATGTTTCGCGTCTTCGAAGGCGAGAAGCAGCCGCTGCCGCGCGTGCTCGGCCCGATCGAGCGCTTCCTTCTGCGTCTGTCGGGCGTGGGCGGAACTCGCGAACAGACCTGGGTGGAGTACGCCATCGCACTCCTCGTATTTAGTGGGATCTCGCTAGTCGTCACCTACGCGATTCTCCGACTTCAAGGCGTGCTCCCGTTCAATCCGCAGAAGTTCGGTGCGGTCGAACCCGCACTCGCGTTCAACACCGCTGCAAGTTTTACGACCAATACAAATTGGCAGTCGTATTCGGGCGAATCGACGATGAGCTATCTC
>PLXG01000222.1 GCA_003153195.1 Myxococcales bacterium
CCGAACTCGATCAGCATGTTGAGGGACATTAGCAACCCGAAGATGTTTTCGCGACGCGCATCGTCGATCAGCGCCTCGACGACGATGAACGCTCCTCCCGATGGAAGCGCCTCGTACGCCTTGCGAATCAGCAGCTTCTTTTTTTCCAGGTTCCAGTCGTGAAGAATCATCCCCATCGTAATGACGTCGGCTTTGGGTAGCGCGCTCGAGAAGAAGTCGCCGCCCACCGCTTTGACTCGCCCGTCGAGACCAGCGGCCGCAATCCGTCGCATGGCGATCGGCTCGACCTGCGGTAGATCGAACGTCGTGCACTGCATGTGCGGGTGCGCGGCCGCGACCAGGCATGCCAGCTGTCCAGTCGCGCCGCCGATGTCAGACAAAGTCTTGTACTTGGAAAAATCGAACTGCTCGGCCAGCGCTTTGAAGTTTCCCGCCGAGACGCCCGCCATTGCGTTCACGAATTCCTCGAGCCGCGCCGGCTGCTCGTACAGCTTGGCAAACACCGATGCCCCAGTATGCTTGACCTCGTTCTGCGGTTTTCCGGTCTTGAGCCCTTCGGTCAGATCGCCCCAGAATCGGTACAGACGGTGATTGGCCATCTCCAAAAAACCGCCGATGTAGGCGGGACTGTTCTTGTCGAGAAAGGCGCCACCTTCTTGGGTGTTCGAGTAGCGCGCCTCGGCCCCGTCTCCTTCGCGGACCAGAAGCATCAGCGCCACCAGCGCGTCGGGGAAGTCGGGCACCGCGCGCGGATGTAGCTCAAGCGCGTGTGCGAGCTCGCTCGCGGTCATCGGTCGCTTGCCAAGCGCGGTGAACAGGTCGAGCTCAACCGCAGATTGAAGCACCTTGGAAGCCCAGAACCCCATCCCGATCTGCATGATGTACGAAGGATCCATGTTGTCTGTCTCTCCCGGCCGACGAGAATATCATACGAGCTCCAAACTTCGATCTGCGATGGAATCGCGCTGCTATTATTTTGGTGATGTCGGAAGCCAGTCCTAGAACCCTTGCTCGAGCGAATCTCGTAGCCCAGAATATAAGCGACGAGCCGAGGCGCTCGAAGTAGGACCATGGGAAAGACTTGGCTCATTGTGGCGTTCGTTCTTACCGGCACCAGGGTGGCGAGTGCGTGCAGGGAACTCGAGCGAACTCCCCACTTGGCGAAAGACGTCATCCGCTTTCACGATCGCATCTTCGTCGTAACAGTGACTGAGCTGACACAACGGCAGGCCGACTCGCATCGATACGCTCCCCCGTTCAGCATGAAGGGGGCGATAACCGCGGTGTTAAAAGGTTCGGAGAAGATTGGCGACGAAATCTTGGCGGAGACTACATCCGGAGAGGAAGCACACGCAGTCTGTCCAATCGCTCTCGAGACGGGCAAAACCTATCTTCTCTTTCTACGAGGTAACGCTGCGCCCTATAAGATTCCTCGATACGGGACTCCTTACCTTGACGATCACGATCCCCATTTCAAGACATATAGGGACGACATCAAGAAAGCGCGCGAAAATGGGCACTGAGTTGGGCTAGCTGAGAATAACCCTATTAATTTCAACAGCGCGCCTGGCGGGACTCGAACCCACGACCACCGGCTTAGAAGGCCGATGCTCTATCCAACTGAGCTACAGGCGCTGACTTCTATTTTCAAATACTTACTCCAACTGCACCGTTTTCGGGCTTCGATTGCGGCAACGATACTACCTCTCCAGCCGGCTGCAAGTCGATCTCGATGACCTCGTACAGTCGGGCTTGGTTGCCCTGAACCAACCGACGAGGAAATCGAAAGCCCCGCTGTTGGACAGGTCTTTGCACGCGATCACGCCAACGAGCAACGAGTCCGATACTTCATACGCTGGCCAGTCACGCCGAAGGGGTACAGCTGTCCTCTGTGGGGTCGCGTCCATCTCAGCTTTGATTTTACAGGGCAGGCACTAGTTTCCCCTGATTTGTACAATGGTACCTATGCGCAGAACGTGTACGCCGCACTCTCGAACGGCAATACCGCTGCCCCGTTTTGTGTCTCCGTTGTGAACATCTCCGTTACCGATCAAAGCAACAACACTCAGTCGTTGGTATTCACTCCGTGCTGGACCGATCAATATGCCACCTGGGGCGTGAGCCGTCAGTCGGGATTCGATTTCCCGGTCGCCCCCGGACAGGTCAATCTGACATTCTCGGAAGCGACCACCGCTCTTCCGGATACGAATTTTAATGTGAGTGTCCAGTGGTAGGCGCAAGGCAGAGTTGATGCGCGACTGCAGCCGCGCGGGCGTCTTTTTAAGCGTGCGTCGTGGTCAGCCACCCTACTCTACGAGAACATCCGATCCGACGGTGATCGGATCGGTCGTTTGCAACGTCATCGCGTGCAACTCGAAATCGGGATTTGAATCGGGCAATGTGGGTGTCGTGTCTGCCATAGCGCTGAACTTCGTGGGTTATGCTCGGCAAAAATATGATCTTGAGTCGGAAAGGAGTACTGGAGGTCGACAAGGATCTCTGCTATTTAGATTCTTTACGGGGCGTAGCGCAGTCTGGTAGC
>PLXG01000046.1 GCA_003153195.1 Myxococcales bacterium
TCCAGTAATTAGGAACACCCCCTCGCCTCGTTACAAATCTTCCGGACTATTGATGTTACGAATTTCTCTGACGCCGTCGAGGTATCGCACGTCGAGCACGTCGAGTAGATCGAGCATCCGCAGGGTCCCGCGCGCAACCCCGAACTGGGCCGCCGGCAAGACCGATTTCGAATAGCGTGCGCAAAGTGGTTGCGCGATCCCGTTTGGCCGGGGCACCACTGCCTCGCACGTTGAATCGAAATCTCGGAGGCGAAGCAGCAGATCGGGATCGAGGTTCGGCATGTCGCACGCGATCAGCAGCAGCGCCGATTGTTCGCACGAGCGGAGCGCCGTCGCCAATCCACCGACGGGCCCCTGTCCGGGATGTAGATCGGACACCAGCTCGACGCCGTGCAGATCGCGATATGGGGCGAGGTCGCTGGCGACGATCAAAATCTCTTTGCACACCTTCGCCAGTGCGGCGAGCTGCCGATCGATGATGCGTGCGCCTTCGATCTCGAGGAGCGCTTTGTTGCGGCCGCCCATGCGGCGTGCCTGACCGCCGGCCAAGATCGCTGCGCTTACACGCATGTGCATCTGTTAACATGACCGCCATGCTCACGCGACATGAGTTTGTGCGCTCGCACGGCCTGGGAAATGACTACCTGGTCGTCGACGGCGACACTTTCGGCATCGAGCTGACCGAAGAGCGCATTCGCAAGATCTGCGATCGCCACAGCGGCGTCGGCTCCGACGGAATTTTAGAGCGTGTCAAAGCACCTGCTGGTTTTGGCGCGGCGGTGCGCATCTACAATCCCGATGGATCGGAAGCAGAGAAGAGCGGCAATGGCGTGCGCATCTTCGCCAAGTTTTGTTTCGATCACGGCTACGCCTCTGACAAAGCGCCGCTCAAAATTCACACGCTGGGCGGACCGGTGGAGGCGCGGCTGCTCGAACGCCCGAGTGATCGCAGCGTGCTGCGCGTCTCCATGGGCCAGGTGAGCTTTCGCTGCGCCGATCTGCCGATGACTGGACCCGATAAGAGCGTTGTCGACGAGTGGGTCGCGCGCAAACTGAAAGTGGGCGACCGAGAGCTCACCGCCACCTGCCTATCGGTGGGCAATCCGCACGCGGTGATTCTGGATGCGCCGTTCGACGAAGAGTTCGCCAAAAAATATGGGCCGCAGATCGAAAATCACGCCCAGTTTCCCCGGCGCACCAACGTACAGTTCGTCCGCGTCCGCGATCGAAATACCGTCGAGGCGCTGATTTGGGAGCGTGGCGCCGGCTGGACCCAGTCATCGGGATCGAGTTCATGCGCGGTGGCGGCGGCCTGCGTGCGCGCCGGGCTCACTGAGCGCGCGGTCAAAGTGGTGATGCCAGGCGGCACACTCGAAGTCGTTGTCGGACAAGATTGGTCGCTCGAGCAGGTCGGCTTCGCGCAGGAGATCTCGCGCGGCCTGATCAGTTCGGACTTGGTGGCGGCGCTGTAGCGAATTCGATCGACTGTTCCAGCATCTCTGCGCGTAGCTCGAGCGCGAGCGACACCAGACTGAGCGTGCGATGTCCGGCGCTCTTGCCGTACGGAGTCTGCGCGTGATCGATTTCATCTTTGGCCACGGCGCTGCCGGGAATCACCGACGAGTGCGCCGGAACCAGTCCGTCGGAAGCGAAGCCGTGCTTCCGCTTGAGAAACAGCTGAAGCGGACCGAGCAGCGACAGCGACGAGAGGCGTTCGGTGGCCAGCGACAGCGTTGGAACCAGGTGAGCAGGATAGGGGCTCTCGGCGATCTTCGCTTCGCGGCGCGACGTGGTGAGGTCGTCGCCCGCTTGCAGATCGGTACGCAGAATTTTTCCAACTAGGCCGGCCAGCGAGCGTCCGATCTTGGTCTTCATGATCACGTCGGCGATGGGCGTGCCTTTGTATGGACCTTGGATGGCGACGAAGGCGCTCACGTTTCGCTTGACCAGCGCTGGATCTTTTTTGGCGAGCTCGGCGATCGCATCGCTGGTATCGACGACGCCTTTCGAATGTCCGATGAACACGATCGGACGCTTGGCGTTCTTGATCATGTCGCTGATGACTTTGGAGTTTTTTTCGGACGACGCTTCGGTGTTGATGGGAGCGAACTTCACGTTGAGCCCCGCGCGCTGCAGCTGCTTGACGCTCGACGACATGTAACCGGGATATTTATTTCCCAGCAGACCTTTGACGATCACGTAGTCGTGGGACGCAGCGTCTTTGGGCAGCGTCAGGTCGCCCGTCTTCACTCGATCGACCCCCTTTTTGTAGCGTGCAGTGACGTCGATCGTCTGTGCAGGCGGTTGGCTGCGGGCGGTGCCGGCCAGCCCGACGACCAGGACCGCGATGACCGCGAGCAGTCTGATTTGGGCGGTGCGGGCGAGGATGCGCATGCGTCCGGGTAGAAAGAGCAAGTACCGGGCCGCATTTTTGATATTATAATATAAGTGAATTCAGTAGGTTAGGATTCCGACTGGGGTCGGAAATCCTCAGCGCAGAAGGCCCCGTATCCGCCGGCCGCTGACGGCGACGAAGCCCCGGCGCCGTACGCGCGCGCGAATGGTTCGCATCACCGCCAAGCCAAACAGCGCCGCCATCCCCACTACCACCCCGCCGAATACCAGCGGGTTCCGCATGATCTGGCGCGAGCGATTGCGGACCTCTTTCAATTTTCGAAAGGTCTGTTCGGCCAACTTAACCGTTTCTCCGATGGCCTGAAACTCGGAGCGAAAGCGATGCTCGAGCTCACCGATCAGCTCCTCGGTCCGTTCGCGAAGCGCGTGAATCTCGCGCTCGATGGCCGGCACCTCGGCTAGCTCAGTTGTTGACGGGTCCATGAAATCTCCTGATTGAGTTCGTTCAGCGACCGCGCCATCGGTTTACGGATCCGACTCGACCAGCCAATAGCGCCGACCACGCCGCCAATTGCCAGCAACCCGCCAGCTACCAGCAGCATGCCAATCGCCAAGCTGCCGAGCGCTTGCCCGATCACCACCGAGGCGGCAGCGAGGAGAAAAAGAATTCCCCCATAAAGTAGCGCAGCTGCAGCTCCGAGGGATTTGGCGGTCGACTTTCCCTTTTCGAGATCATCGAGCAGCTCGAGCTTGGCCAGCTTGACTTGCCGGTTTATCAGCAACGAGCTGTTGGCCAGTATCTCGTCGATGAGAGACTGATTTGAAAGTGCTTGTGGGATCGATGGTTCGCGCACGTCGCTCCTCCCGCTGTTTGGAACTTCAGGGGAAAATGCATTTGGTAGGCCAAAAGGCGAGGTAGTGCGAAGGTTATGGCGGCAGCGGGTCGTCGGGATTCCACTCGCGCGCCGGCTTTTTCGGCTTCGCTTCGGCGGGTGCCCTGCTGACCCTGGACAGATGGTGCGAGATCCGGGCGATTTCGGCTTTGGGGGCCGGAGCTGGTTGGGCCGGTGCCACCGGAGCCGCCACTGGATCGGTCGGAGTAGCCGGAGCAGAGGGAGGCGCGGGTGGTACGAGCGCAGCAGTCGCGGAGGGCGCGGCGATTGCGGTGGGTGTGGCGATCGCGGTCACGACTGGCACTGTCACTGTGGCGCTGGCCGGCTTCTTCATCAGCACGGCCGCCGCTAAAAGCGAGATCGCACAAATCGCTCCGGCGCCGAGGAAAAAATTTCGGTGCATTTTCTGTCGGGCCACGAGGGCCGGATCTTCGACCTCGTCCGGGGCCTGGTCGTAATCCTCTTCGGATTCTGACCCGCCGGCGCCGGTCGTTTCAGAGCCTCTTCGGCTGTAGCTCGACTCGGCCAGGCCGCCCTCTTCGGCTTCCACCGGCGGCGGACCGGCTTCGGGATAGAGCTTGCCCTGCTTCTGTGCGTTGAGCCATGCGACGATCTTTTCGCCGAACAGCTCGCGCATGTATTTGGCGAGCCCGACGGGCGAGACGACCAGGCGCTGTTCGCGCGCGAACGCTTCCAGATCGAGCTGAAGCTCCTGCGCGGTCTGATAGCGATCTTCACGCTTGCGCGCCAGGCCCTTCATGACGATGCGTTCGAGCTCGAGTGGATAGTCGGGGTTGACCGTACGCGGCGACGGTGTTTCGCCTTCGACGATCGCCTTCATGATCTCGAATTCGCCCTGACCACGGAACAGTCGCGTCGAAGTGGTGAGCTCCCAGAGCATGATGGCGATCGCGAACACGTCGGCGCGGCGGTCGAGCACGTCGGATTTGCACTGCTCCGGCGACATGTAACTGATCTTGCCCTTGAGCGTGCCGGCGCGCNNCGTTCTGCGGCGAGACGTCGCGATGAACCAGGTTGAGCTGCTCGCCGTGCATGCCGACTTTTTCGTGCGCGTAGTGAAGTCCCGCGCAGACGCCGGTGATGATTTGAATGGCGTGCTCGACAGGCATCTTTTTGCCGGCGCCGATGGTCGCTTCCATCACGCGACGCGCGTCTTCGCCTTGCAAAAACTCCATGGCGAAGAAGTAGGTTCCGCGCACCGACCCAATGTCGTAGACCTGCACGATGTTCGAGTGATGTAGCGTCGCCGCGATGCGCGCCTCGTCCAAGAACATTTGAACGAACTCGGCGTTGTGACTGAACTGCGGCAAAATGCGCTTGAGAACGACAATCTTCTCGAAGCCTTCGATGCCGGTGGCGCGCGCCAGATGGATCTCGGCCATACCGCCAGTGGCGATATGCTGCAGAATCTCATACTTGCCGACGCGGTCTTGACTTTCCGGACGCGCGCCTGTGGTGGGCCGGGGAGCTGCCAATCGGGTTTACCCTCGCAGTAAGAATAGCCCACTTTCCGGCGGTCTCGCAAGCGATTGGAGGGAAAGGGCCGATTTTGTCGAGGCTGGGTCA
>PLXG01000029.1 GCA_003153195.1 Myxococcales bacterium
GCGATTGGCCACCAGCACTTTACGAATCATAGGTCCCCATCCTAGCCCATCCTAGGGTCCCCATCCTAGGTCGCATCCGGCGGTGAACAAAGGGGAATTTAGACCAACCGCGCAAATCGCCGCGGCGTCGATCGAAGCGCGGGTCAGAGGCCGCGAAAATAGTTGGGGCGTAGTGGGATTTTTCCATCCAGCGCGGCGTCGATGAGCGAAACGAGCTTCGCCCGATCCCGGGGCAATCGGCCGGCCAGCGGCAGATGATTGGAGGCGTGGTTGGTGCGGAACATCGCGTCGGTCGGTCGCGCCAAATCCACCATCGTTCGCAATTCGCCAAGCAGCTCGGAAATCTCGGGAACCGCGAACTTCCCCCGCGCCTCGAGCTTGTGCAGCGGCGTGCCCGGATTGACCGTCACCGTGAGCGCGGAAAAAAATTCCGGATCCATCTCGGTCACCAAACGGGCGGTGGCCTCGGCGTGCTCACGACTTCTCTCCATTCCGATCCCGAGCAACGCGATGACGCTGAGCTCCATTTGGGCCGCGTGCGCGCGCCGCGCTGCTTCTACATGCTCGGCGAAATCGCCGCCCTTGGCGATGCGCTGCATAGTGAGATCGTCGCCCGATTCGGGCCCGATGTAGAGCAGTGACAGTCCGGCCTCGCGCAGTGCGCGCAGATCTTCATCGGATTTTTCGAGCACGTTGCGCGCCATCGCGTNNTGTCGCAATAGGTGCAGTGGTTCCACGAGCAACCGATGGTGGCCTGCAGAATGTAGGAATCGGCTTCCGACGGCGGCCGGTACATTTTTCCTTGGTAGCGCATGCCGTTTGCCGCTCAAAAAGCCGGCTTGCCACCTTTCCGCGGATCGCTCGCGCCTTCAAGGTGATCGTCTTTGACCACGATGGCCTGCACCGCGCCCATCACCTTCATGGGTTTCATCTTTTGTCCGCGCTTCTCCAAACCTTCAATCGCGTCGTGCGAAACGTCGGGCTCGGCCAGGACTTCGTCGGGCACCCATTGCGTGTGAATTCGCGGCGCGGAGATCGCTGCTTGCGCGTCTTTGCCGAAATCGATCACGTTGACGATGGTCTGCACCACCGCCGAAACGATGTGCGGTCCGCCCGAACCGCCGAGGCACATCACCGGCTTTCCATCTTTGATCAAGATGAGCGGTGTCATGCTCGAAGCCGGTCGTTTGTGTGGCGCGATCGCGTTGGCAAAGCTGCCGATCAAATGAAACGCGTTCGGTGCGGCCGGCTGCGCGCTGAAATCGTCCATCTGATCGTTGAGCAAAATTCCGCGCGCCGACAGTCGCGATCCAAACGGCAGATTGATCGTAGTGGTGAGCGCCACCACGTTGCCTTCGCCGTCGATGACGCAGAGATGCGAGGTTCCATGATCAGCCGTCGGCGCGGCGGTTACACTCTTGTCGCCATATTCGGTCGACTTGAGCACGTGCGTGTCTGACAAACGGCGAGCCAGCGTGCGGGCGTATTCCGCGTCGATCAAATGTGCCGTCGGAACATCGACAAAAGTAGCATCACCAAGCACGCGCGCGCGATCGGCGAACGCATGTTTGAGTGATTCGGCAATCCGATGGAGCGTGAGCGGCGAGCCCGCACGATCGAGCGCCGGTAGCGCATCCAACACCTGCAACGCTTCTATTGCAGTCACGCCACCCGCCGGCGGCGGCGCGCCCCATACTTCGTGTCCGCGAAAATGTCCTTCGATCGGCGTCCGCCAAATCGGTTTGTACGCCGCCAAATCCTCGATGGTGACGATCCCCCCCGCGGCTTTGATCACGTCGACGATCGCTTTACCGACTTCGCCACGATAGATCGCGTCCACACCATACGCACCGAATGCTTCGAGCGTTTTTGCGAGCTCGTCGCGCTTGGCATGCATGCCCTCTTTTTCAAAAGGTGCGAACAGCTCGGCCGCTCCGCCCGCTTGCCGATTGCGCGCCACTTCCCCCGCCAATCGCGACGAGACTACGAACCCAGCGCGCGCCAGCTTCACCGCCGGCTTCACCACTTTGGCGAGCCCGAGCTTTCCATATTTCGTTTCGAGCTCGGCCAATCCCGCGGGTTCTCCCGGCACTGCGACGGCGAGTCCGCCAATTTGCGACTTGATCGGATCGACGACGCCGTTCATCACGAACATATCGCTCTTGGCCGCCGCCGGTGCGCTCTCGCGAAAATCGAGCACGTACGCGCGCTGCTCTTTCGCGCACCAAATCACCGCGAATCCGCCGCCGCCGAGTCCCGATCCAGCCGGCGACACCACGCCGAGCGCGAGCGCGGTCGCCACCGCCGCATCGATCGCATTTCCACCTTGCCGAAGAATTTCAGCACCGGCCACCGAAGCCTCGGGCGTATCAGCGGCCACCATGCCTGCGGTTCGCTTCGACACCACCGGCGAGCCGTCGGCGTGGGCGAAAGCGCTGAAAAAATACACCGCGCACAGCGCCGTCAATCGTGCGAAACCTGCGCCGCCAAAGGAGAACTTCCCTTTGAAAACGCCCGATGGGTTCGCGTTTCTATAAGGGTACTTAGCTTGCACCGATGAACCCTCCGCTGCTATGATAGATCGTCTCACTTTCGTGTGAGTCTCGCGAGGCCATGTGGTGGTGGAAAACAGGGNNACATGAGAACCCCCATCACGCTCAAGATCAAGTTCAAGAGTACCAACCTTGATCAATTCATCGAGCGCTACTCGGTCGACGTCAGCCAGGGCGGAATTTTCATCCGTACCAAAGAGCCGCTGACCATCGGGACGCAGCTGCGCTTCGAATTTCAGCTTCAGGATTCGACCTCGCTCATCTCCGGCGAGGGGACGGTGGCATGGATTCGCGCGCACGATCCGTCGCGCACCGGCGTCGCGCCCGGCATGGGAGTGCGATTCGAGAAGCTCAGCAGCACCAGCGACTCGGTGCTGCAGCAGATTCTGCAAGAGAAGGTGAAGCGTGGCGACTCGGCGATGGAGTCGCGCTACGACGCTGGGGTTCGCGCCAGCTCGGTCACGTCGGGAACGGTGATGCCGACTGCGGCCGCAGAGGAGCTGGCACCGGTACGTGAGCCTTCGGCGGTGAAAGAGCCCGCGCCGCCCATGGCAGATCACTCGGGTGAGTTTGGCAGTGAATCGACTCGCGTCATGGGCCGCACCATGGTGCAGGAGCTGGCCGAACGGAGCCGAGAAGAAAGGGCCAAGGCGCCGGCGGCGCCCGTCGAGGAAAATCCATTCGCCCAGAACGAGCCGACGCGACGCGCGACGCTGGCCGAGCTCGAAGCCGAAGCGATCAAGGCGGAACAGGGCCGCACGGTCAAAGACGAGGCTCCACGTAAGAAGGTGGAGATCGCCGGCGTCGATGTGCCGACCATTCAGGTCTCGCCCGACGTAAAGACGATCGAGCCGGACAGCGACGACGACGATTTCGTGGTCAACGCGCCGTCGGGCCCGAAAATGGTCGACTTTTCGGCGCTGCGCGAACCGGTACAGGCGCCGCTCTCAAGACCTGCGAGCGACGAGTTACCGGTCCCGCGCAAATCTTCTCTGGCCGTGCCGTTGGCATTCGCCGCGGTGGCGGTGATGGCGATCGNNGTGTTCGGTCGCGGCGGCACACCAACGCAAGAAGTGAAGGTCGAAACCAAGACATCGGTCCCTCCGCCGGTCGAGAAGATCGCCGCATCGGCTCCGCCGGTCAAAGCGCCGGAACCGTCCGTCGTGGATAAGCCGGCCGAAAATTCGCCGGAGGACAAACCAGCCGCGGCGGTGGAAAAGCCGAGCGCCAAGACCGAAGCGGCGCCAGAGGCCGCCCCACAAGTCGCTGCCGTCGAGAAGCCACCTGCGCCTGAACGCGTGCTGGAAAAAGTCGCCTCGCCGACGAAGGTCAGCGTGCCGATCACGTCCGATCCGCCGGGCGCGGCCATCTTCATCAACGGCAAGCCGTTTTCGGGCGTGACGCCGGCGACGTTGAACGAGCTGGAGGTGTCGAAGTCCTACGACGTTCGCGTGACGATGAAAGGGTTTCAGCCGTGGCACGTTCGCCTGTCGCCGAAATTGGGCGACAAGTTGAATGCTGCGATGATTCCCGCGCCGGTTGCCGCGGCCCCGGTCAAGAGGGTGCACGAAGAAAAGTCGACTGCGCTGCCGAAGCCTCCCGTCGAGCACATCGCGGAGAAGGCACCCGAAAAACACGAAGCCCCCGTCGAGAAACCGGCGACACCGCCCGCGGAAAAGCCTGCCGCGGCCGCCGCCCCCGCCGAGACCAAGAGCGATGCGCCGATCAAAGTTCCGAACTGGGTGAGAAAAAACCAAGCCAAGCAGGATCCGGCGACTGAAAACGCCGCGCCGCCGCAATAGCATCTTCATGCGTGGAAAAGTGGCATTGCTGGCGATTGCGCTCGTCTCGTGCAAAGACAAGCAAGCCGAACCGATCGTACCGTCACCGTCGACCAGCAAGACATTTGACCTGGCGCTGCCGTCCGCGCCGCCACCGCCCACTCCGTCGCAACCGAGCTTCACTGCGAGCGACCTTCCGCGCATCGACGTTCACACCCACGTCGAACCCGGGTGCCTTCCGCACGCCATCGCTCTGGCCGCTCAACATCACATCGCGCACATCGTAAATCTGTCCGGTGGAGATGTCGGACAAGGACTGGAAGAGTCGATCGCCGAGGCGAAAGCGGTCGGACACACTACTGTCTTCACCACGCCCGACTTTCGTGATGTCAGACGTGGCGGCGGATTCGCGGCGCGCATGGTAGCGCGGCTCAAACAGGCCAAGGCGCTGGGCGCGCGCGGCGTCAAGATCACCAAAGGGCTCGGCCTCGGCTACGTCACGGCGGCCGGAACGATGCTGGCGGTCGACGACAGGTCGCTCGATCCGCTGTTCGACGCGGCGGGAAAGTTGGGCATGCCGATCGCGATTCACACCGGCGATCCCAAAGCATTTTGGCAGCCGCTCAACGTCGCCAACGAGCGTTTCGACGAGCTGGTGGTGCACCCGCAGTGGAGCTTCTTCGGCATTCCGCTATCGTGGGAGGATCTCTACGCGCAGTTCGAGCGCCGCGTGGCGCGCCATCCCAAGACCACCTTCATCGGCGTTCACTTTGGAAACGACCCGGAAGATCCCGATCGGGTCGGGCAGATGCTCGACCACTATCCCAACTTGATGATCGACACCGCCGCGCGCATTCCCGAGATCGGGCGCAACGACGCGCGCCACGGGCAAAAGCGGATGCGGGCGTTCTTCGAGCGCTATCAAGATCGCATTTTGTTCGGGACCGATCTGGGCGTGGGCGCCGGCGAGTCGGACCTGATGTTGGGCTCCATGGGCGCCGATCCGCCGGGACCGAGTGACGTGACGCGCTTCTTCGACTCGAGTTGGCGCTTTTTTGAGACCGACCAGAAGGAGATTCCATCGCCGACGCCGATTCAGGGGCGCTGGAACGTCGACGGCATCGCGCTGCCACGTGCGATTTTGGAAAAGGTCTACTTCAAGAACGCCGAACGGGTGATCGGCATGAAGCTAGACTGAATTGTGCGAAATACTCTTAATCCTTGACTCAAACGCCCGCTTCCCTAAAAATGCTTAACACATCACGTTCCGACGTAGCTCAGTTGGTAGAGCAGGTGACTGTTAATCACCGGGTCACAAGTTCGAGTCTTGTCGTCGGAGCCAGGTTTGACAGCCCCACGAACTAGCAGCACCGCGGTTAACAGACGCGGACAACCAGAAGTCCTCAGAGAGCGGGAAGAGCTGTAACAAGGCTTCCCCTCTCTTGGGGTCATCTGGGTCTTGGCGCCAAATTACAACATCGATGACCGCCTGAAGGAGCGCTTTGAGTTCCTCGTGGATTCCAAGCCGCACGGCTTCATCGAGCATGCCGGAGAGCAGAATATTCCAATCGTCCTCATGTCTGCAAGGCGCGACCTACCGCAGATCGCCGAGCGAATGGGAACGCCATACTTCATCGCCAAGCCCGGTGGCATCGATGCGTTCGTCAGCCTCATCGACCGAGCGCTTCAAGAGCGAATGGCACCACTCTCCGCTTCAGTCTCGAAAGGAAGAAGCCATGCCCTATAAGACCGTCAAAAAGAGCGCATCAAAGAGTGGCAAACAGAAAGCCGTCTCCGCGAACATCAAAGCTGCATTTCATGGAGAAGGTCATGCCAAGCGGGTAAAAAACCTGGGCGTCATGGGTGCACGAAAACAAGAGCAAGCAATCGCCTACAGCGAAGCAGTCATCTCGAAGAAAAACAGGTGAGTCATGGGAAAATTGAATGCGGCTGAAATTAAGAACGGACTAAAGGAAATCGCCCAATGGACAAAGAAAGGTTCCGCCATCACCTGTACCTATCAGTTCAAAGATTTTCCGGCGGCGATGAAGTTCATGGGTGCGGTGGCAAAAATCGCTGAGAAGGCACAGCACCATCCCGACATAAATATTCGCTGGAACGAAGTCATGCTCCGCTTAACGACCCACGACCAAGGTGGACTGACCGATAAAGATTTTTCTGCGGCAAAAAAGTTCGACGATGCTTCGGTGCGGACAATGAGCTGAAGTCTTGTGGCGAGAAGCGGAAGCTGTCCTCTGAAACCATATGCTCGGCGACGTGCAAATAGGCTGTCGCCGCAACAAACCTCCGACCAAATCGCAAAGTGATACTCTCTTTACGGTGACAAAACCGAACGTCTCAGACCATCAGGCCAATGAACGCACATTCCTTGCTTGGCTTCGCACCGCCATCGCGCTCATGGGTTTCGGCTTCGTGGTCGCAAAGTTTGGACTCTTTCTCCGGCTGATCGCGCAGACCAAGAACGTTCCCCATCCATTCTCGTCAGGAGTGATTGGGATCTCGCTCGTGATCTTCGGTGGCATCATGGCCGCGACATCTGCGTTTCGCTACCGGTCCCTTCAGCGAAAAATCGATCTCGGAACCTACGAGCCGGGAGTATGGCCGATGTGGGTGGTGTCAATAGGACTGACCGCGCTGGCGTTCCTCCTGGTCGTCTACCTTTTCAAGACAGCCTGGCGTTAGGCGCCGAAGCGGATATGAACAACCATCGTCGCTGGACCGATAACGGAACACCGATGTGATGATGGCATTGGCGGATCTTTGAGGTCATAGGAGCTGACATGCGAACCCACTGGTTGAGCATATTTCTTCTTAGCGCGTGTAGTGGGGCCAGTCTGCCGCTTGCTGATGGTGGAAATTTGGATTTCGGCGCCGATGCCGCTCCAGATGGTGGCAGTCTCAAGTGGTATTCGACTTGTGGCGATCCTTCCTGCCATCTTCACCGCGATGCTGGAGTAACTCCTTGCACGACTGAACAGGCGAATACTGCCTGTACAACAACCGGCGCCGAGTGTGATCCTGGAAACGATTGCAACTCATACCTCCTATGTACAAACACCGATCCAAAATCGGGAACAGGTGGATGTCCGATTTCAAGGGCGCGCTACAAGCAGGACATTCGTTATCTTGGTGGGACTGATCTTCAAAAATACCACGACGAACTACTCCAACTGCGGCTGGCGAAATATCGGTATCGTGCGCATCCAGAACGTGAGCGGATTGGCTTTCTTCTCGACGACAATGAACTGAGTGTGGCCGCCGATCCTGAACGCGACATGGTAGATCTCTACGGCTACACAAGCTTGGCAGTCGCAGCTCTCAAAGTGCAGGCCAAGGAGATTGATGATCTACGGACGCAGCTCGCAGACATTAAAACGCAGCTGAAGAAACTGCGACGAACCGAGCCGCGCAGAAGTGACTCAGAATGAAAAAGCTCGTGTTCCTACTCGGCATGATAGTCGGCATCCTCGTGGTACCAGCGAGCGTATTTTTCTATTTTGCGAACGGCTTTGCTCCGGTCGCCACATCAGCCGCGCCAATGCCGTTTGAGAAATTGCTTGCCAGAAAAGCGCTCCATGCACGGATGGCGAAAGAGCCGCCGCCCAAAGTGAATATCGAGCCGTCAGAAAGCAATCTTCTCGAAGGTGCTACGGTGTACAAAAAGGAGTGCGCGGTTTGCCACGGCTTGCCAGGAGCCGAGAAAACCAACATCGCAGCTGGAATGTATCCGCCAGTGCCGCAGCTTTTCAGAGGCAAAGGCGTAACCGACGACGAACCAGAGGAGACTTACTGGAAAGCCGCCAACGGCATTCGGCTCACAGGCATGCCCGGATTCAGTCAGACGCTCTCGGAAAAACAGCTATGGCAAGTCAGCCTACTGCTCGCGAAAGCAAACCAGCTACCCGATTCAGTGGAGACTTCTCTCGGGCATTAGCAAGAGTTGACGCTACTGTACTCGCTGCCCCTGCCGCCACACTCGATTCCCATCCACCAAGATCGAGTCCACCATTTCCAGCTCAAGCGTCATTCTTCGACCGCGCTGGGGTGATAGCAACTCCTCCGGTTGAAGATCGCGAAACCGTTTGAACACCAACTGGCCATTGTCGAGTCCTTCAAAACTCATCCCGCCGAAACCGACACGAGCGGCACCATCGCCGTCCTCAGTGAAAACGATCTGATCGGTCGGCAGCGGCACTCTTGAACCGTCCGCAAAGATCACGAAGGTTCCTGGCGGGCCGTTTTGGATGATGGGCAATTTCGACTCGATTGCAGGCTCACGATAGACGCGAGTGCCGGAAACGAATTCGATGAGCAGGGGGAAGGTGGTCATGCTGATTTCTTACGCTTTGCTTCGTTCTCTGCCGCTCTCGCCTTCACCAGCTTCTTCACCAACGCGAGCGGGATTTTCGAGCCCAGCGGGAATTGCAGCGTTCCCGTGCTCGTCTTATACGGTTCGACTTCTTTTGCATACCGCTTCAGAACACTGCCCCAGGCAAACAAGCTGACGTGATTTGTGAAGGCGGCAAAGTACGTCAAACGACCAAAGTAGCTGTAGTAGGGCATTCGGTAGCTGATGCTCTCGACGGCATTTGGAGCGGCAGACTTGATGATGCGGCGGAGGAGTCTGAGCATGGGACGAGCCTTTGGTGCCGCTGCCTTGATGTAGTCGCCAACTGTTTGAGGTTTCTTGATCATGGTTTACGGAGTGTCGAGCTTGTCCGCCAACTCTCGAAGCAAACGGGCGCCATTTCCCTGCCAAGCGCTACCGTGCATGCAGGCCAAGGTGGTCGGCTCCGTCGAGGCTAGGCGATCCATCAGCGACCGAACATTCTTTGTGTGAGAGAAATAATCCATCTGCTTTCGAAACGCTTCACTCGGTTCAAGAATGTCCGACGAAGTGACCGCCGGTGCGCTACTGCCACCTTGCGTGAAGAGATCGCCGCACAAGAGAGTGCGAGTTTTCTCCTCGAAAAGGTGACCACATTCCCAGGCGTGCGGTAGATGTGGCGTATCAAACCAGCGAACTCGATGGTTCCCAAGTGAGATGGTTGCTCCATCGGCGATTACTTGCGGCGCACGGTCGAACATATCGCGGTTGATCATCGCGTTCACCTGACCACAAAGCGGCGTGGCTTGAGGTGCAACGGCGAGTAGGTCGTTAATCGAACCGCACTCATCAGACTCGAAATGAGAAAATCCGATGAACCGCAACTGTGCAACCGGCAGCACAGTTGCAATCGCTTCCTTCACAAGCGCGAACATGCTGCGTGGCCCGGTGTGATAGAGCAGCGGCTGATCATCGGCGATCAAATACTGGTTGAACGAAAATCCGCCGGGCACGTCGGGGAAGGGGGTGCTGATGCGAAAGATTCTCTCGGCAACCTCCTCGATACGAGTTCCCGACTGCTGATTGGTCACGCCCATAGACTTTTCCTCGCCAGATGCTGTTGGTCAGTCTGCTGTGTTCGCCCCTTGAAGGTCAATGCACTTGCCGTTGTCATCGCTCGTGCAGGCGGTGTTCATCACGGCGGCCAGGGCCAGCTCGGTAGAACCTGTCTGCGGGGTGGTCGCTTGAAGTGATCGATCTCTGCCTCGTACAGTTTCGACATTGGGTGTTGTTGCCCCCCAGCGATGTCCCCCAAACAGCGGTCGACGCCTGAAGCGAACAGGAAGGGGATCACCTACGTAACTAGAAGTTCTAACATCGTTTTCTGCTGTGGTATTCTCATTGGGCAGATGGCCGAGTTCTCTACGACCGGTATCAAGTACACGGTTTATCACCAGCTAGGTTCGGGCGGAATGGGCGTCGTGCACTTCGGATCGATGGTCACCCCCGCCGGGACGAGGAATGTCGCCATAAAACAGCTAGTGGCTAGGCGCGAGTCTGAAGAGGCCGCCGAGAGGATGGTGGCTGAAGCGCGGCTGGTCTTTCAGCTCAATCACGCGAACATCTGCCAAGTGCTGGATTTGGCCACCAGCGAGAGCGGGACGTTCATCGTCATGGAGTACGTTGACGGCTGCGACCTCCACTCTCTCTTGGGCCGCCAGCAGCTCGACGTTCCGGCCGCCGTCTATGTCGCGCGCGAAATCGCCCGGGCGCTCGACTACGCGCACCGCCGAAAGGACGCGGATGGAAATCCGCTGTTCCTGGTGCATGGGGATGTGACGCCGAAGAACATCCTACTTTCGCGTGAAGGCGAGGTGAAGCTCGCCGACTTCGGCATCGCCCGCGCGCTCGGAACGCACGCGCCCGGCAATCTGATGGTGGGTGGCACGCCGGGTTTTATTGCCCCCGAGGCGCAGCGTGGCAGCCTAGATCAGCGCTCCGATGTCTACGCCCTCGGAGTGACGCTCTACGCCGCGCTCGGCGGAAAGCCCTCAACCATTGACCTCCGGACTTTGGCAGATCGGTCCGTAACAGCTGAGCTGGTCGCGATTGTGGAGCGCGCTACCGCGGCTTCTCCGCAAGACCGCTACTCGACTGCCAGCGACCTCGAACGCGCGCTTGGCCTGCACATCGGCCACAAATTTCCCTCTTTTTCGCCGTCGGCAATTGGCCAATTGGTGCAGGCGCACATTGCCCAGCCCGAAAAGTTCGACGAACGATCGCTCACGCTCGTTTCGCTCACGCAGATCGGGGGCGCGACGACGCTACCTGGCCGCGCGTCGTCGCCGGCTGAACCTGCTGTTTTCGAACGGACGCAGCGAGCCGCACCCAAGGGGCGCTCTAAAGCGCCGTCGGTATGGCGGTTTGCCGCGATCGGCGCCAGCCTCATCGGCCTCGTCGTTGCGCTGACGGTCTTGAGACTTCGGCCCCAACAGCTCGAAGCTGCGCGCGCGGTCGCACCGGCGCCGCCGCCGATTTCAGTGGCCGCCCCGTCAGGGTCCGCGTCAGATCCGCAGCCTCCGCCTCTTCCAACCGCGGAAACGAGCGAACCCAAAGCGCCAACGAGGGCCAAGCATGGTTCCCCGCGGAAGCCAGTCCAATCACAGCCGTCCGCAAACACGGACCTCGGTTATTTGACAGTGAATGCGGATCCCTGGGGCGCTGTGTTCGTCGATGGCAAGAAGATGGTGGATGCGACACCCGCCTATCGAATGCCGATCGCCGCCGGCACGCATCGCATTTCGGTCGGCAGCGCGGCGAGAAAGCAGCGAGCGCCCGAGCGCGTAGTGCAGATTCGTAAAGGAGAGCTCTCGAAGGTGGGGTTTCAGTGGTGAATGTCCTCTAACTCCACGCTGGCGACCCGAGTCGTCGAGGGCGCCAAAGCGCGCCTCGAGCTCGAGAGCGCTGAGATTAAGGTCCAAAGCGGGCCTGACCGCGGACTTTCGTATACGCTCTCGACCGATTCGATCTTGATCGGCTCCAGCCCTTCTTGCGAGTTGGCTCTTGGCGACCGCACCGTCTCTGCGCGTCACGCAGAGGTCTCGCTCAGCGAGCGCGGCTATCTCATCCGCGATTTGGGTTCGACCAATGGCATTTGGGCGAGCGGCATCGCAATCGAACGCGCGCTTCTCTCCGACGGAATGCAGCTTCAGCTCGGCGACACCACGTTGCTCGTGTGCAGCAAGAAGGAGCGGCGCTCGGTGGCACTGAGTGCCCCCGGACGGCTCGGTTCACTCGTAACTTGCTCCCTCAAGATGCGCGCACTCGCGGCTGCGCTCGAGAGTTTAGCGAAGACCGATACGACGGTGCTCTTGCAAGGCGAGACCGGATCGGGCAAGGAGCGCGTCGCGGAAGCGCTGCATCAAATCAGCACTCGCAAGGGAGGACCGTTCGTCGTCTTCGATTGCGGTGCAGTGTCGGCGGAGCTGGTGGCGGCCGAGCTATTCGGACACGAAAAGGGTGCGTTCACTGGCGCCGACCGCGCGCGCCCCGGCATCTTCGCCGAAGCTGAGGGCGGGACCCTTTTGCTCGACGAGATTGGCGAGCTTCGCCTCGACGTTCAG
>PLXG01000159.1 GCA_003153195.1 Myxococcales bacterium
CACGTCGACGTGGTCGAGCTCGAGCCAGCGGTGGTCGACGCCGGCAGTCGCTTTTTCGGAACTGTCAATCACCGTCCCGCCGAAAATCCCAAAGTGCGGGTCATCATCGGCGACGGACGCAATTTTCTCACCCAGGCCGACGACAAGTACGACGCGATCGTGTCGGAGCCGTCCAATCCATGGATCACCGGCGTGTCCAACCTGTTCACTGTTGACTACTGGAAGCTGGCGCGCTCGCGACTGGCCGATGACGGCGTGTTTTGTCAGTGGGCGCAGCTTTACGAAATGTCCCCGCCCAACATCAAGACCCTGTTGCGATCGTTCTCGGCGGTCTTTCCCTACACCTACATTTTCTCGGCGGAGGATCTTTCGTCCGACGTGATCATGGTGGCGGCCAACCACCCGCTGCCGCTCGACGTGGCGGCGCTACGGCGCAATTGGCAGGATCCGGTTTTGGCGGCCGAGCTCAAGCGTGGTGGCGTGGAGTCGGCGGAAGATCTGATCGCCTATCTCCTGCTCACGCCCGACGAAATTCCCGCCTTCACGGCTGGAGCAGCACTCAACACCGACGACAACGCCCGCATCGAATTCGCTGCGCCGCGCGATCTACTGGGATATCTGAGATACGATCCGTATCTGGCGCGGGTCTACGGATCGGACTGGCCCTACGGACATTTCGACAAGGTGCTCCAAGGAATGTCCGACGGCACAGCACGGGGTGAAACCGAAATTCGATTGGCGCGCGCTCTCACGCGTCATGGAAAGCGCGAAGCGGCGCTCAGGTTTCTGAAACGCGCTCACTTGAGCGGCGTCGACGAAATTGGCGCGGTCGATGAGCTGGTGGCCATGCTCGCGCCCAAAGTTGCCGACGTGGCGCTCACCAACGAACTCGGCGACGGCGACAAGCTCGGACTCTCGGGCCTCGATCCACCGGTGGTGCCACCCGGAGTTCCGAGCTCGGAACAGCCGCGCATCGCGAGCGGCTATCTACAGATTGTGCAGGAAGCTCGTCGTGGCGCATGGGCACACGGCCTCATGGCGATCAAAGATTGGCCGGAGAAATATGTCGACGAAGGCGGAAAAGATCTCGAGCTGCTGATCGGATTTCTGCTCTACAAAGCGGACATGGCCGATGACGCAGTCGATCGGCTAAAGCCTCTCGCAGATGATGCGGACTACGTGACCAAGCGCCCGATCGTTCTCTACTACTTGGCGCGCGCCGAATATGTCGATGGAATGTACGAGGCGTCGGTACGAAATCTCGAGCGTTACCTGTCGCTGCGCGCACAAACTCATCCGTAACCGGTCAGTCCAATCGCTGACGTTCGACCAACTTTTCGAACAGCCGCACCACGAACGGATTCTCCGACGGCTTCTCGGCTGGATCGTCGAGCAGCGCTGCCGCGGTCATGCACAATCTCGCCTCTTCGAGATGTTTCCCGCGCTGCGTGAGGAGATACGCGGTCTCACGTAATCGCTCGGCCATTTGCGCGCGCCACTCCGCTGGCAGCGCGTCGGCCATACTCGAAATCTTTTCCTGAAGTTGCGACATCCGCTGCGCCGGATCGATCACCAACTTGCTGGTGGAGATTTCTCCGATCGTTCGATCAAGTGTCTCGAGCGCATCTCGCGGCGGAATCCAGGTCGTCACTTCGATCAGGTCGTGCAGCGACGACAATCTTCCACGCGCCTCTTTCACCGAGAGCGGCGCGGCCGACTTGAGCGCCGGATGGGCCGCGTCGTCGATGCGATCGCTGACGCCGAGCCCGAGGCGCGCTTCGGCGAATCCGTCGGGCACCGAGCGCCCCTTGGCGAGATTCTGCTGATAGGCCCGCTCGAGCAGATGGCGCACATGCCGACCCGGCACCGGCGCGATCGAAATCCCCGGCTCCGCCAGCGACTCACGAATTCGCTCGCGCCAACTTTTGCGTGCCGCTTGTCCCGACGCAAACTTGAAGATGCCGTTCGACTCGGAGAGCTCCGCCTGATGAACTTCGTATCCATTTGGCACTGGATCGGCGAGCCACACGATCCGCTCGCCGCGCCCATCGATCATCGAGACCAGCGAGACCGGATCGTCGTCGGCGATCACCTCCTCGGGCGGACGATAGACCTTCTTCTCGCTGGGAAGCGTCGCTCCGCGCGACTTGAGCAGATGCAACCCGCGTCGCGCGGCCTTGGCCAGAACCTTGTCACCGGCTGCTGCCAGTCGCTGAAGCTCGGGCCCATTGTTCTTTTCCACCAGCGTGCGCACCAGCGCTTCGGAATCGATCGTCTGTTCGGACATGGCCCACAACTATAAGATGCGCAGGACGACTCAGTAAAGCGCGACGGTGGCGCCGAGCTCACCGGCGAAGGGAGCAGCGACGGGCAGATAGTCGTAGCTGGCGGTGATGGAAACCGCCACCCGACCGAGCCAAACATCGATGCCGGCGCGCGCACCGCCGGTGGCAAAGGTTTGCGACGACGAACAACCGAGCTGTCCGCCGGTTCCACCGTGAACTTCGACGAACGGATCGACCCAGGATTCCGATCGTCGATTGAAGAGGTCGAAACGCAGGCCGGCGGCGCCTAAAAGCGCACTCGGGCGCCGCAGCTCACCGCAAACTCCGATCACCTCGCCGACCTGAATTGCGGTGGCGCGCAGATCGAACGACAGTGGCCCAAAGAGGCGCAGACCGACCTCGAGATGGGTGGGAAACACCGTCACCGCGTCGCCGTGTACCGAGGCGCCGCCAAAACCGGTGCTCAGCCCGGCGCGAATTCGCCAGCGAGGCGGATCTTCTCGCGAGATCGAATCGGCGCGCGCTCGAGCGCCGCCGCACAGGCAGACGATCAGCACCATCCAGCGAATCTTCGGATCGAGGGCCATTTTCGCGATGCCAGCTTAACACGAGGCTTGGCTGCAAAAGATGAACCTTGGCTTAGTCCATGCTATCAAAAAGATTGAATGAACTCGTGTCGCAGCGCGCTCGGACAGGCGCTTTTTGCCGCGCTCGTCGCCGCTTTCGCAACCGCAACCGTGGATGTGGGCGTCACGTCCCTGCGCGCGGAGGAGGCGGCTTCGGCCGCGAGTGTTCTCGCGACCTGGTTGGCGGCGATCGGACTCTACGGCGCGTTCGCGCTGCTCATCGGCATTGGACACGGGATCGTGCTGGGCGGAATTCGCGCCACCTTTCCTGGAACGAGCCTGCGCAGTTGGTTGAGTGCGGTTGGCGAGGATCGCGAAAAAGACCGCGCGCAGGCGGCAGGCGTGCTCGGTGCTGCGTTCGCCATCGGAGTCGCTGCCGCACTCGTGCTCGTGTACCTGAGCGCGGTCGCGCTGGGAATGTCTGCCAAACGCAACGCCGCGCTCTCGACCGCGATGGTGACCGCCGCGGTTATCCCCTTCGCGCTTCTACTTTGGTTTCCGCTCTACCAGCTGAGCCGCAAGTTGGTGCTGATCCTTCCGCCGCGCCGGATCGTCTCACTACTGGTCTTGTTGATCGGAATTTTGCTGGCGGCGACTACGCTGGCGATTCTCTCGGTCGATTGGCGCGTCATCGATTTTGGTCCGGCGAAGATGCTGGCCCTCTTCTTCTCGCTGGAAGTGGCGATCTTCCTGCTCAGCAAGCAGCCGCTCAGTCGTCGCTCAAACGTGGTGATCGGTGCACTCACTGGATTCGTGCTGCTCAGCTTTATGATCACTTGGATGCACTTCGGCAAGAGCGCGGAGACCAGACGAGTCGCCAGCGAAACGCTGGGCCTCAAGTCGCTGCTGACCTTGGCGCGCCACTTTGCCGATCGCGATCACGACGGCTATGCGGGACGACTCGGTGGCGGCGACTGCGACGACCGCAACGCCGAGATCTATCCTGGCGCGACTGAAATTCCAGGCAACGGCATCGACGAAGATTGCGACGGAGAGGACGCGCCGCTCGTCGAAAAAAAGGCAGCGGAAGCTGCGCCCCACGCCGCGACCGCGTCGACAAAGGCCGACCAATTTCATTTCCACGGCAATCTGGTGGTCATCACCGTAGATACGCTCAGGGCCGATCGATTGAACGAAAAGGTGATGCCGCGAACTTGGGCGCTGGCGCAAAAGGGTGCGCGCTTCACCCATGCCTATGCGCAGGCGCCCAACACGCCGCGCTCATTTCCGTCTTTTCTCACTTCGCGCTTTCCGTCGCAGGTGAGGTGGGAGCGCGCGGTGGCGAACTTTCCGCCCATGCTCGAAGACGCCGCCAACACCACCTTCTTTCAGGCACTCAAGGCGTCCGGATTTCACACCGTCGGTGAGTTCTCCCATTTTTATCTCACGCCGCGCATGGGCATCGCCGGCGGATTCGACGAATGGGACGACGCCGGCGCCCTCTCGCTGCACGATTCGAATACCGATAGCGCCGCGCCGCGCATCACCACGCGCGTGGTGAAAAAGCTCGCCGAGCTCAAGAACGCCAAGAAGCCTTTTGCCTTGTGGACCCATTTCTTCGAGCCGCACAGCCGCTACATGGAACACTCCGAATTTCCGGCGCACAAAACTGGATTCGACGCCCTCGAGGAAAAGTACGACGGCGAAGTCTCGTTCGCCGATCTGCACATCGGCAAGATCCTCGACGCGCTCAAAGAAGAGGGTCTCGATGAAAACACCGCAGTGGTGATCTTCGCCGATCACGGTGAGTCTTTCGGCGAGCATCGGCTGGGTGGCGAGCGCATGTATTTTCACGGCGAGACGCTGTACGACGAGGTCCTGCGCGTGCCGATGGTGATCACGATCCCGGGCGTGGCGCCGCGGGTGATCGACGCGCCCACCATGCTGATCGATCTCGGCCCGACGCTGGTGGATCTGGTCAAAGGACAGATGCCGCAGTCGTTTCGCGGTCGCTCGCTGTTGCCGCTTCTCCTCGGCGATTCTTTGCCGCCCGAGGGCATCTATGCCGAGCTTCTACCGGCGACCTCCTGGAACCATCACTGGCGGGTCTTCATTGAAAACGGAACCAAGCTGATCGACCGCGTCGACGACGGCACCAAAGAGATCTACGATCTCAACGCCGATCCAACGGAGCAGAAAAACCTGACCAGCAAACGACCGGAGCTCACCGCACCACTGGTCCGCGCCATGCGTCAGGTGATGCAAAAATGAGCGTCGCGCCGACGCTCCTGAGTCGCGAGGAGCAGCGGACACTAATCGAAATCGCCAAAGCCGCCGTGCTCAAACGTAGTGGCGCAGGCGAGACGTTGCCGCCCAGGACACTCACGCCGCTTCAGCAGTCGGCCCGCGGAATTTTTGTCACCCTGAAGGTAAATGGGGAGCTGCGCGGTTGCATTGGGCAGGTCGAGCCACAGCTGCCACTTCATCTGGCCGCCGCTGAGCTGGCGGTCGCTGCGGCCACTCGCGATGTTCGATTTGCGCCGATCACCGATGAAGATCTAGCGAAACTTTCGGTCGAGATCTCGGTGCTCACTCCGAACGTGGTCATTCGCTCGCCCGACGAAATCGAAGTCGGCGTGCACGGGATCATCATTTCCCGTGGAAGACGACGCGGGCTGCTCCTACCGCAGGTCGCAATCGAGCATCACCTCGACGCGGAAAGTTTTCTCGACGCCACTTGCGAAAAAGCCGGACTAGAGCCCGACGCCTGGCAGGATCCGATGACCCGCATCGAAATCTTCAGCGCCCAAGTTTTCACCGAAGACGCTCCGCGGATCGAGCGACAGAATCGCGCTACCTAAAACGGCGTGGTAGCGCCGGCGCCGGAATCGATAGGCTTGTGCTCGAGCTTCTTGATGGCCGCGTCCGCTTCTTGCTTCCAACGCTCGAGCCGATGCGCCCACTCCGGCATCGGCTGCGCGGCCAGCACGATCTGATATTCACGCGTCGCTTCTTTGGGTCGTTTGTCGGCGGCCAGCGCGTCGCCATAGAGCAGATGGTTCTGCGGATCCTCGGGCGAAAGCTCGACCGCGCGCTTGAGATACTTCACGCCTTCGTCGGTGTCGCCGATCGAGACCGGCCACGGCGGCGCCTTGGCGTAGACCGAGCCGAGCAGTCGCAACGGCCCGGCGTGTTCGTATTTTTCGTCGATCTTCATGGCTTTTTCGGCCTCTTTGGCCACCACTGGAACATCCCCGTGCGCCCCGATGGTCTTGGTGGTCGCGTAGAGTCCAAGGTTGATTCCGTAGTAGTAGTGACCTTCGACGCGGGTGTCGGTGACATCGATGGCGCGCTTGGCGTACTCGATGCCTCGGCGCGCGAAACCGGCGCGATGCGACTTGTCGCGATACTCGTCCGCCAACCAGGCGGTGGCGCGCGCGGCTCGCCACAAAATTTCTTCGCTGCGCCCGTCCAACCCAATGGCCTTGTCCAGCGCAACGAGTGAGTTTTCGATGGCGATCGCTTCTTGTTTCATGAACTGCTCGTCCGCGTACTTCTTCAGCCCTTCAACGTCGCCGGGCAGATCTCCGGCCCTCACCGTGGCGGTGCTACGAGGCGCCGGAATTCCGGGGCATCCAGAGAGTAAACAGAGCGCAATCAGGAGGCGTATCTTGTCCGCCATCATTTCTCGAATCGCTTCACCGCCTCATCGTACTGTGCTTTGTTCGGATTTGAAAATTTGCTGACCTGTAATGAGGTGCAAACTTCGGCGCCCTTGGGATCGGCGCACATCCCGGTGAGCATCTTCACGATGGCGGCGCGATCTTTGGCCAGCGCATTTTTGCCAAACACCACGAACGGAGTGGGCGGAAGCGCGGGCGAGGTGTAGATGACGCGCAACTCGGCGCCGAACGGAAGCGACTTCATGTTGGCCAGCTGATTGTCATCGAGCAGGGTCGCCGCTGCCTCGCCGCGATCCACCGCTTTGAGTCCTTTGAGCGGGCTGGGCGTTGGCTCCAACTTGAAGAACGTGGCCGCATCCACCTTGCCGGCAAAGGCCACTCGCGACAGAAACTTCGGATACTGAAGATGATTTGAAATCAGCGACTTACCTTTCAAGTCTTCAAGCGTTTTGTAGGCCGGATCTTTGACCACTACGCTGTAGTGACCGAGGCTCTCATTCTTGCCCTCGACGGTCACCAGCACCTCGAGATCCTCCTTCTTTTGCAGCTCCAAAAAGAGCTCCGGATCGAGCAGGCCGTAAGCGGGATGTTTGTCCTTCGCGTACGACACCGCGGCTTCAGGCTCGGGAAAAAACTGCGCCGACGCCGATCCTTTGGGCCAGCTCATCTTGCTCTCGATATAACGCAAAAACTGATCGAGATAGGGCGCTGCCTGCTCCGCGCTTCCGCCCACGCCGGAGTGCTCGACCAGGAAATCGCGGGGTCCCGCACTGGCCAACCCGGCCACTCCCACGATCGAACATACCGAAAGCATCCTCACCAGAATCATAGTTCCCCCTATAGACCTCTAGCAGGCCGTTGAAAAAGTCGAATAGACGAAATGCTCCGGCGCAATTCGCGCGCCGACGGCGCCTTTGGTGCCTTGATTTCCGTCGCAGAACTGATCAAGCACGCAATGCGTGCGTCGCCGCGAAGTCGCGGC
>PLXG01000488.1 GCA_003153195.1 Myxococcales bacterium
CATGAGCCCGAGCGCCTCGGAATGGTGCGATCGATCGGCGAGAAAAGCCGCTCGCTCGGAATCGATGGCGCCGAGTGTAACCGCCTGCTCGAGGAGGGCCACCACGTCCACACCTGCACCATCATCGGCCACTTCGATGGCGAGCTCGTCTCCGCTGCGCGCGGCTGAAATCGCCACCACGCCGATCGGCGATTTGCCGGCGGCCACTCGGGTCTCTTCCGACTCGATACCGTGGTCGACCGCGTTTCGAACCAGATGAAGCAGAATCTCCCAAACGTCGCGCGCGATCGCGCCGCGCACTTCGATCTCTTGGCCGGTGCGACGAAACTCGACGCGGCGGTCGCGATCGAACGACACGGTGCGGACCACTGCCTCGATGCGATCGAGCAGCGCCGACATGGGAATCGCGGCCTGCTTTTCCGATCGGCGATCCTTTTCGTTCGAGGCCACCGAATGAACCTTGCCGATGGGCGCCACCGAAATCGCGGTGGCCTCCTCTTTCACCAGCGCTGCGATCTTGTCCGGCGTGTCGCACGCGATCAGCAGATCGAGGCCCAGATCGTCAGCGCGCCCCTCCGCCATCTCCGATGGCAGGTAGGTGATGACATCTCCAAACTCACTCACCTTGCGCCGAAGCTCGGCCAGCTGCGCCGCCACCTTCACCGCGCTGAACCTGGCCTCCAGTCGATAGAGGCCCGCGCCGCCCACCAACTTTTGGCGCAGTCGATGCGCCTCCGAATCGGTCAAGCTGGCGACGATGGCCGGATCGATCTCCCAGCTTTCGAAGGAGAGCGGCGTGGCGTCGTCGGCACCGGCGAGCACGCGGGCGATTTCGGCTTCGAGCTCGACTGCTCCATCGAGCGTGCCGGTCTGCGTGAAAAAAACCCTTCGACCGATCGTCGCCCCTTGGCGTAACACCGCGCGCGCCGCGATGGAGAGTGTGAGTCGGCCTGCGCGCAGCTGTTTGAGCAACTCTTCGAGGCGGTGCAGCAGTCCGACTAGACCGGTCACCCGCATCTGGCCGGCGATGGCCTTGAGCGTGTGCACCGATCGAAATACTTCATCGAGCGCGGAAAAATCGTTCGGTCGGTCCTCGAGTATGAGAAGCGTCCGTTCGATCCGTTCGACGATGGCCTGCGCCTCTTGTTCCATGGTGGCCGTGGCGAGGGTCGTCACGGAGCGGCGCCCTCTTCACTCGGCAACAGATCGCCCGCCTCTTTTTGCGCGGAGATCGGCTCGATGATCAGGACGTCAGCTTGTCTGCCGGCCGCAGCGAGAAAAAGTCCGAGTGCGCGACGTAGCGACAGCACGCCCAGCGAACGCCCGGGCAACACCACCGCGTAACGCGACACCTGCAACCCGGCGGCGAGCTTGACCAGTGCGCGCGAAACTTCGCTGGCCACGCGCTCATCGAACTCGTTGCTCGGCCCGAGGCCATAGAGAACCAGATTTTTGAACGGCAGCTTCTTACCGACGGGAATGAGGAGGGTTTCGCCCCGCGTGCCCTGAAGGCGGCCGTTTTTGATCAGCCGCGACAGCCGCCCGCACATACGAAAGTCGCACATCCCTGCCGCGGCTCTGAGCGGTCTCTCGTCGGAGAAAAAGGTGACGAGCAGCGCCTCGGGCGATTTATCTTGAGGAAGACTCGAGAGACGTCCGAGGTCCGGCGGATGAAGCGAGCAGCTCAGCGGGCACGTCCTTTAGGCGCTTTTGCTCCGCCGGCCGGCTCTTTTTCCGACCGCGGTCCGAGCTCACTCAAACAGCGATCGAGGATTCCGTTCACGAACGCCGGTGACTCGGCGGTTCCGTAACGTTTGGAGATCTCGATCGCCTCGTTGATGACCACCTTGCCCGGCACGTCGGTGCCGTGCTTCATCTCGTAGCAGGCCAGCCGCAAGAGGTTGCGATCGACCTGCGCCATGCGCTCGAGCCGCCAGTTGCGCGATGCCCGCGTGAGCGCCGCGTCGATCTCGACGAGATGAAGGCGAACGCCGCGCACCAGCTCCTCGGCGTACGACTCCTCTTCGGCGCTGTCGGGCGCGCCCTCGGTTTCGATCTGCGGCTTCAGCTGATGAAAAAACGCGTTCACGCCCTCAGCGTCGGTGAGCTCCGGTTGGCTCTCGAACTGATAGAGCATTTGGAGCGCGATCTCTCGTGCGCGACGGCGGCTGCCCATGACTAACCTTTGACGTTTCCGAGCTCGCCGAACAGCGATGCCATCTCGATGGCGGCCATCGCTGCGTCGAAGCCTTTGTTGCCCGCTTTGGTGCCGGCCCGCTCGACCGCCTGCTCGATATTCTCCGTCGTGAGCACGCCGAAGATGACCGGAATTTTGGAGCCCATCGCGACTTGGGCGATCCCTTTGGCCGCTTCACCGGCGACATAATCGAAGTGCGCGGTGGCGCCGCGAATCACGCAGCCGAGGCAAATCACGGCTCCAAATTTTCCCGAGTCGACCAGGCGCCTAGCCACTTGCGGAATCTCGAACGCGCCCGGACAGTGAACCACCGTCACGTCGGAATCCTTGCAGCCCGAACGCGCCAGCGCATCGACCGCGCCGTCGACTAAACGCTCGACGATGAATCCGTTGAAGCGGCCGGCAACGATGGCCACTTTGAGCCCGGTTGCTTGCAGCGATCCGTTCACCTGGTTCGGCATGCCCTACTCCTTCTTCTTCGCTTTGACGTCGCTGATTTCGTTTCCCGGCGACTGCAGCGACTGAATCAGATGGCCTTCGCGCTCGCGCTTGCCACGCAGAAGGCTGATGTTGTGTTTGGTGGCCGGCACCTCGATGCCCACCCGCTCGACCACGCACATGCCGTAGCCCTCGAGCCCAGCAATCTTTTTCGGATTGTTGGTGAGTAGTCGCAAGTTGCGAACTCCGAGGTCGGACAAAACTTGCGCGCCTAAGCCGAAGTCGCGCAGCTTGTGCTCCAGCCCCTGTACCCGCGCGCCCTCTTCATGCAGCACGTGCGCGCGCACGTCGCCGAGGAGCGACTGCCGGCCAGCGGCGTAGACGTAAAGCAGCACGCCGCGTCCGGCTTTCTCGATGGCCGCCATCGCAGCTCTGAGTTGAAGCCCGCAGTCGCACGCGGCCGATCCAAAAACGTCGCCGGGGAAGCAGGTGGTTTGCACGCGCACCAGCACTGGCTCATCGACCGCGATGTCGCCCAGCACCAAGGCTAAATATTCAGTTTTCTCGACGGCAGTGGAATAGACGTGCGCTTGATAGGTGGCGCCGCTCGGCGAAATCGCAGGCGTCATGCGCGTCTCCGCCTGGCGAACCACCAGCGATTCGCGCTCGAGCCGATAT
The DNA here is from genome assembly GCA_003153195.1 of Myxococcales bacterium. GTDB lineage: Bacteria > Myxococcota_A > Polyangia > Palsa-1104 > Palsa-1104 > PALSA-1153. The sequence goes on from PLXG01000488.1 coordinate 3,314, forward strand.
TCGATCAGATCGGCAATCGACAGGATCAAAAGTCCGTGCTCGGCGGCGAAGCGCTCGAGGTCGGGCATGCGCGCCATCGAGCNNGTCCGGTGCGCACCAGCACGCCGCCACGCTTGGCCCGGAGCGGAAACACATGACCGGGCGTGATCAGATCTTCCGGTCGCGCGTCTTTGGTGACTGCGGTCAAGATGGTGGTGGCTCGATCTTTCGCGCTTATTCCCGTGGAAACTCCGCGCCGCGCTTCGATGCTGACGGTAAACGCGGTGCCGAACGGACTTTGGCCGCGGCCGCCCTGCAGTGGCAATTCGAGCGCGTCGGCTCGCTCTTCGGTGATTGTCAGACAAATCAGGCCGCGCGCGTACTTGGCCATGAAGTTCACCGCCTCGGGCGTGACCTTCTCGGCGGCGAGCACCAAGTCACCCTCGTTTTCGCGATCTTCATCGTCGACGAGGATGACCATTTTGCCGACGCGCATCGCCTCGAGCGCGTGCTCCACTCGTTCGGTTCGAAGCTTTCTAGACAAAACCGTTCTCCTTGAGCTTGTCGGCGCTGAGCCCTTCGCGCGGCGCGATCCCGACCAGCTTCTCGACATATTTGCCGATCAGGTCGACCTCCAGGTTCACATCGGATCCCACGCTCTTTTTCGCCAGCGTGGTGACGTCCTGGGTGTGCGGAATGATCGACACTTCGAAGCCGCGCCCATCGACGCGATTGACGGTCAGGCTGATGCCATCGAGTGCGATCGATCCCTTCTCGATCACGTANNGTCGAGCGATTCGCCGCGCCCTTTCTTGCTGACGATCTTGCCCACGCCGTCGACGTGCCCGGCAACCAAATGTCCGCCCAATCGATCGCCCATACGCAGCGGACGTTCCACGTTCACCTGCGCGCCGATGGTGAGCGCACCAAGCGTCGAGCGTTCGAGCGTCTCCGGCCCGACCACGAAGCTGGCGCGATCGGACCCGAGCTCGATCACCGTCAGACAAACGCCGTCGATGGCGATCGAATCCCCGAGCTTGGGCGGCTCACTGGCAAAAAGCGGCGCAGCCACGGACAGCGTGCGCCCTCCGTTTCCCAAGTTGTCAAAGCGCGCGACACGCCCGACGGCTTCAACCAAGCCGGTAAACACGCATGCTTTCTATCATCTACCGGGCGATTTACCGCGAAATCTGATCGATCTTCTCGCGAATTCTTGACCTGAACATGCGAGCAGTATACGGTAGATTTTAGGAGGGCACGCATGGATAACCGCAAGAAGGCCATGATTCTCGACGGTGCGAGCGATCTTTACAGCCTCATCAGGGACATTCTCGAATTGGCCAAAGGGGATCCACGTGCGGTCCAGCTCGACCATGCGACCGAGGCATATCTAAAGGAAATATTGGATATGGAAGAGGCGCCGGCGCAGACAACCCAGCTTCGACTGGTGGTCGGTGGTCAAAGCTTCGGTTAAATCGCTGGGGAATGGCGCCGGAAGTCCGCCTGTTTAAGTCCGCTAAACCCTAACCATTCCCTCGATGCACAGGTCCACGCCCATTCGAGAGATTTCCACTTCGTCCAGCGCGATCGCGTCTTTCACGCGCGCCGGACCGCGGATCGAAAACAGCGGAACACCATTCGAACCGAGGATCTTGGGCGCGATGAAAAGCACCAGACGATCGGCGTGCGGCAAAAACTGTCCCAGGATCTCGCTGCCGCCCTCGACGAGAAGCGAAGTCACGTTGCGCTTTCCCAGCGCGTCAAGGATCGCGGCCATCGGGATTCGCCCACGCTTGGCCGGCAAGCGAAGGACTTGGGCGCCGGCGCGTTCGAGTTTGCGCACGCGATCGGCAGCAGCAGACGTGGAGGTGATGACAAGCGCGCCTGGAACCGCTTTGGCACGCGGCGAAATGGTGAGCGCACCGTCGACAACGACGCGTAGTGGATTTTGCCCGCCCGGAATTCGCGCGGTGAGCTGCGGATCATCTTTGGCGACGGTTCCCGCACCCACCAAGATCGCGTCCGACTGATCGCGCAGATGGTGCGCGCGTGTGCGGGAGGTCTCGCCTGAAATCCAGCGCGAGTCTCCGCCCTCGGCCGCGATGCGCCCATCGAGCGAAACCGCTGCTTTGATGGTCACCAGCGGGTGGCCAGTGGTGATCCACTTGATGTAGACGCGGTTGAGCTTGCGCGCTTCGTCCTCCAGCACGCCCACCTCGGTCGCGATGCCCGCCTTCTTGAGATGACGAAGGCCGCGTCCGGAGACCAGCGGATTCGGATCGCGCATGGCGCAGATCACTTTGGCGATGCCGGCCGCGATCAGCGCTTCGGTGCACTTTCCGGTACGTCCGACGTGATCGCAGGGCTCGAGCGTCACGTACGCCGTCGCCCCGCTGGCGGAAACTCCACGCGCCACCAGTTTTTTGAGCGCCACCACCTCAGCGTGATCTCGTCCCGCTTTCTCATGATATCCCGATGAGAGGATCGCTCCGTCGCGAACGATCACGCAGCCCACCATCGGGTTCGGGCTGGTGCGACCACGCGCACGCGCCGCCAGCTCCAGCGCTTCGCGCATGAAGAGCCGATCGACGAACTCCGAACGAAAGCCGGCGCCAGCAGCTTTCCCGGCGTGCTTCCTCGGCGCCTTCGACTTGGCGCTACTTTTTGTCGAGCGCATTGAGCTTCGCGACACGCCGCTCATGTCTGCCGCCCTCAAAATCGGTTCGCAAAAATGCGTCGAGCACACTTTCGGCCAGCGCTTCGCCGATGAGACGTTCGCCCAGACAAAGCACGTTGGCATCGTTGTGCTGACGCGAAAGGCGCGCCGCGGTCGGCTCGCTCACCAAGGCCGCGCGCACGCCTGGCACTTTGTTGGCGGCGATCGAGATGCCGATGCCCGATCCGCAAATCGCCAGTCCGCGAACGGCTGAATCATTTTTTTGCAGCGCGACTACGCGCTCGCCCACCTTGGCGCCAAAGTCCGGATAGTCGACCGATTCCGTCGACGAAGGTCCGACATCTTCGACGTCGTGCCCCCACTTTTTCAGAATTTCCTTGAGATGTTCCTTGAGACGAAATCCAGCGTGATCAGAACCGACGACGACCTTCACGGCAGCACAACGAGAAGAGCGAAAGACGAGGACTGCTCGCGAGGCGCCAAAGGCGCCGTCGGCGCGCGACTCGCGCCGGAATCAGGGGTGGGGACCCCATGAGCTTCGCTCGTGGGGGTGAGCCGAGTACCGCGTCGCAGCGGACTGCGAGGCGAACGCGGAACGCCCCGTGAGATCGAAACCAACGCCGGCATCAGCCCTTCAATCGAGAAAAGATCAACGTAGCGTTGGTCCCGCCGAAGCCGAAGCTGTTAGAGAGCGCTACGTCGACACGAGTTTCGCGCGCCTGATTGGGCACGTAGTCGAGATCGCACTCCGCTCCCGGATTTTCCAAGTTGATGGTCGGCGGAATCACGCCGCGATCGATCGCCAGCACCGCAAACGCCGCTTCCGCGCCGCCCGCCGCGCCGAGCATGTGACCGGTCATCGACTTGGTGGATGAGACCGGAACTTTATTCGCGTGCGCGCCGAACACCGCTTTGACCGCGCGAGTCTCGGCGATGTCACCTTGCGGCGTCGACGTGCCGTGCGCGTTAATGTAGCTCACCTGCTCGACCGAAAGTTTGGCGTCTTTGAGCGCCGCTCGCATGCAGCGCTGCGCACCCTCGCCATTGTCGAGCGGCTGCACCATGTGGTGCGCATCGGACGTGGCCGCATATCCCACCAGTTCGGCGTAGATCTTGGCGCCGCGCTTCTTCGCACCTTCGAGCTCTTCTAGCATCATCACGCCGGCACCTTCGGCGATGACGAAGCCGTCGCGATCTTTGTCCCACGGGCGGGACGCACGTTGTGGCTCTTCGTTGTGTGTCGAAAGCGCGCGCATCGAGTTGAATCCACCCACCCCGAGCGGAGTAACCGTGGCTTCGGTGCCACCCGCCAGCATGGCATCGACATCGCCGCGCTGAATCGCACGACAGGCTTCGCCGATCGAGTGGGCGCCGGTCGAGCACGCCGAGACATGCGAAAAATTCGGCCCCTTGAGCTTGAAGCGAATCGAGACCAAGCCCGACGCCATATTGACGATGATGGCCGGAACGAAATAGGGTGAGATGCCGTGACGAGGACCTTTCGCCAACAGCGCCGCGTGCGTGCGCTCGATGGTGGCGACACCGCCGAGACCGGCGCCCACATAAACGCCAACTCGTTCGGAGTTCTCGTCGGTGATTTCGAGGCCGGAATCTTCCTTGGCCATCGCCGAAGCGGCCATTGCAAAGTGAACGAAGCGGTCGAGCGACTTTGCCTCGCGCTTGTCGATCCATTTAGTCGGCTCGAAGTTCTTCACCTCGCCGGCAAACTTGGTGGCGAACTCGGTGGAATCGAACAACGTAATGGGCGCGATTCCGCTCTGCCCGTTTACGAGCGCGGACCACGTCTCTTCACGCCCGATTCCCACCGGTGTGACCAGCCCAATCCCCGTTACTACGACTCGTCTTTCCATCATTCCCTCAACAGTCGACCGTGAACCGTCGACTGTCGACTATTTAGACGCGTGTGCCTTGATGTACTCGATGGCGTCCTTGACCGTCTTGATCTGCTCGGTGTCCTCGTCGGGAATTTCGATCGAGAACGATTCCTCGAGCGCCAGCACCAGCTCGACCACCGCCAAAGAGTCGGCCTTGAGGTCGTCGGTGAACGACGCCTCCGGCTTGACCTGCTCCGGGGATACTTCGAGCTGCGCGCAGATAATTTCTTTCACTTTCGAATCGACGTCCATGTGATCTCCTGTGTGTCTCGTTCAGCCTACATTAATAGTCCACCGTTTACCCGCAAGACTTGTCCAGTGACATAGCTCGCCCGCGGGGATACTAAAAATCGTACTGCCTCGGCCACATCTTTGGCGCTGCCGATACGACCGAGTGGAATCTGTTTGATGAGGGCTTCGCGCACTTCGCCCTGCACGTGTTTGTTGGTCATGTCGGTCTCGATGAAGCCCGGCGTGACGCAATTGACGGTGACCGCGCGGGAGGCGAGCTCCCGTGCGAGCGTGCGAGTCATGCCGATGAGCCCGGCCTTGGCCGCCGAATAGCTCACTTGACCGGCGTTGCCCTGCTCGCCCACTACCGATGAAATATTCACGATGCGTCCGGTCTCGCTCTTGAGCAGATAGCGCGAGCAGGCCTTGGTGCAGTGAAACGCGCCCGATAGGTTCACGTCGAGCGTGCGCGCCCAATCTTCTTTCTTGGTGCGCAGTAAAAGTCCATCGATGGCGATACCAGCATTGTTGATGAGCACATCGATCCGTCCGTGCTCGGTGGCGATCTGTTTGACCGCAGCGTCGACCTGGTCGGAATTCGAAACGTCGAACTTGGAAAGTACGCCGTCGCCACCGACGCTCTTCACCGCCGCCAGCGCTTCGTGCGCAGCCGCTTCGTTGGCGGTGTAGTTGAGCACTACGAACAGCCCGTCTTCGGCGAGCGCCGTCGCGATGGCGCGACCGATCCCGCGCGACGCACCCGTGACCAGTGCGACTCGTTTCGCTTCCGGCATTAGCTGAGCTCCTTCAGCACGATTGTCGGTGCGATGCGCTTGACGAGGCCCGATAGCACTTTGCCCGGACCGACCTCATAAGCTTCGATGACGCCTCGCGCCGCCATGTTCTTGATCGTCTCTTCCCATCGAACGCTACCAGTGACCTGCGTGGTCAAAAGCTCCTTCACTCGCGCGCTATCTTGGTTCGGCTCGGCGGTGACGTTGGCGTAAATCGGCAGCGAAAACGGCTGCACTTTCACGCGCTCCAGCTCGATTCGCAACTTTTCCTGCGCGGGTGCCATCAGGGCCGAATGAAATGGCGCGGAGACTGGCAGCGCCTTGACCAGCTTGGCGCCCTTGGCTTTGCACTCAGCCATCGCACGCTCAACCGCCGGTTTGTGACCGGAGATCGCGACTTGACCGGCGCCATTGAAGTTGGCCGGCTGACACGCGCCGTCTCCACTCGAAGCGGATTTGCAAATTTCGGCCACCATCGCGCCATCGAGCCCGATGATCGCCGCCATCGCGCCCTGCCCTTCCGGCACCGCTTCCTGCATGAACTTTCCACGCAGATGCACCAGACGAACCGCGTCGGCGAAGTTGAGCGCGCCGGCATGAACCAGTGCCGAATATTCTCCCAGCGAATGGCCCGCCGCGACGTCGGCAACGATGCCCTCCTGCTTGAGCTTGTCTGACACTGCGATCGACACCGTCAAGATCGCCGGCTGGGTGATGGCGGTGCGCTGAAGCTCCGCCTCCGGACCTTCGGCGATGATATTGGCCAAATCGAATCCGAGCGCCTCATTCGCCTCTTCGAAGCGCGCGCGCGCAAGCCCGGCGTCCATGCCCACCTTTTGCGACCCCTGGCCGGGGAAGAGGAAGGCGATCATGGAATGGCTCCGGTCGACGGTCCACCGTCAACAGTCGACGGTTTCTGCTTCCGTCTCTGCCACCGTTGACTGTCAACTGTCGACTGTCGACTCTTCATCAGTACCTCACCACCGCCGAGCCCCACGACAGGCCGGCTCCGAGCGCAGCGAGCAGCAATCGATCGCCGCGTTTGATCTTACCGGAGCGGACCGCCTCATCGAGCGCGATGGGGATCGAGGCACTGGAGGTGTTGCCGTATTTTTGAATGTTGAGATAGAAGCGCTCGAGTGGAATGCCGACTCGAGCGGATACCGCCTCGAGGATGCGCAAGTTGGCCTGATGCGCCACCACCCAGCTGATGTCGGACGGCTGCAGGTGATTGTGCTCGAGCGCGATCTGCGCGGCGCGCGAAAGATTTTTCACCGCGTGCGTGAAGATGACCTTGCCGTTCATCTTGACGAAGTGGTGACGCGCTTCCACCGATGCGGAAGTGGTAGGCTCGATCGATCCGCCGGCCGGAATGTTGAGCGCGCCCGCCTGCGATCCATCGGCGAACAGATGCGTGGAGATGATCCCGCGCTCATCGCCCTGCGCCGGACCGATGATGGCCGCGCCGGCGCCGTCGCCGAACAGTACGCAGGTGTTGCGATCGGTCCAGTCGACGATGCGCGACAAGATCTCCACGCCCACCACCAGCACGCGCTTGAAGTTTCCGCCGCGCACGAATGCATCAGCGACCGAAAGTCCGTAGAGAAATCCGGCGCATGCCGCCGAAATGTCGAAGGCCGGCACGTTGGTCTTGATGCCCAGCTTCTGCTGCACCGTCACCGCCACCGCCGGCATCGGCTGATCGGGCGTGACCGTGGCGACGATGATGCAGTCGATCTGGGACGGATCGATCTCCGCCGCCTGCGCCGCCGCAAGGCCTGCGCGCGCCGCCAAGTCGCTGGTCGACAGTCCCTCTTCGAGAATGCGACGCTCGCGAATTCCGGTGCGCTCGTTGATCCACGCGTCCGAGGTCTCGACCTTTTTCGAAAGGTCATCGTTGGTGAGGACGCGATCGGGAAGTGCGCGTCCGGTTCCGAGTATGCGTGCGCTGATGGGTGTCATTTTGCTGGGCTCTGGGCAGGCAGTTTTTCCCACAAGGGAGCGTGCTTTGCAAAGGCGGAAGCGATGGCGGCTTGAAGCCCAACATTTACGAGGCCTACCGCCACTTGGACGCCGTTTTTGATCGCCTTCACGGACGAGCGACCGTGGCAGATCACGGCCACGCCGGAGACGCCGACGAGTGGCGCACCGCCGTGCTCGTCGTAGTCGAGTTTCTTTTTTAGATTTTGAAACGTGCCCTTCAAGATGCGTCCACCGAGCTGACCGGTGCGAGTCGCCAAGATCTCTTTGCGCAGCAGTTGAAACGCCGCCGCCGACGCGCCCTCCGCGGTCTTGAGCACGATGTTGCCGGTGAATCCGTCGGTGACCACCACGTCGAGGTCGCCGGAGAACAGCTCGTGTCCTTCGACGTAGCCGCAATATTGAAAGTCCGGCTCCGCCACCGTACATGCGCTCAAGAGTGCGTGCGCCGCGCGCGTGAGCTCGGTGCCCTTGGAGGCCTCCGATCCGTTCGAGAGCAGCGCCACTTTGGGACGCGATTTCCCGTGACGAAGGCGCGCAAAGGTCGCGCCCAGCACCGCGAACTGTGCCAGGTTTTGCGGCTTGCACTCCACGTTGGCGCCCATGTCGAGCAGCGCGCAGACCTCTTTCACCGTCGGGAACGTGGTCAGGATCGCCGGACGGTCGAGGCCGCGAATGCGTTTGAGCACCAGCAGCCCGCACGCCAGCATCGCGCCCGAATTTCCCGCCGACACCACCGCTTCGGCCTGGCCGCTCTGCACCAGATCGAACGCGACGCGCATCGACGAATTCTTTTTCCCTTTGGCCGCAAGAGCCGGATGATCGTCCATCGCGATCACATCGGGCGCGTGATGAAGTGTGAGTCCAGTCGGTGGAGTTTTCGCGCCGAGTCGATTGAGCTCGGACTTTAGACGCGGCTCATCTCCGACGAGCGCGACCTCGGCAATATTTTCTCGAACGATTTGTAACGCGGCCTCGACTTCGGCTACCGGCGCGCGGTCGCCCCCCATCGCGTCGAGCGCTACGGACCGCATCTATGGAAAACCTTCCGGCGGTTTTCCCGACAAGGCTAAGCCTCGGTCGCTTCCTCTTTCACGATCACTTGGCGATCGCGGTAGAAACCACACGCGCCGCACACGCGATGCGGGATTTTCGGCTCTTGGCACTTCGGGCAAGCGTTGACCGTCGCCTTCGGGACCGAACGCATCCACTGGGCGCGACGATGATCGCGCGAGGCCTTCGATTTCCTTCTCTTGGGTACCGCCATGGTTCTTCTCTACTTTCCTTTACGACAGCTTGAGTTTACTGAGCGCGGACAGCCGCGGATCTACCTGTTTTTCCGTGTGACCGCAATCGACTTCGTTGCGATTTGCCCCGCAGGTCGAGCACAGGCCTCGGCAGCCCTCTCGGCAGCGCGGGGCGTAGGGCAGGTTTAAAATCAGATTCTCTCGAATTAACTGAGCAATTTCAATATACTGTCCGTCATGCGGGCTAACCTCGAAGTCGTCGAGGACGGCGCTATCCTCTTCGCGCTCGTCGTCCTCCTCACCCTCCGGCACGAAGGTGACGTTGAGCGGAGCGGTCAGCGAGATCTCGACCGGCTCGATACAGGCGCCGCACGGCATGGTGATCTTGCCCTTCACGCGACCGCGCAACACGATACTTTCGCCGGCCACGTTGAGACGCGCGTTCACCGCCACAGACGAACGATCGACGTCGACGCCGAGGGCGCTCAACGCCTCGTCGAGGAACGGACGGTCGAGCACAAGGTTGATGGCCTTGCCCTCGTCCGGTATCTCTCTGATTTTGTAACGCAAAATCCAACGCCTCAAAAACGAAGCAGTACACTATAGAGGATGGCTTCAAAAGGTCAAGCCGGTCCCCGCGCCGCTCAGACCGCTCCGCGACTCTTCTGACTTCCGCCGTAAGCGACCTTGCGCGCACGCATGACTTCGCCGAGCGGCTTGTGCTGAAGGAGCGCTTCCCAAGGATCGAACGTGGTCGCTTCGATCTGCGCCGCCAGCGTCTCGTCTTTGAGCGACTGCGACGGAATGGTCAACCGCGCCACCGTCACATACGGTGCTTCCGATTCCTGCCAATTCACCGAGGCGTCCTCGATGGGGGTGGTCTGCTCGTCGACGAAGAACTGCAATTGCAAATCGTAGACCAGCGGACCTTGCGCGAGCTGTCTCTCTAAATCGGCTACGAAATCGGCGCACGGCCCTTTTCCCTGCTGGGGCGGCACCAGTCGGACGCGCGCGGCATACGGCCCGCACGAAATCGGCGCGCCGCTGAAAAACTTTTCGCTGCCAAATCCAGAGAACACCAGCGACTGCGCCTTGAGCAGCGCTTTGAGTCGACTGAATCCGCCGCCGAACCCCAGCTTACGAATCAAAAACAGCGGCACCGCCCAAGCGCCGCGCGAAGCAGCCAGGATCAGCCCGACGAAGATCTCGCTGTTGGCAAAGCCAAAGACCTCTTGGTTGATCAGAATAAAATCCTGCGCGCGCGCCGGTCCATCCAGCGCACTTTCACCGGCCACCCCGAGCACGCGAATGCCAAATCCGCGAATGTCGGGCGTGCGATCCGATTGTTTGTTCATGCTTCCGTTCGAGAGTCGAATCCAAGCGTCGTAGCTACGAGCGACAGCGAATAGTCCCTGCTGCGCATGCGCCGGAAGGTTGGGCAGCACTTCGAGCTTGGCATGAAGTCCCTGCACCTGCTTGCGGTGAAGTGCGCGGCCCACGCCCAGCCGCTTCGACTTCTCCTCCTGCATCCTGACCAACAATGCGGTGTCGGACAAATGTCGCGCCGCTTCGTCGGGAGAAATCTTCTCAGACCACGCAGTACTCGGTGATTTCATGAGGCGACCTTATAGAACGCCGACCGATCATTCAAGCGCGCCCGAGAAGCGAGCTACCGAGCGGCGCCGAGAATGGCGGCTCCGCCGATGGCGAACAGCGCGCGAATGTCGTCGTCGTTGAAGGTGAGCTGTGCGCCCAAAAAGTAGTCGCGCCCCGTCGCTCCGCCGGCGCCCGGGCCGCGCGAGTTGAACGCGTCGTCGATACCGCCCACGATCCAGATGTGCCGGTAGAACTCGAGCGCCGCCAGCACCTTGAGTCGAGGATAGATGTTGGTGCGGAAGTCGAACAGGTCGCTCTTGATCTCCAGCGTACGCATCCACGGAATCGCGAGCGCCAGCGGAATTTCGAAATCGAGGCCGATGCCGCCGGTCGACTCTTTGATGCCGAAGCGGCCGGCGATGGCCATCTTGCCATTCAAGAGGAAGAGCCGCTTGCCAACTTCGAGGGTGAACCGGAATTTGTCAGACACGGTGATGGTCTGGGTATTGACCGTCTGCGGTTTGGATGGATCATCGGTGGTGGTGAAGGTCTGTTCGGTGGTGCGGAGCCCGCGCGGATCGTCGATGAGCTCGATGAGGAAGAACTTGTCGGGTCGCGACTGCAGCTGCACCGAGACATAGGTCTTGAGCGTGTTGGCGAGGAAATTGTACTCCGAGCGCAAACCGATGAGCGTCTGCAGCCGCGTGAGCGAGCGAATGAATCCGCCGGCGTCCTCGGTGATCTGCTCCACGTTCTTGGCGATGGTGTCGTCGTTCAAGAGCCGACCGACGGTGCCCTCACCCTTCTTCACCTTGTCGGTCACTTGCGCCATGTTCTCGAGCGTCCGGTTCAAGTTGTCGATGGCCACTCCAATCTTGTCCAGATCGGTGCGCACCTTGGCGCCGGTCGAGCCCACTTCGGCGTCGCCCTTGCCGACGAGAGATTTGATCCCCTCGGTAATGTCGCGGACGTTCTCGATGCTCTTGCGAATGTCGACGTTCGCCGCGCCTCCGGTGAAGCCGCGAACATCGAGCGCGATCTCGTCCAAGTGACCGAGCAGTCGCTCGGCGGCCTCGGAGTTGCGATCCACGCCGCGCTGCACGCTGGAGGCGATCTCCTGCAGCGGCCCCTGCGTGATGCGATGTACGTCGGACAAGATCTGACGTAGCACTGGAAGGGTCTCGTTCACCTGGACCAAAATATCTGACGTGGTGACCGCCTCGACGACGTTCACCACCTGATCGCCGTCCGTGAGCGGACGATTCTCGATGATCTTGCCGGTCAGCGGATCGGGCGACTGCGGCGTGCCCGGATCGATCTCCAAATAATATTCACCGAGCAGCGACGCCGCGCGCTTGAAGACCGCTGCGTTCGCATAGAGGTGCGTCTCCGGCCGCAAGAGAATGGTCACCCGCGCCACCGCGCCGTTCAGCTGACGATCGGTGATCTCGCCAACCGAAAGTCCGGCCACCTGAACGCGCGACTTGTTGACGAGACCAGTGGCGTCATGAAACAGCGCCCACACATGAATGCCCTTGCGTCCCGACAGCCCCTTCGACACGAAGCGGAATCCGACGAAGGTGAGAATCGCGATGACAAGAACCGTGGCGCCAACCTTGATGGCAGCGACGCGCGGATTCATTGCGCGCCCCGCGCCGGCATCTCCACCGCCCCCGACACCTCGACGAAGTTTCGCACCGTCTCATTATCGGTGCGCAAGAACTCTTTGGCCGTTCCACTGACGACGATCTTGCCCTCGTACAGCATGGAGACTCGATCGGCGAGGCGAAAGGTCGACGCCATGTCGTGGCTGATGACCACGCTGGTAACGCCGGTGTCTTTCGAGATGTCGCGGATCATGTCATCGACGTTCTTGGTGGCCACCGGATCGAGGCCGGTCGTGGGCTCATCGTATAGCAGAATTTCCGGTTTTAAAATTAAAGCGCGCGCCAATCCGACGCGCTTGCGCATGCCGCCCGAGAGCTCGGCCGGGAACTTCTTCTCGACGTTCTTGAGACCGAGCGACGCGAGCTGTTCGATGACCCGTTTTTCTACCTCGACCTTGGGCATCTTGGTGTGTTCGACGAGCGGATAGGCGACGTTCTCACCGACGGTGAGCGAGTCGAACAGCGCCGCATATTGAAACAGCATTCCGAACTTTCGCCGCACCCGATTGAGCGCATAGTCGTCGAGTGGAACGATGTCCTCGCCATCCACCAAGATCTGGCCGCGGTCGGGTTTGAGCAAGCCCATGAGGTGCTTCATGAGCACACTCTTGCCCTGGCCAGAGCCGCCGATGATGATGTTGATCTTGCCGCGCTCGATGTCGAGATCTACACCGCGCAAGACCTTGTGCTCGCCGAACGACTTGTGCAGATCGCGAATCTGAATCTGCGCGCCTTCACGCTTCTCATCGCTCATTTCGATTGAACGATCAGGATGACGTCGGTGAGGAAGTAGTCGAGCACCAAGATGGTGACGAAGCTTCCCACCACCGCGCGAGTGGTCGCTTGACCGACGCCTTTGGCGCCGCCCGAGGCGTAAAAGCCCTGACAGCAGGAAATGGTCGACAGTGCGCAACCGAAGACGGTGGCCTTGATGAGCCCTTGCAGCACGTCGCGGCTGTCGACGATCCAGCGCGCGTTTTCGAGAAAGACGCCGCGGTCGACGCCTTCGTACCAGACCGCCACACCGTAGCCGCCGGCGAGGCCGACGCAGTTGAACAGCATGGCGAGGAGCGGCAACATGATGATCGCCGCGAGCACCCGGGGCGTCACCAAATACTGAATCGGGTTGACCGCCATCGTCGAGAGCGCATCGATCTGCTCGCTGATGCGCATCGAACCGAGTTCGGTGGCCATGCCGGCGCCCGCCCGCGCGGCCACCACGATGGCTGTGAACACCGGCGCGAGCTCGCGCGTGAGCGAAAGTCCAAGCGTCGCGCCGACGAAGCTCTCGGCGCCGAACTGACGCAGCGAGCTCACCAACTGGAGCGCGAAAACCATGCCCACAAACAGCGCCACCATGGCCACGATGATGAGCGACTGAACGCCGATGAACTCGGCCGATTCGAGGAACACCGCGACGCGGAATGGAGGCTTGGCCAGCCAATAACCGGCGCGACCGAGGAGCTGCAGGTGCACGCCCACCACCTCGGTGAGGGAGACCAGCGGCGCCCACAGCCTGTCGACCAGCCGCTCCGCCTTGGCCAGGCCCGAAAGCGGTTTGCGCTCGGCCTCTTCCACTAGACCTCTTCGAAGTTAAAATGACCGGCTGCGAACGCCGATCCTCTCGCTGCGAGCGATGGACTCGTCGTTGTGCTGCTCGCCGTGCCGACAGGCACGACTGCTCTGCTCTCTCCTCGTGCACCGCTCTCGCTTCGGTCTCGTCGTTCTCGCTCGATCATTTTAACTCCGAAGTGGTCTAGGTCTGCCCCAAGTAGACGCGCGGCACGCGCTTGGAGATGCCACAAAAAATTTCCCAGCTGATGGTCGACGACCAGCCGGCCAGATCTTCGGCGCTGATGCGCTCCGCACCTTGTCGTCCGAGCAGCACCACTTCCGCCCCGAGCTCGATCTTTGCCACGTCGGTGACATCGACCATCAGCATGTCCATGGTCACCGCGCCTACCACCTTGCACCGCACCCCGCCGGCCAGCACTTCGGCGCGCCCAGTGAAGCGGCGGCTGTAGCCGTCGGCATAGCCGATCGGCACTGTCGCTACCCGCGTCGCTCGACTCGCGGTGAAGAGCGCGCCGTACGAAACTGATTCGCCGGCGAGAACGTCGCGCAGCGCGACCACTTGCGACTTGAGGCTCATGACCGGCCGCAGCGCCGCGAAGCTTCCGTAGCCATAGAGCGCCAATCCCGGCCGCACCAGATCGAAGCGCGCATCGGCGAAACGCAAGGTGCCAGCCGAGTTGGCCACATGAGTGAGCGTCGGCGAAAATCCGCGCGCCGAGATCTCCTTGCGCGCCTGCGCAAAGCGCACGAGCTGCTTGCGCGTCGCCGCTTCATCACCCTCGGCATCGGCAAGATGGGTGCACAGTCCGGTCAGCTCGAGCGACGGTTTGCGCGAAAGCTCGTCGAGAAATGCGCCGACCGCAGCCGGCGAAAGCCCCACCCGAGCCATGCCGGTGTCGATCTTGAGATGAAGCCCGAGCTTCGAACCGGCGGCGATGTCTTCGATGGCGCGCTCGAACCGCACCAGGTCGGCAATGTCGCTCACCACCGGAGTCAACTTATAAGCCACCACGTCGCGATGCGAAGTGCCGTAGAAATTTCCCAGCACCAAAATCGGCGCCAAGATTCCACCGCGGCGAAGCTCGACACCTTCCTCGACCAGCGAGACGCCGAAGCCCCACACTTTTCGCTCGAGCGCGCGCGCGCAAGCCACCGCACCGTGGCCGTACGCATCGGCTTTGACCACGGCGAGAATTCCGACGGTTGGGCCGACTACGCTTCGAACTACGTCGGCGTTTCCCCTGAGCGCACCTAGATCGATCTCGGCGACGGTCGGGCGGATGTCGGTGCGAATGTCGTAAACTTGATAGATGTCCGCACTGTCGACTGTGCAACGCAACCTGTCAATATCGATTTGGATTTAGTCGAAAGTCGAAACGCGCCTGTTAGGCGGCGCGGCGAGCCAGCAATTCGCGGGTAAGCACCACGCCGCGTCCGCGCTGAACCAGCAGTCCCCGACGCACCATCGAGCTGAAGGTCCGCGAAATGGTCTCGCGACAGCTGCCCACCATGTTGGCCAGCTCCTGCTGCGTGGGACGGCGCGGAAGATAGACGCCGGAGTCGGTGCGCTCGCCGCCCTCTTCGGCCAATCTTTCGAGCGTGCGGGTCAGACGCGCTTCCACGTCTTGCAGCGCCAGGCTGGCGATGGTCTCGTCGGCGCGGCGCAGACGCTCGACCATCACCTGCAGCAGGTTGATGGCGATCTGGGGATGGCGACGCAACATCGGCTCGAACAGCTCGCGACCAAACGCCAGCACGGTGAGGGGCTCGAGCGCGATCACGTTGGCGGAACGCGGAACGCTCGAGAGCATCGCCATTTCGCCGACGAAATCGCCGGCGCTCAGCGTTGAGAGCGTAACTTCACGACCGCTCTCGCCAAACAGCACCACCTTGGCGCGGCCGGCAGCGATGACGAACAGCGCATCGCCACCTTCGCCCTGCGAGACCAGCAGCGTTCCCATGGCGCGTGTACGAGGTTGCGCCATCTTCACGATCTCTTCCAGCGCGGCCGGGGGAAGTCCGCGAAAGAGCGGCGAGCGAATCAGTTGAATTCGAAAACTTTCCGCGCGCGACGCGTTCATATCGACCGTGGGTGATGCGATCATTGATGGCTCCTTCTCGCTGAACATCGCCTGTTCTTATGATGAGTTGTGCAACGCGAGTGCCAGAGGTCACGTCCTGTTCGTTCGCATAGTTGCGCGCGCAGAGCGGACGATCGTTCACACATTTCGATGTGATGTTTCTGCTACACATGACATTTGTGTCATGACGAAGGTGGGACGATGCAGGTCACGGTGAACGGAAAGTTGGTCGAGCTGCCCGCGAACGCGTCAGTCGCCGAGCTGCTGGCACGCCTTAAATTCGACGCCGCACGCGTGGCAGTGGAGCGCAATCACGAGGTCGTTCCGCGACGCACCTATGGCGAGGCGCGACTCAGTGAAGGCGATCGCCTGGAGGTGGTCGGCTTCGTCGGCGGCGGCTGAGCGCGAGCCAATCGGCCCGTTCGCGGCGTACGTCCTCGCTTGGTCGGTCACGTACAAATGCGTACGCTCCCTCCCGCGCTCCGTGCGCCACGCTCGGTCTCGATTGACTCGCGCTCAATTTATCTGCGCACTTTTTTTGCGCACTCACTTTATGGAGGGCGCCTGGACGCTTTTGTGAGTTCGTTCTATAGAAGGGACATGAACAGCGATCCTTTCGTGCTGGCGGGCAAGAGCTACCGATCGCGCCTTCTCGTCGGCACCGGCAAATACAAAGATCTCGACGAGACGCGCGCGGCCACCAAAGCATCGGGCGCGGAGATCGTGACCGTTGCGGTGCGGCGACTCGATCCGAAGCCGGGCGAGCCTTCGCTGCTCGATGCGCTCGCCGGCTATACGCTTCTGCCCAATACCGCAGGCTGCTACACCGCCGACGAAGCGATTCGCACCGCCAGACTGGCGCGCGAGCTCGGCATGACCGAGTTCGTGAAGCTCGAAGTGATCGGCGACGAGATCACACTCTTTCCCGACGCGGAAGCGACGCTGGCCGCTGCGCGCGTGCTGGTGAAAGAGGGATTCGTGGTGCTCCCCTACACCAACGACGATCCGATCATGGCCAAGAAACTCGAGGACGCCGGTTGCGCCGCGGTCATGCCGCTGGCCGCGCCGATTGGCTCTGGTTTGGGCATTCGAAATCCGTACAACTTACGCATGGTGCTCGACGCGGTGAAAGTGCCGGTGATCGTCGACGCCGGTGTAGGGACTGCCTCCGACGCCGCCGAGGCACTCGAGCTCGGCTGTCACGCGGTGCTCATGAACACCGGAATCGCCGGCGCCAAACATCCGGTTCTGATGGCTGAAGCGATGCGACTTGGAGTGGAGGCCGGACGCAAAGCATTTCTTGCCGGACGAATGCCGCGCCGTTTGCATGCGCACGCCTCCTCTCCAGAAGTGGGCCTCATCGAATAGTGCAGTTTCGAGCGTTGCTGATCACCGATGGCTATGACGCGCACACCGAAGACAAAGTCCGCGCCGCGCTGAACGTCTTTCCCCGAGGCATTGCGGCGATACAACTTCGAGCCAAGCAGCTCACCGGGCGCGCGCTTTTTCATGCGGCCGAACGAATGCGCACCCTCACCGCTTCGGCTGGCGCACTACTTCTGATCAACGATCGTGTCGATATCGCGCTCGCCGTGGGCGCGGATGGCGTGCATCTGCCAACGGGCGGAATCCCGCCCGAGTCGGTGCGGCGAATGGCGCCTAAACTTCTGGTGGGCGTCTCCACCCATTCGCTCGTCGAGGCTTTCCGCACCGCCGGTGCCGACTACATTACCTATGGCCCCGTTTTCGCGACCAAGGACAAAGGTCCGCCGGTGGGTGAAGCGGCACTCGCCGAGGTGACTGCGAAGATTTCGATTCCCGTCTTCGCGCTGGGCGGAATCACCGCGGAAAACGCTGCGCGAATCTTACGAACCGGTGCACGCATCGCATGCATCGGCGCAGTGCTGGGCACGGACGACTCGGCTGCGGGCGCGCGAGCGTTGTTCGCGCAACTCGGTGTTCGATAGCCACTTCTTTGGGCGTACTTCTTTACGCGTTACTTCTTTTCTAGGCCCGGACGAATTTGCAAATGGTAAGGCGCGTCGAAAACGGTGTCGCCCGAACGCGCGGTCACGCGAATCAGCAGATCTCCGTCGCTGCGAACACCGGTAAGCTTCTCACCTTCGCCAAAACCGCCAGTCTGTGCGTGGCCGAGCGACTCTCCGCCCGGCGAAAGTCGCTCGAGCTTGAGGTCGACGTGCTCCACCCGCTCGATCTCGACGTCGGAAACTGCGCCGGCCGGAATACCGCTCACACGAAAAACGTCGGCGTCCCCGGGCCACAGATATCCGCTCACCTCGGCGGTGGGACCGATGAGCGGATTGGCCAAGCCAACTGTGTTGTTGGGCTCCTTCTCCAAACCGTCGACCGGCGGCTCGATCGCCAGATGGAGTGTCCAGCGATTCGACTCGTTGTGTCCTTCTCGTCCGCGCAACACCACGTAGGTGTCCAAACGTCCATCGATGCGTACGTTGCGCATGCGTATTTCCGAGCCGCGAACTCCGCGCCCTTCGGCCACCGCGGTGGGTCCATTTTCGACCCGTACGCTGGCGACCACGCCATCGACCGGACCGAGCTCGATGCGCAGCGTGGTATCCGCGCCCATAGTCGAAGGCAATTTGATCCAGTCGTCGTCCCGATGCCAGCCGAAGTATCCGGTAACGTCGCCCAGCTCGCTGAGGACGGTGGCGGTCTTGGCGTCTCCGTTCGGCTCCAGCTCGCTCACACCCGGCGCCGGTTCGGGGCGAACCTCGAGCAGATAGGTCGACACCGACGGAGTGGTTCCCAGCCGCTCTTCTGGCTCGAACGCACGGCGAACGATCAGGTAGTAGGTGGCGCCGACGGTTACGGCCAAATTGGGAATCACTTCGCTGCCACCGGGGCCGCGATCGCTCACCAACAGAACTCGCTTTCCCGCGGCGTCGACCACCTCCAGTGACGGATCGGTGGTCGGATTGGGCGTGAGGGTGATGCGAACCTGTGTGCGCGTGCCGCCGTCGGCCGAGGGCGTGAACGAATAGATGTCGACATCTTTTTCGTTCGAGATGTCGCCACGCACCGACGCACCGAGTGCGATCCGCTGCGCGTGCGCGCGATCATTGTTCGGCTCGACCTCGACGATCTCTTCAGGGCCAGGACGATGATCGACCACCACCACTGCCGGTCCGCCACCATCGGCCGGAATTGGTTTGCGGCGCGAGCAGCCGGCCGCACTCACCATGAGCGCCAGCCCAAGGATCAGATCACGAGCCACGACGTGCGATCTATTTTTTTGCAATGGTGGCTAGGAACTCGCCTTCACAGACGATCTCGGTGCCGACGAAGGCTTCGCCGCGCATCTTCCAGATCGCACCGCCTTTACGAAGCGGTGTGACCTCGAGGCGCAGCTGATCTCCCGGCAGCACGGGCTTGCGAAACTTCGCCTTGTCGATGGCCATGAAATAGACCACCTGCGTGGCTGGGTCGAACGCCGACGATCGCATCGCCATCACTGCGCCGGCTTGCGCCATCGCCTCGATGATGAGCACGCCGGGCATGATGGGGTGGCCGGGAAAATGTCCGGGGAAGAACGGCTCATTGATGGTGACATTCTTGATGGCCACCACCCTGTCGGCGCTGAGCTCGATGACCCGATCGATAAGCAGAAATGGATAGCGATGCGGAAGCAGCCGCTCGATCTCTTGAATGTCGAGCGACGTTTTGGAATCGTCCGACATACCTACTTCTTCGCCGCTCCGCCACCACCGCCGCTGTTCGAAGCATCGGCGTTGTACATGCGAATCACTTCATTGGTGATGTCGAGCGAAGGCGCGCCCCACATGATGGCGCTCTTCTCGAGCACCAGCGTGATGTGCTCACGCTCGGCGATCTTGCCAAGCACGCCCTGCAGCTTGGCGAAAATTCCGCGGGTCGCTTCCTGCTCTTTTTGACCGAGATCGGTCTGCAGACGCTGATAGATCTGCTGCAGCGCAACGAAGCGATCCTGGAGATCCTTCTGTTCGGCCTGCAGCGCTTCCGGCTTCATCACCGAGGACTTCTTGTCGAACGCATCCTTGCGCTTTTTGAGCTCCTCTTGCTTCTCGTCGAGCTCTTTCTGCTTACGATCGAAATCGCTTTTCAGCTTCGCTTTGGCTTTCTTGCCATCGTCGGTCTCTTCCATCGCGCGCTGCATGTCGACGAACGCAAACTTATCGGCGCGCGCCGCAAGCGGCTTCGCAACCAGAGTTCCGGCCAGGGTCAATCCGATGAGAACGATGCGCTTCATTTGCACTCCCTCAAGAATTGGGAGTCTGTTACTCGAGGGGCGGCCAAGAGTCAAGATCAGCGGTGCGAAGCAGGCGAAGAAGAGGGTTTGGAGGTCCCAAACTCTTCAGGCGGCCCCTCCATCTCCGGCTGAGTGAGCTCCCAATCGGTTGTATCGGCCTTGTAGCTCTTCGACTCGTCAGGCTCACCCTCATCATTATAGGTAAGCGGCACCGGCTCGTCAGGATGATTCGATGTCATAACCCACCGCCTAACTACAGCATGCGGCGCCGGGTCGATCTGTCCAGGAACAAAATTCAACCATTGGGCGCACGCGGCGAGGGGCGCGCGAAGGGATTTTTCATTACGACCAAGCGAGGCCTCGCCACGGGCTCGGCACTGCGGGTGCGCTCGCTACGCTCGCCGCTTCGCGCCCTGCGGTCGGCCGTACGCCGCGATGGGCGGAAAAGACGAGTGCGCGTTAGAAGAAATTGCCGATGGTGAATTCGAAGACGATGTCATCTTCCCCAACAACGCGATTGAGCGGGATTCCCCACTCGAACCGGAGCGGACCAATGGGCGAAATCCAGCGAAAACCGAATCCGACCGAATAGCGTAAGTTCGAAAAGGTCGGATAGCTGTTACAGGGATTGAACACGTTCGGAATGTTCGATACCGAGGAGGAGCTGCAGTAGCGATTCTCGGTGTTGTAGGCGTTACCAGCGTCGAAGAAGACCACGCCCTTGATCTGCACCGCGGCAAAGATGGGAAACTCGATCTCGGCGTTCAAGATCAGCTGCAAATTGCCGCCGATGTTGAACTGCTGCAAAAACGCGTTGGGATCTTTTGCGCTCGGTACGTTGACCTTGGGTCCCAGCGAGAAGAGCTGAAATCCGCGAATGCTGTTGATACCACCCGGGAAGTAGCGTTCGTTGATGGCCACGCCCTGCGACGAGCGGCTGGTGATGTATCCCGCCTCCAGGTTCAAACGAAAGATGAAGGGTCCGATGATGGGACGGTAGAAGCGCGTGAACGCAGTAAAGCGGGTAAACACCGTCTCCGAGGCGATCACCGGATCGGCGAACTCGGCGGCGATCTGATGGAACATGCCGCGGGTCGGGAACATGCGATCGTTTCGGGAATCGTAGTTGGCCGAGAGTCGAATCGACGAGGTCCAGCCCGATCGGAACAGGTTGGAGATGGTTCCCGGCGACACCGTCGTCGACGGGGCAAATCCTCCCACGGTAAATCCGGCGGTATTCTGCCGCACCTCGACGTCTTCTAGCTTGTAGGTACCAAAGACGCGCGTGTGATCGCCGAACAGGTAACCCCAGGTCAAATCACCGCCGCGCGCGGTGCGATTGAACGAGGGATAAAAGAGCAGCTGGTTGTAGACCGAAAATGAAAATGTCAGACGTGTGTCGAGGAAATAGGGATCGGTGTAGCGCAGCAGGAACAGCTGTCGGATCGACGAAATCTGCGCCTGAAGCTGCAACGCGACGCCGCGGCCGAAGAGGTTATTCTGGGCCACCTGCGCCTGACCGATGAAGTTCTCCACCGATGAGAAGCCGGCGCCGATCTGAAAGGTACCGGTCGGTCGCTCAGTGACTTCGATGTTCACGTCCAGGTGATCGGGATCGCCCTCAGCCGCCTTGCTTGAGAGCTCTACCTTCTCGAAAAATCCGAGCGCCTGCACGAGCCGCTTCGATCGATCGAGTCGCGTTTGATTGTAGAGCTCGCCTTCGTACACACGTAGCTCGCGGCGAATGACCTTGTCGC
>PLXG01000106.1 GCA_003153195.1 Myxococcales bacterium
GGGTTGGGCAAGCGGTGTGGTCGGCATCGTCGCCGCCAAGTTGGTGGATCGCTATCGAAAGCCCGCGGTGGTGGTGGCCATCGAAGACAAGCCCGGTCCCGACGGTCCGCGTCGCGTTGGCGTCGGCTCCGCGCGATCGTTCGCCGGGTTCAACCTCTACGAAGCGTTCAAGAGCGCCGCGCCGCTGTTCGATCGCTACGGCGGACACGCGCAAGCGGCCGGCATGTCGATCTTGGCCAGTCGCATTCCCGAATTGCGCGCCAAGATGGCCGAGGCCTTCATCTCACAGCCGCGCATCGTGCCGCCGGCCATCGAAGCCGATGCCGAGCTTTCACTCGACCAGATCGATCATCACCTGGCGCAGGCGATCGAAAAGCTGGAGCCGTTCGGCATGGGCAACCCCGAGCCCTGCTTCGTCACAGCCAGCGTACGACTCGAGCGCAGCCGCGTGGTCGGCACCGGCCACCTGCAGCTCACGCTCTCGAGCGGAACCTGTACCCGCGACGGCATCGGATTCAACCTGGCCGAAAAAGCGCCCGATCAAGGCGCGCGAGTGCGGGCCGCCTTCATCCCTGAGATCGACACCTATCGAGGCATGCGACGCGTGCGCATGCGGGTTCGCGCGCTCGAGGAGCTCGAGCTGGACCTCGACGCCGCACCTCCGATCGAGCTCACGTGAAATACGTTAACTCGAGGGAGATCGTCTCGATCGTCATGCTGATCGGTCTACTCATCGCGCTCCTGGTGATGAAGCAACAGTGCGGCGTAGCGGTCGAAAACATGTATCGCGCCGTCGGTACGCCCACCGACGCTGGCGTTCATCCCAAGGGCCAGGCTCCGCATTCGGTGAGTCCCGACGGAACGCACTGACACGATCTCGCACCTCGCTGAAACGTCCTACATGTCGCTCAGGTGAATCGCCGTCACCTTCGCCTTTTGCGTGCCCGGCGCTTGCGTAACCACGCCGTTTGCCCTGAAGCGCATGCCCAGTTTGCCTTGCGGACCGAGCACGGTGAAGCGATCGTTCGCCAGACCGTCGTTCCGAAGGGTGATCCGAAGTCCGGTCGTGGATTTGAGTCCGAACTCGCTGGCCAGCTTGGCCTTGATGGCGGTGCGCGCAGACGAGTTATAAATCGTGCGCACCGGACCGAGGTCGCTGCGGAAGGGAGCAGCGAACGCGGGAGCCGAAAGGCAGACCAGAGCGGCAAGAATGAGTTTGTCGCATCATGAATTCTCCTTGCTCGTCAACGAGAGCAATGCGCGTGCCCACTCGACGCGGCGTTCGCAAGCACCCTGAATTAGACGATTTGCAAAAGCGCCGCGCCACGCACGCATCTCGTGCAGCGGTCGCTACACCAGCCACCTTGAGACATTTCTGTACCGAATGTGCGTGAACGAAGCCAACGCGCTGGCTCTGCGCTCAATTGACCGTTTTGACACTCTGTGTCAGACTTTCGAATCATGGCGACTTCCAGGCAAGAACCATCGACTGACGGCAAGGGTGATTCGCGACGTCTTCCCGACGCGGCCGCCGAAATCGTACAAGACGCGTGGATGAACGTGCTCGGCGTCTATCACAATGCCGAACATGAGGTGCAGCGCGCCACTACGCGCCTTCTCGAGGCCTTCGGACTTCCGCAGACCGTCGGCGAGCCGGGGCACAAGCTCGGCGACGAGCTCAAAGCACGCATTCGCAAGAATCGCGAAGAGCTCGAGCGCAAGGTGGACGAGGGCGTGCGCGCCGCCGTGGCCCGGGTTCGCGCTCCGATTGATAAAGAAATTGCCCACTTGAAGTCGCGGGTGGAGAAGCTGCAGCACAAAGTCGACGAACGGAAGCGCGCGCGAAAGTAGAGCGCATCAGATCGCTCTAGCCTTGACGGCGACCTCGCGGTCCACTAGCGTCGCCTCCCTTCCATGAGAGCTTTCCTTGCGCAGCTTTTCTTAGGTCGTCGCAAGGACCTGAACGATCCTGGCATCTTCCATCGCATGGCGCTCATTCCGTTTCTGGCCTGGGTCGGGCTGGGCGCGGACGGACTTTCGTCGTCGTCTTATGGTCCGGAAGAGGCATTCCGCGCGCTCGGCGAGCACACCTATCTCGCCTGNNGCGGCGGCGGCTATCTCGTCGCCACCAAGCTGCTCGGTAAAAAATGGGGACTGACCTCCGGCTCGGCGCTGCTGGTCGACTACGTTCTCACCATCACCATCTCAGTCGCCTCGGGCGCGGACGCCATCTTCAGCTTTCTTCCGCCCGAATGGGCGGCCAACAAGATGATCGTCGAAGTGGCGATGATCATTCTCTTGGTCATCATCAACCTGCGCGGTGTCAAAGAGTCGGTGCTGGTATTGACGCCCATCTTCGTCATCTTTCTCATCACCCACGTGATCCTGATCAGCTTCGGCATCTTCGCCAACGCCAGCGAGCTTCCCAAAGTGGCGCACGAGGTCAGCTCCGGATTTCACAAGGGACTGTCGACGCTGGGCATAGGCGCGATGATGCTCTTGTTCATGCGCGCCTACTCACTCGGCGGCGGTACCTACACCGGAATCGAAGCAGTTTCGAACGGCCTCGCCATCATGCGCGAGCCCAAAGTTCAAACCGGCAAGCGCACCATGATCTA
>PLXG01000492.1 GCA_003153195.1 Myxococcales bacterium
CGGAGCGCTGTTTTGGCTGGGCCGACGCTGGAACTGAGAATTCTCTTCACAGAACCGGCGCCCGACGACGATAGCGTCCGATCGCAGGCCGACGTATACTGCGCGCGTGAATCATAAAAAGCGCGTGAATCGCAGAAGGAATTTTCTTTTCAGTTTCGCGGTGCTCCCGGCCGCACTTTTTTTGTCCGCTTGCATGAGTGGTCACGCGCCGGTCTTTCAGCCGATCGCCGACCAGATGGCCGTGGTGGGCGTCGAGCTCTCGTTCGAAATGCGCGCCACCGATGCCGATGGAGATCGAATCGTCTTCGGCTTCAACGCCCCCAGCATTGCCGATCTCAAGACCCGTCTTGATCCCGCCACGCTCTCTTCCTTCTCGAACGGTGTCGCGGTGTTTCGATGGACTCCGTCGGCCAAAGATGTTTCGCAGACGGCGATTCAATTCGACTTCACCGCGTCCGACGGGACCAATTTCACGCATGAAACGGCGCACATCACGGTCGGCACTTCGACTGGCGGCGGCCCGATCTTTCGTTCGCCGCTCGGCGGCGGCACCACGCTCGATCTGACCAGCGCCGCATGCACCTCGGGCAAAGCGTCGGATTGTTGCGTGCAAGTGCCGGTGGTGATCGACGACGTGAGCGCCACCACAGCCACGATTGCCGACGAGGCACCGCGCATCATGGGCGCCACGATTCAAACCACCGGACCGTTCAAGGCCAATTGGAAGTGGTGCCCAAGCGACGCGCAGAAGTCCGCCGCGCAGATGCAGTACTCTCTTATTTTGTCTGCCGACGATGGCGCCAGCCCCAAGGTGACGCGCTCACCCTATCTCATCATTCTTCGCAAAATGGCCGCCAGCGGCTGCGCGGGAAACCCGCCGGTGATTACGCACACGCCTTACACCGATGCGGTAATGGGTGAGCAAGACATCGAGATCGATGCCACCATCACCGACGACATCGGGGTCAAAGGCCCCCCGGTGGTCTATTTCAAAGACTCGCCGCCAGACAACCCATCCGACGTCTTCACCTGGACGCTCAAGACCATGACCCGAGTGAGCGGCACCGCGCAAAACGGAATGTACTCGGTCGTGCTACCCAATCCGATCGCGGGCTCGGATCCGGGAACCATGGACACGCTCTACTACGTCATCTCCGCCACCGACGGGGACGATCCGACCGGAGCGTGCAATCACACCGTCGAAGCGCCGGTCACGGACACCTTCACGGTCGATCTGGAAAACGACGGCAATGTGATTCCACTCGGCATCTGCACCGCCTGCTCGAACGATGCGCAGTGCGGACCGGGAAACTATTGCGCCGCCATCGTATCCGGCTCGAGCGACAGCTTCTGTTCGCCGGTGTGCACCGACGGCTGTGACGCGGCGGGATTTCATTGTGGAACGCAGTCGAACAGCATCGGCGGCCACCTGGCGCAATACTGCGTGCCCGACAGCGGCAACTGCAGCGGCGTCTCGGTCAACTCTTGCATCGATGATGATGACGAGCCGAACGACAGCCAATCCGCGGCGACGCGGCTGGCGGCGCCGGGCACCTACGACAATCTGATTCTGTGCCCGAACGACGTCTACAATCTCAACGACGATTGGTACGCGGTTGCGCTTGGAGCCGGCGACACGCTCACCGCCGTGATGACCGGGCTCGGGACGTCGGATCTCGATCTCGACATCGACTCGCCCGACGGAACGCTGGTCGGATACTCCGGCGGAAATTCGGACAACGAGCAGGCCAGCGCCAAGTTCTGCACCGGAGGACTGGCCTACGTTCATATCTACGCCCTTCCGAACGGCAGTGCGGTGGCCGAAGACGGTTACTCGCTCACCTTCTCCATTCAGCCGGGAAGTTGTCCATGAACAGGCGGTTCGTATTTGTGCTCGCCGCGCTGGCGTTCGCCGGCGGGTGCTCCGACCCGACTCCGGGACAAGAGGACACCGGTCTCGATCTGTTGGTGATCGGCGCGGTGAATCCAGCCATCATTGTTCCGAATTCGCCGATTGTGGTGAGCGGCACCAGCTTCGTCGACGATTCACTCGGTGCAAGCCAGCTTCATCTAGTTGGCATGCTGGACGGTCGCTCGTTCGACGCGGCGGTGCCAGCTGTTTACAAGTCGGCAACCGAGCTCGATCTTTCGGCCGACAGTACGCTGGCCAGCGCACTCGGCGGCAGCATCTCCGGACACTTTGCAGGTCAAGCCACTATCGAGGTGATGTCGACGGTCGATCACCATTCGCACGCGAGCCCGGCCATCATGATCGAGCTCGACTTCGAAGCCTCGCTCACGCCTTCGGTGACCACCATCGGAGACGGTGTGGCGTTCGTCAACTCGCCCATCGAGGTGAACGGATCGGGCTTTCTGCTCGGCGGTCCCGAGGGCAAAACGGTGGCGCACCTGGAAGGCTGCTTCACCAAGGCCAACGGAACGAGCTGCGATCCGATCGCGCCCATTGATGTCACGGCGGTGCCTAAGGTGGCCTACAACCGCAGTCAGGTGATCTTTCCTTATGCGACCGGCATCTCTGGAATCGAACCGGGAGAGTTCGACGGCATGGTGACGATTTCCAACCAGCCGGCGATGGGCAGCGCCACCAGCACCGACCCGCAAACTGTGACTTTCCAGATTCAGCCGCCACAGATCAGCGGCGCCTCGACCACCGGTGCCAGCCTCGGGCAGTACGTGTTCATCGAGGGTGGTGGATTTGTCGGGGCTGCAACCGACGCCGATCCGAGCACCGTCGACCCGAGCGAGTCGACCACGCTCGAGCTGACCGGAACCTTCACCTCGGCGGACGGCGCCACCACCAAGCAGCTCGACGTGCAGCTGGTGCCGCAGTTCGTGACCGGCCTGGAAGTGCGTTACGTAATCGATGAAACCGACGCGCTCGGTCTGGCGGTTCCGCCGCGCACCAGTCCCGGAACCATCAGTGGAATGGTGTCGCCCATCGTCCGCAAAGGCGACGACATGGTGACCGGAAGTGCGGTGGCGGTGTCGCTGCAAATCTTGCCGGTGAAGCAGGTGGTGTACGTGAACTTTCTCGACGGCTACGTGTCATCGCTGCGAAAATTCGGAATGCGCGCGCTCGACTCGGCACTGCGTGCTCGCATTTTCCAGGTGGCCAAGCGCGACTATCAAGGCGTGAACATCGAATTCCGGGATACGATTCCCACCGACTTCGCGCTCTTCTCCACTGTCGACATTTCGGGTCCGGATCCGAACGGGCTCGGCCAACTCGGCTACGACAACTCACCCGGTCGCGACGTAAACAACTTGCGGCTCTACGATCACGTCGGCGGCGTCAACGCCACCACGCTGGCCAACGGCGACGCCGGATACGGCGGCGTGTTCGTCGAAGACATGTTCGAGTTCTCCAAACATCCGGGCCATCTGGCTACCAGTCAAGCGAGCGTGGCAAGCACGGCCTTCGATCAAACCTTCGATCCGTTCCGTCCCGATCTCAGTGGCAACGAAGTGACCGCCACCGAGCTCGCCGCCAATCCGCCGGCGATGTTGACCGACGGCACCAGCTGTCCGGCGCGCGTGACCGATCGCGCAGGACAAATCGCCTGCGCGACTTGGGTGCTCGCCAATATGATCGGCAGCACCATGACCCACGAGGTCGGACATTCGCTCGGGCTGGCCAATCCGAACGGCGGCGATCTTCACGACGTCGGAAATCTGCCCAACCGATTGATGGAACAGGGCGGCAATCGTCCGTTCTTGGAGCGCGCCGAGCTGCAGGGCCAAGGCCCCGGCGTGTTCTGCGCCGACGCATACATCTATCTCCGCAAGATTCTTCCATCGACCGAACCAGCAACGACGTTCGATCGACCGATGTGTACGCCGTAAAACTGTAAGCGGCGAACGGGGCCTGCCCCGACTTTGTGTTTGCTCACTCGGGGGACGCTCCCTGAGGCGCCGCAGACGGCGCGCAGGTCGCTCTGTTCTCGACTCGCATCGCCGCAGACGGCGAGCGCCTCGTCACCGGCGCGCACGATAACGTCGACGATCAATAGATCCGCTACGGGCTCTGCTTCAACTTGCGAAACTTTTCTGCGTCGTATTTCTCCTCGACGAGCGATCCACGAATCGTGATGCAATTTAGCCTTCTGACGGCGGCGGCTTCACAGGCCAGTCTCCATGCGCGTTTCTAGATTTCCGCGCAGAGAAAAGATACAATTGCACGATGAAAATCGTCTGGATGCTACCGATCCTCGCCGTCGTGGCGGGATGTTCGCAGTCTGCACAGGTTACAGATGCGGGTGCGAGCGACCTTTCTGCGAGCGACCTCTCAGTGGAGGATCTTTCCGCCGCCGTTAGCGACGGCGCGATCGGTTTGCCGGACTTCGCCACGATGTGCCCGACAGGTTTCGCAGGTCCCAGCTGTCAGTATTCGAACGCGGTCACCTGCAATGGCCATGGTACGGCGCAAAGCGACGGTTCTTGCAACTGCTCCAGCGGATTCGCCGGAGCCATGTGCGAACACTCTGATGCAACTACCTGCAGCGGTCACGGCCAAGCCCAAAATGCCGGATCGTGTGTTTGTGGAACCGGCTTTGCTGGCACAGCCTGCAACGCGTGCGCGAGTGACTACTACGCCTACCCGGCGTGCAGCTTTTGCGTCACGTCGACGTGCAACAGCCATGGCAGCTGCAACGGATCCGGCGCCTGTGTATGTTCCACTGGCTGGTCGGGCGCGGCGTGCGCCGTCTGTCAGTCCGGATACTATGGCNNGGACTCGAGCTGCACCGCGTGTCCCAACTGCAATTCGGGCGTTTGTAGCGATGGGTTGCAGGGCGACGGGACTTGCAACAATTGTCCGACCGGATTCGGCGGAGCCGCGTGCAATCTGTGTCTCTCCGGCTATTGGGGCACAAACTGCTCTGCGTGCCCCAATTGCGGAGCGCATGGAACCTGTAATGACGGCAACGGTGGCAATGGACAATGCGCTTGTACGACGGGATACGCTGGCTCCGCATGCCAGTACGGCGATGGATCAACATGCAATGGACACGGCACGGCGCAAAGCAACGGATCCTGTGCGTGTACGAACGGATATGCTGGTGCGAATTGTCAGTATAGCGACGTCGCCAACTGTTCGGGACATGGCTCGGTGCAGAACAACGGGTCGTGCTCGTGTGTCAGCGGATACGCTGGCGCGACCTGTCAGTACAGCGACGTTGCCAATTGCCACTCTCAAGGATCGGCGCAGAACGACGGATCTTGTATTTGTGCTGGCGGCTTCACGGGAGCCACATGCCAATACGGAGATTCCAGCACATGTAGTGGCCAAGGAGTCGCACAGAGTGACGGTTCGTGCGTTTGCAGTAGCGGTTTTTCGGGAACCCAATGCAATACCTGCGCGCCGGGATACCAGACCTGTACCTTGGCGGCCGGTTACGCGCCTGTCGGCAGCATCGCAATCAACGCAACGAAAGTCTTCTGGTCAGACAATTCCGGCTCGGTATTCGCGGTTCCGATCGCGGGCGGCGCAGTAACGCAGCTCGCATCGGGAGTCGGCCCATTCATGATCACTGCGGATGCGAACAACGTTTACTGGACCAGTCCGTCGAACGGCGCCGTAATGGAGGTTCCTGCCGGGGGCGGATCCACGACTTCGATCGTCTCTGGGCTCGGGCGCACTCCTTTTGCGATAACGCACGATGCAACGTACGTCTATTGGTCGACCCAATGGTACTTTCAGGGATATTTCGCCGGAGACGTAAGCAAAGCGCCGGTCGCAGGCGGCGCGGCCTTGGGAGTAGTTGATGACGAAAACTATGAGCTCGTAGGTGTCGCCGTCGATGGTACGAATGCCTACTACGGCTCGTACGGGACACTCGGCTGCGCGGGCTTCTTGAAGAAAGTTCCTCTCGCAGGCGGCGCGGCGACCACGCTCGCGTCGGGATGTTTCATCGCGCAGTCGATCGCCGTCGACGCGACCTATGTTTACTGGGCCAACGGCGGCGTGATCTCCAAGGTTCCGATCGCCGGTGGATCGGTGACCACAGCGGTGTCGGAAGGTGCGGCGAACATCGTGCTCGATGGCACCACATTGTATTGGTCAGGCGCAACGACGATCAAGAAAGCGCCCGTTGGCGGAGGATCATCGACGACGATCGCATCCGGGCTGAGCTCGCCAAACGGGATTGCCGTAGACTCGACCAATGTCTACTGGGTTGAGGCCTCCCGCATCCGAAAAGCTCCGAAGTAGTAGTAGTGAATTTCCACGCGGACTACATCGCCGTCTGCGACGCCTAAGGGAGCGTACACCGAGCAGGAAATCGCGAACTCGCGAATCGGACTTTTCGCTCCTCAGACTTTCCCACTCCACTCGGAATGGACGTGTCCCTTATCCGGGCGATCGTTGCGCACGTAGGTGTGCGCGCCGAATGCGTCGCGTTGCGCTTGCACCAGATTTTGCGGCAGCGAGGCCGATCGATACGAATCGAGATACGCGAGGCTGGCGGACATTGCCGGCACCGGCACGCCGAGCGCGGCGGCCATGCTCACGGCCCTGCGAAATCCGCTCTGCGCCGCTTCGACGTGCTTGGCCACTTTGGCGTCGAGTAGGAGGTTGGCCAGCGTCGGTGTTTTTTGGAAAACCTCGCGAATCTCGCCGAGCATGCGCGCGCGGATGATGCACCCGCCGGTCCAGATTCTGGCCATCTCGCCGAGATCGATGTTCCATTTGTAGGTGCTCGAGGCTTCGCGGATGAGCTCCATGCCTTGCGCATAGGCGCACCACTTGGCCGCCCATAGCGCGTCGCGCACCGCGTCCAAAAATGGCGGACGTCCCTCTTTGGTGATGGCCGATCGCGCCGGTCCTTTGAACTGAGCCGAAAGTGTCAGACGTTCGTCGCGCCGCGCCGAGAGCGAACGCGCGAAGATGGCCTGCGCGATGGTCGGCACCGGGATTCCCAAATCGAGCGCCACTTGCGCGGTCCACTTGCCGGTGCCCTTCTGCTCCGCCACGTCGAGCACCAGATCGACCAAAGGCTTTCCGGTCTCGCCGTCTTTCACGCGAAAGATCTGCGCGGTGAGCTCCATCAAAAATGATTCCAGCGGTCCCTTGTTCCATTCGTCGAACTGCGCCGCCAACTCATCGGGCTGAAGCCCAAGTCCAACGCGCATGAGGTCGTACGCTTCGGCGATGAGCTGCATGTCGCCGTACTCGATTCCGTTGTGGACCATCTTCACGAAATGGCCCGACGCGCCCGGCCCGACGTGCGCCACGCAGGCACCGAACGAGCTCTTGGCAGACATTGCCTCCAGCATCGGTTTGAGCCGCGCGTACGCTTTTTCCGATCCACCGGGCATCATCGACGGACCTTTGCGCGCACCTTCGGCGCCGCCCGACACGCCCATGCCGACGAACTCGATCGATCGCTTCTGACATTCGTTGACGCGGCGCTCGGTGTCGCGGAACCACGAGTTGCCGCCATCGATGATGATGTCGCCCGACGAAAACAGCGGCGCCAACTTCTCGATGGTCGAGTCGACCGGTGCGCCCGCAGTGATCATGAGCAGTGCCGCCCTCGGCGGCTTGAGCGCTTGCGCAAACTCCGCCAGCGTCTGCGCTCCGACGAACTTCTTGCCCGGATGCGCCGCTAAAAATTTGGTCATCCACTCGGTCTCATAGTTCCAGACCGCTACCGTGAAGCCGTGCTCCTCGAGGTTGAGCGCCAGGTTCTGTCCCATGACCCCGAGCCCGATCAGTCCAATGTCAGCCGTCATGCGAAGGATTGTTGGGGCTTTGAGGCCGGTTGTAAATGGGTATCGGCCCGGTTCGCGCTCACCGACGGAGCCTCGAGTCAGAAAGTTGCCAAATCCCCGCCGAAGCGTGCTCAATGGTAAGGTACGAGATTGGGACCATCCCAAAATGAGAGTCAAACGACCATGAAGGCCAAACGAACGCTGGTGGTTGGAGAGGCACACGAGATCTATTGGGCGTCCGTCGCCGTCGGAATTTCCCCGGCCGGCCCCGACAAAGAGGGCTTCTACGTAGCGGTGTTCCCCGACGGAAAGACGCTGACGACGGTATTTTTGCGCCCCGACCAGGCCATCAAGCTCATCGAGCTTGCGAAAAATCCGTCATCCACCGATGCCGAGATTTGGGACTACGTGGCCAAGATTCCGATGGAGCCGCTCGCGCCCAGTCGCGCGCTCGGGCCCAAGCTACGTGCGCTTTTGGCCGATTTCGGCACCGACATCTACGCCGAGGCCCGTCGGCAGCTGGACCGCCCGCGCAAGCTCGATCCGGTGACCGAAACCGATCCCGGAATCGCCAATCCGAACCCGCTCGAGCAGATCGCCGAGATCGCCACCGAGGGACCACAGTGGCTCAAGTAACCGCTGGCAAAAGCTGCTCTAAGAGCCGGGGCGCTAAGGTCTGAAGTGCCCCCGGTGGGGGATTTTCCCCCATCTTCCTCGACCTAACCCCGCGTTCTTCCTCTTCCACTAGATGGAATATGGTATGCACAAAGCCGTCCTCGTCCCCCGTGCGTGAAGGAGGCTTTTGTGAGTGATCAGCGGATCGATCTGTACGCCCCGCCAAAGTCTTTCAAGATGCCGAGTTGGCTCGGCGGAACGCTGGCTCTCGCGTTCACCGGCATGATCGTCGGCTCAGGATATCTGTTCATTCGGGTCAACCATCCGTCGGTGCTGACGGCAATCGCTGCCAAGCTCAAGCCTACACCACACGACACGTCTGCCAATCGAGACATCGTTGAGCGCGAAGCCCCGGTTGCCGCAGTGGCGTCGCCGGCGAACCTCGAATCGGTCAAGCTCGCCCAGGCCGGAGCGGTCGTGAACGCCCCGTCTGCGCCGGCCGTAACGGAGACCGCAGAGGCACCGGTGGCCACCCGCGCGTCGCACGGAAATCATCGTCGGCATCTCCTCGCCAAGCACAAGCGCCCGGCCAAGGGAGCACACGTCCTGGCCGCAAACACCAAGCATGGAAATGGTCACGACACCCGTAGCTCCAAAAAGAACCGCGACGAGATCGACCGCCTCCTCGGAATGTAGTCTTAGCCCCCTTCGAAGTTAGGGCGTGTCCTCAAAGTCCTCC
>PLXG01000443.1 GCA_003153195.1 Myxococcales bacterium
ACTTCGACGACGTGCGCGACCACTACCTCGAAGAGCTGTTCAACCTCGATCCGATGAAGCTTCGCTACGCCGACCACGAGCGCTATCTCGCGCTCGGTCGCGTGGTCACTGGCGAGGTGATGGCGAGCGTGTTCGGCGAGTGGCGCTCCAAGCGATCGACCTGTCGCGGCGGCCTGGTCTGGTTTCTGCGCGATCTGTGGCCGAGCGCCGGATGGGGTGTGGTCGATTCCGATGGAAGACCCAAGGCGGCTTGGTTCTACCTGCGGCGTGCGCTTCAGCCGATCGCGATCCATTTGAGCGACGAAGGTGGCAACGGCCTTTCGCTGCATCTGGTGAACGAACGGCCGACGCCGCTCGTCGCCGAGATCGAGCTCACGTCGTACCGCGCCGGCGAGCTAAAAGTGGCGAGTGCGCGTCGCCCGATCACGCTCGCCCCGCGCGAGGTCGTCGAGCTTCCGGCCGCGTCCTGTTTCGACGGCTTTGTCGATCTGAGCTACGCCTACCGCTTCGGTCCGCCTCCGCAGGATCTGGTGGTCGCGACCTTGCGAGCGGCGGCGACCGGCGAGTTGCTCGCGCAAACGTTCCACTTTCCGCTCGGGCTTCCCAGCGCGCACGAGCTCGACCTCGGCCTCGTCGCTGAGGCCAAAGAGGATGAGCAGAGCGCTCATCTGTCGCTCCGCACGCGCCGCTTTGCACAGTCGATCGCAATCGATTGCGAAGGTTTTATAGCCGACGACGACTACTTTCATTTGCCGCCCGGTGGAGAGCGGACGATTCGATTACGCCGGACGACGGCGGCCGGACCGCTGCGCGGAACCGTGCACGCGCTCAACGCAGAAGCGGCGACCAGAATCTTGGTCTTGTGAGCGATGCGCTTTCGCGAGGAGACGCTCGAATTCGCCGGACTGCGCACCATCTCCGTCGGAGATCGCGATCGTGCCCGCTTGGTAGTGGTGCTCCTTCACGGTTTTCAGATGGAGCCGTCCGATCTGTCGCCGTTCGCCCACTCCATGCAGGCGCCCGCCTGGTTTTTGTTTCCCGAGGCGCCGCTCGCCGCACAACCGCGCGGTCGCGCCTGGTGGCACATCGATGCCGAAAAACGCGACCAGGCGCTCAAGCTCGGTCCGCGCGATTTCGCCGGTCAGCACCCGCCCGATCTTCCGGCGGCGCGCGGGCTCCTCAGCGCCTTTCTCGCGGCGGCGAAAGTGGCAGCCGGTGCGCGTCCACTGGTGGTCATCGGCTTTTCGCAGGGCGGAATGCTCCTTTGCGACACGCTGCTCCGATCGGACACGGCGGTTTCGGCGATGGTGCTCTTGTCCGCGTCGCGCATCGCATTCGACGAGTGGGAGCCGCTGTTGCGGGGCGATCGCCTGCGCGGACTGCCGGCTCTGGTCTGCCACGGCGAGTCCGATCCGGATCTAGCCCTGTCCGCGGGCATTGCGTTGCGCGAATGTCTGATCCAGGCTGGCGCCGACGTGAGCTGGCTGCAATTTAGCCAAGGCCACGAAATTCCGCTGATCGTCTGGCGTCGGATACGCACGCTGATTTTACAACTGAGCCAAGGCTGAACCCGCGATACTGGCCGATTGTTTAGACGACTTGGGGTCTTCGATTTCCGCGGTAAGAGATGATCTCGAACCCTGAACCCAGCACTACGATTGCGTTGTCAGGCAGATCTTTGTGAACGACGACATTGGCCCCGATCTTTACGTTGTTTCCAATTCGAATCTTCCCGAATAGGCGCGCGCCGGGAGCGATATAAACCTCGTCGCCAATCACCGGTACACCGCTCTTTTCTCCTTGGCCCGATACGCCGATCGTGACGCCTTGAGACAGACTGCAATTTTTTCCGATGACCGCTTCCGACGAGATCGTAATGCCTCCGAAGTGACCAATGCAGAAGCCCGAACCAATGGTTGCACGACGAGGGACTTCGATTCCCCAGATGATCTGGACGGCCAGATTCAGGAGCTGGTACAGGACGTCCATGAAGGTGACGATGCGCAATAACTTGTTCCGCCGGAGAACCCACTGCCCAAATCGAAGTACCACCACTGCATGAACCCCCGGCAAGCGGAGACAGACTAGCCATCTTTCCAGCTTGCCACCGGTTAGCCCCTCGTAAGTGCGCTTCAGGTCCCTTTGTAAAACGGATTTCCCCACGGCTCCTCCGAATCGAAAGGCTTCAAGTTGAAAGTCTTTCGACTCCCGTACGCTCGCGCCGGCGCTCGAACGATTGCGATCAAGGTCTATTCACGAGACATGCCGTAATGAAACTCCCGGTCACGAGTCGCGCTATCGCCCTAATTCCCCTGACGGGCGCCGTACAGATCGCTCTTTTTCAACTTCGACCGGTGCAAGTTGTGCTGATTTCGTACCTATCTGCGCAAGTTGAGATGTCCACACTCGAAGCGCAAAAGTTGGGAAATGGGGAATTTTTCCCAGCTAGGTTGCTGATTTCTCGATGGCAGGGGCTGGCGCGCCGTTTGCTCAACGAGGAGGAGGAAACCATCGCGGGGATTGTTCCCCCTGCGAGCGCAACTCAAGCGGACGCGCTATATTGCGGGGAGAACAAGCCATGAAAGAATCGACTGAAATTAGCGCCTCGACGGCGGACCGCGTAGCTCGGTTGAAGCGCGAGGCTGAGTTTCATGATCAGGTGTTCGTAGATCGTTCGCGCGCGTCGGCCGATCGCTTCTATGCGATCGCAGGTCCGGCCTACCAGCACTACCGGAGTCTGGTGGCTGAGCACGCGGCCGGCTTGAGCGTGCTCGAGTACGGATGCGGACCCGGCTCCGAGGCGTTCGATCTCGCCCGTTCGGGCGCCCGCGTCCACGCGATTGACATCTCGCCGGTCGCGATCGAGTTGGCACAAAAAAAGGCGTCGCAGGAGAGAGTCGAGGAGCGCTGCACGTTTCAGGTAATGAACGCGGAGGACCTGCGCTTTCCAGACGGCAGCTTCGATACGATCTGTGGATCGGGCATCCTCCATCATCTCGACCTCGCTCGCAGCTTCAGTGAAATCGCGCGCACGCTCAAGCCAGGTGGGCGAGCGATATTCATCGAGCCGCTTGGCCACAACGTTGCGATCAATTGGTACCGAAATCGCACGCCGCAGATGCGCACCGATGACGAGCATCCGCTGCTCGCCAAGGATCTGTCGGCAGCCTCCAAGCATTTCACGCGGCTCACACCGCAGTTCTTCCATCTGTCAGTGCTGGCGACGGCACCGCTGCAAGGATGGCGACACTTCGAACTTTTTCGTAAGGCGACGGATCGCCTCGATCGGATGCTCTTGGCGCCGTGGTCACCGCTCCGCTGGGCTGCCTGGCTGGTCGTGCTGGTCCTCGAAAAATAATTGCGACCCGCCGCGCTGCCGAATAAAGGGAACGCTCGAGGAGATTGTGGATGAACGATCCCCGTTTGCTAGTTACCGTCGCGTCCGCGGTATTGGCGCTCGCGTTCGGTTGCAAAAGTGCTTCGGCGATTGATGAAGCAGCGCCGGGCCAACCTCTCGGCGCCGGTTGGGATCGTGGAGTCTCGCCGCGCTGTGCTCCGTTCTATTCCAAGGATTGGCGGCCGATGCAGGGCGGCGACAGGCAGCGGCCGTCCGCCTCGCCAAAACCGGCGCGCGGTGTGACTTTCGCCGACGCGGCCTACAAGACCTGCGTTGTACGCGTCACCGATCACGCCGCCGATTCAGTCCCCGGTTTCGCGCGCAACGACTATGCACGGCGTCAGGCTTTCAACGCCGACAACAGCAAGATCGTCGTCTCCGCGTACGACGGCTCTTGGCACTACTACGACGTGAACACGCAGCGCTACCTGGGAAAGCTCGAGGGCGTGGGCGGTGACGCGGAGCCGCAATGGCACCCGACCAACCCGAACCTCATGTACTACTTCCCGGCGTTCGGGATCGGAATGCAAATTCGCGAGCTCAACATCGCGACTGGTAAATCTCGCGTCGCCGCCGATCTGGCCAGTCGCATTAAAGCCATTTGGCCCAAGGCCAACTCCGCCTGGACCAAGTCGGAAGGGTCACCCTCGAGCGATGGGCGCTACTGGGGCATGATGGTGGACGACGCCGGATGGAAGGGGCTGGGAATGCTCACCTACGATCTGACCGCCGATCGCATTCTTGGAACCTACGACTTCGCCAAGAACGGCAAGGAGCGGCCGGATCATGTCAGCATGAGCCCGTCGGGCAACTACATCGTGGTCTCTTGGGACGACGGCCCCTATTCCTTTACGCGCGATTTCGGAAAGTCGCTCAAGCTTCATCACAAGGGCGAGCACTCCGATCTGGCGCTCGACCCGAGCGGCGACGATCTCTATGTCTCGATCGATTACGAAGGGCGCGGCGGACCCGTTTTTATGACCAATCTTCGTTCCGGCGTACGCACCAATCTATTTTCGCTCTACGTCGATCACACCGCGACCGCTATCCATTTTTCCGGCAAGGCCTTTGGAAACCCGGGATGGGTGCTCATCTCGACCTATTCCGCCACCGGCGGCTCGGCGCAGTGGCCGCACGACAAGATCTTCGCGGTTGAGCTCAAGGAGCATCCGCGGATCATCAACATCGCGCACAACCACGTCGTCTATGACGAGTACTTCACCGAGCCCCACGCGTCGGTAAACCGCGACTTCACCCGAATCGTGTTTGGCTCCAATTGGGACGTGAAGAGCAAGACCGACATCGACACGTACATGATCGAGCTGCCGAAGAACGTCACCTCCGGGAAATAGCGTTGCTCGTCGACAATGTCTGCGAGCTCTTCTTGCCGGTCTCGGTGTACCTAGTCGCCGTGCTGACGATCTTGTGCGTCCGCGCGTTTCGTCACCGTCGCGGGTGGAGCAAGTGGGCTCTCCTGGTGCTGCTCGGCTGGAGCTATCTCTTTTCCACCCCCGCGATCGCCAACGCCATCATCGGACGGATCGAAGACCAATACCCGGCCGTCACCCAAGTGTCAGCCGAAAAGGACGCGCTGATCGTCGTGCTGTCGAGCGGGTTCGTCGTGAAGAGAGAAGGACGCGTAGAGCCGAGGCTCGATACCGCCGGATGGGAGCGAACCTACGCCGGGATCAGGCTGTGGAAGCAGATCGGAGGCAGGCTGCTGTTCGTGGGCGGGCCGACCCCCGATGGCAGATCCTCCGACGCGTCGCTGATGGCCGAACTCGCCATCGGAGCGGGAGTGCCGGCGTCTGCGGTTCGGGTCGAAACCAAATCGCGCAACACCTACCAGAATCTACTATTCGTGCACGAGCTCGCCGGCGGTCATGGCGGAAACGTCTGGCTGGTCACGAGCGCGATCCACATGCCGCGCGCGATGGCCGTGGCGCGAAAACTCGACCTGGGGATGCGGCCCTATCCGTGCGACTACCGTTCGGTGTCGCTCGAGCATTGGTACGCGTGGCTGCCCAATAGTGGCGGTCCGGCGATGTTCGCTGACGCGATGCACGAGCTGGTCGGCATCGTCTATTACCGTCTGAAAGGCTACGCGAGCTAACCGACCTCATGTTACCATGCTAGACGGATGACCACCGTGATCGTAACTGGAGGTGCCGGGTATATCGGCAGCCATGTAGTGCACGCACTCACGCGCGCTGCGTTCTCGGTGGTGGTGGTGGACGACCTTTCGGGAGGGCACGCCGCCCCGCTGCCGCCGGCGGTTCGACTCGAGCGATTCGACGTGACTTCCCCCGGGCTTTTGTCAGCGCTTTCGACGGAGACTGGGGCGAAAGCGATCCTT
This sequence comes from Myxococcales bacterium, assembly GCA_003153195.1. Taxonomy (GTDB): domain Bacteria; phylum Myxococcota_A; class Polyangia; order Palsa-1104; family Palsa-1104; genus PALSA-1153. Next base: position 5,754 of record PLXG01000443.1, read on the forward strand.
CATTTCGCCGCGCGCATTCAAGTGGGCGAGTCGGTGGCGCGCCCGGATCTCTATTACGGCACCAACGTAGTAGGCATGCTGCGCGTCTGCGAGGCGGCGGCGGCGGCGCGAATTCCAGTCGTTTTCTCCTCGACCGCTGCGGTGTATGGCGAGCCGCGCGCGGTGCCGATTTCGACCGACCACCCCTGCGCGCCCGAGAGTCCGTATGGCGCGTCGAAATGGATGAGTGAACGCGTCCTCGGCGATCACGCACGTGCCTTTGGTTTTGGATTTGCGGCGCTCCGTTACTTCAACGCCGCCGGGGCCGACGTCGAGGCGCGCCTTTGCGAACGTCATACGCCGGAAACCCACCTGGTCCCGCTCGCCATCGATGCCGCGCGTGGAATCGCGCCGCCGCTGCGGCTGTTCGGCGCCGATTGGCCGACCCGCGACGGAACCTGCGTACGCGACTACGTACATGTGATCGACCTGGCCGCCGCTCACGTGAGCGCGCTCAAACATCTCCTCGCTGGAGGCGAATCCCTCACGCTCAATCTGGGAGCGGGGGAGGGGACCACCGTGCGCGAAGTGCTCGACACCGTGACACGCGTCGTCGGGCGTCCGGTGCCGCATGAGCTTTCGCCGCGCCGTGCCGGCGACGTAGCAGTCCTGGTAGCGGATGTGTCGGCCGCGCGGGAGAGACTCGGTTGGTCGCCGACTCGATCCAATATTTTAGACATCGTGCGCGACGCAGCGGGAGTTCGTTGATGTCGCTCGGGGGAACGCATTCATGGGACTTTTGAATCAGCTGGTGCGCATCCCGTATGCGTACGGACTTTGGATGCGGTTCCCATTTGGCAGCGTGCGGACGCGAGTCGACCACGGCATTTTCCCCTACCCGCACTACGCCTACGGCACCTATTGGTCAGCCTTCTTGGCCAAGCGCCTCGGCATTCCCAGGATCACGGTCATGGAATTTGGCGTTGCCGGGGGGCGCGGCCTCGTGGCGCTCGAAAAAGCCAGCATCGAGATCGAACGCGAGCTCGGCGTGGGCATCGACGTGTTTGGTTTTGACTCCGGCGGAGGGATGCCGGCGCCCATCGACTACCGCGACTTGCCGCACATCTGGGGACAGGGCTTCTACAAGATGGACGTCGACAAAGTAAAGGCCAAGCTGACCAAGACCAAGCTCGTTCTGGGAGATGTTCGGGAGACGACTGGCCAAGTGCTGGGCTCCGCCGGTCTGGCGCCGATTGGCTTCATCGCGTTCGATCTCGACTACTACAGCTCGACCAAAGCGGCGTTCACCCTCTTCGATGGCGACGACGCGAAATACCTGCCGCGCATCCACTGCTATTTCGATGACGTCGCGACCAACGATCTCGGATGCATGAACGAGCACGTCGGCGAGCTGCTGGCCATCTCCGAATTCAATCAGGCGCACGCCGATCAGAAGATCTGCAAGTTCGAGCATCTTCGTCTGAGTCGCCGGCGGTGGGAGGATTGGCAGGAAAAAATGTACGTCCACCATCGATTCACGCACCCGAGCTATGCAGCCCACGTCATCCCGCAGCTGTCCCAACATACCGAACGACCCCTCTAATGATCCCATGAGTCTGATCCCATGAGTCGCGCCGAACCGTTCTATTTTGGCCCATCAGACCGTCCACTCTTCGGTTGGCTGCACGATTCGGCCGAGCCATCTTCGTACGGACTGGTGGTCTGCAGCCCGTTCGGTTATGAGTCGATCTGCGCGCATCGCAGCTTGCGACACTTCTGCGAAGCGTCGGCTCAGGCGGGCGTTCCGGCGCTGCGTTTCGACTACGACGGCACCGGTGACTCGGCGGGAGATGACCGCGATCCGGCACGATTGGCCGCTTGGGTGGCGAGCGTGCAACAGGCCATCGATGCGCTCAAGAAGCTCACTTCGGTCGAGCGAATCGCGCTCTTGGGCGTGCGACTCGGAGCCGCGGTGGCGGCGAAGGCCGCAGTCGAACGAGACGACGTCGATGGACTGATCGCGATCGCACCGGTGGTGGTGGGCAAGACCTACCTGCGTGAGTTGCGTGCGCTGCAGATGACGCTCGATCGCCGGGACCCGCCGCCCGGCACCGCCGTCGAGAGCGATGTTCAGGAAGCGATCGGCTTCGTACTCACCGCCGAGACCCGTGCCGCAGTCGGAGATCTCGACCTCACCAAGCTCGATAGGCCGGCGCCTCACGTGCTGCTCATCGATCGGGACGATCTGCCGATTGGGAACGCCTGGCCCGATCGGCTCGGATCGCAAAAGGTGGTGCTCGATCACCGCCGCCTGCCCGGCTACGTCGAGATGATGCTCGGCCCGGATCAGACGCGCGTGCCGGAGCAGATGATCGGCGCGGTCAGCGACTGGCTTACGCAGCGCGCCTCGGCTTGCGCCTCCGGACGGAAAGCCGCGATCACCACCGGCGAAGCATTTCCGCGGCGGACGCTGCTGCCGACTGCCGGCGGGCCGAATGTCATCGAGAGCGCCGAATTCATTGACGCCGCAGGTTCGCTCTTCGGCGTGCTCTCGGTGCCGGAATCGCCGCCACCTTCGCGCAGTGGACTCCTCCTGCTCAATGCCGGCTCGGTCCATCACGTCGGATCGAATCGCCTCTACGTGACGCTGGCTCGACGCTGGGCGGCGCACGGACACGCGGTGCTGCGCCTCGATTTGTCGGGCATTGGGGACAGCCGCACGCGTGAGGGCGCCACCGAGAACGTCGTGTACACGGACTTTGCCAGCGATGAGATCGCCAAAGCGACGGCGTTTCTCAAGCGGCAGCCGGGCGTCACTCAGGTGCACGCGCTCGGACTTTGTTCCGGCGGCTACAACGCGTTCAAGGCGGCGGTGGCCGGCGTCGACCTCGACGGGGTTCTGCTCATCAACCCTCTTACGTTTTTTTACAAACCCGATGTCCCTAAAGAAGTGGCACCGCACCTGGTTGCCAGCGAAGCTGCGCGATACGCGCGCCGCCTGCGAAGTCCCGAAGCGTGGAAGAAGCTTCTGCGCGGAGAAGTTCATTTTCGGTCGCTCGCCCGGGTGGTCAGCCGGCGCGCCGGAAATCTTCTCCGTGAACGCGCCCGCAACCTGCTCCGCGGCGTCGGCGTTCGTCTCGGCGAGGATCTAGCGTACGAGCTCCGGTCGGTTGTGCGCAAAAAAATCACACTGAGGTTTCTGTTTTCCGACGGCGACCCCGGCATCTCACTGTTGCGTGTTCAGGGCGGACCGACGGTGGAAAAGCTGCGCTGCCGCGGCCAGCTCACCATCGACGTGATCGAAGGTGCGGACCACACCTTCACGCCGCTTTGGTCGCACCCGCTCTTGATCGCGAAATTAGCGGACTACTTGGACCGGCTGCCGCCGCGAGGCCGGATCTGATAGAATGTCTGGCCACTCGGTAGTCACTGGCGACCAGCGAGGGGACACCTCCCTTAGATGACTTCGGTACAATCAACTGCGCGCTTGGCCCTCTTTCTACCGACGCTCGATGACGGTGGGGCGGAGCACGTGATGTTGCACCTGGGCAGCTGCTTCGCCGCGCGCGGTCACGCCGTCGATCTGGTGCTGGCCATTCCCGGAGGACCACTCGAGGGACAGATCCCCTCCGAGCTTCGGGTGGTGAACCTTGGGGCGAAGCGCACGGTGCGCGCCCTTCCGGCGTTCGCACGTTACCTGCGGCGTGAGCGACCCGAAGCTTTGCTTTCCACGCTCGAGCACTCGAACATCCTCGCCGTCTGGGCGAGCTGGCTCGCGCGCGCGGGCACCCGGGTCGTGCTCCGCGAGGCCAGTGACCTTGTGCCCACGGAACAGGTAAAGGGAGTCTCGCCGCGCGTCTTGCGGGCGCTCATGCGCGGCTGCTATCGGTCCGCCAACAAGATCATCGCAGTCTCCAAAAGTGTCGAGGCGAGCTTGATCGCGAACCTGGGAATTCCACCGCGGCAGATTCAGACCATTTACAATCCGATCGTGACCGCCGATCTGCAAACGAAAGCGGCGGCCCCGCTCGACGACGATTGGTTTCGCGCTGGCGCCCCGCCGGTCGTGCTCGGTGTGGGAAGGCTCGTGCCGGCAAAAGATTTTGGCNNGCTGCGGGCGTTCGTGGAAGTTCGCGCCAAGCGTCCCGCGCGCCTGGTGATCCTCGGTGAGGGGGCGGACCGCGCGGCGCTCGAGAAACTGACTGCGCAACTCGGCATCCAAGCCGACGTGCGCATGCCGGGCTTCGATCCCAATCCACTGCGTTACATGTCACGCTCGGCGGTGTTCGCGCTGTCGTCGGTCCATGAGGGGTTGCCGGGCGCACTGATTCAAGCGATGGCGTGCGGCTGCAGAGTGGTCAGCACCGATTGCCCTGGAGCCCGGGAGATTCTCGAGTCGGGTAGAAGAGGACCCTTGGTACCGATCGGCGATCCGCCGGCGCTGGCACGCGGCATCCTCGCGCTGCTCGACGAGGCCGATCGGTCTCCCGCGCGCGTTCCACACCCGGTCGAACGCTTCGGTGAGAAAAGGGCGATCGACGAATACCTCGAGATCCTATGTGGAAGGTCAGCCGAATGAGCCAATCACCGCTCGTCAGCGTGGTCGTTCCCTCGTACAACCGCGCGCACCTGATTGGCCGCACCATCGCGAGTGTGCTCGCGCAAACTTACTCAGCGATCGAAATCATCATCGTCGATGATGGCTCCACCGACGGCACTCGCGAACTGATCGCCCGCAAATACGAAAACGATCCGCGGATCCGCTACTTCCACAAGGACAACGGCGGAGTGGCCAGCGCCCGCAATCACGGATTCGCTCAGGTGAAGGGCGACTACGTCGCGCTGCTCGATTCGGATGACACCTATTTCCCGTGGAAGCTCGAGGCGCAGATTCGGTGCATGGAGCAGAGGCCGGAGCTGGGGATGACCTGGACCGACATGCAGATGATCGACCCTTCCGGCAAGGTCGTCGACCCGAACCACCTGCGCACCATGTACAACGCCTATCGCTGGTTCACCACCGAGCAGATCTTTTCGCAATCGACTCCACTTCGTACGCTCGTACCGAATCTCGCGGAGGTCGTCGGCGACGCGCAGCTGCGTACCGGCAACATTTTCTCCAAGATGATCATGGGAAATCTGGTGCACACCTCCACTGTCGTGCTCCGGCGCGATCGGCTGAAGCTCGTCAAAGGCTTCAACGAATCGCTCCGCTTCTCCGGAGAGGATTACGATTTTCACCTGCGCACCGCGCGCCAAGGGCCGGTCGGTCTGCTCGATTTGTCTGCCATCCAGTATCAGCAGGGGATGTCCGATCGGCTGACCTCAAAACGCTACGGAATCTATATGGCCGAGAATGTTCTAAAGACCATCGGCCCCGTCATCGAGCACGATCGGGCGGCGATCGATCTGCCGGATCAAATGATTCATCGTGCCCTCGCCAAGGTTCATGCCTGGGTCGCATACGAACGCCTGGAGCTCGGTGAGGCCGCGTTGGCAAGGCGGCACTACCTGACTTCGCTACGTCACTGGCCGTGGCAGCCGGCGCTCGCCAAGCAGTTCTTCTTCGCGGCGCTGCCGTTCGGTTCGGGCGTGACCTTGCGCAAGCAGTTGCAGGCGCTCAAAGCGCGTTTTCGCGACGAGCCGGAACAGAAAAAATGACGCAATCAACCTCCTCCGGAACCGTGCTCGTCCGCGTGGTCGAGTCCGATTCGGAGTTCGCCGCGCTCGCGTCCGAGTGGGAGACGCTCCAGAAAGACGCCACCACGACTAGCGTGTTCGCGAGCTTCGACTGGCAGCACCTGTGGTGGCAGAGCTATCACGCGTCTGGTGAAGGGCGATCGCTCAAACTGCTTATCGCCAGCTCGGGAACAACGCTCGTCGGTATTTTGCCACTCTATCTCGAGACCGTCCTCATCATGCGCTACCCAGTGCGCCTCGTTCGCTTCGTCGGCTCGGGGGGCGACACCTTTCCTGACGATCTGGGGCCGATCTTGGCGAAGGGGCGAGAGGCGGAGGCCGCGCGCGCGCTCGCGGACGCCGCGATGCGAATACTCGACTGGGACGTGCTCCTTCTCACCGACATGGATCCCGACTGCGCGTTTACCGCAGCCATCCAGATGGCCTCGAAGAAAGCTCCGCTCGGTTTCAGGTCCGGACGCGCCGAGCGGATCGCCTTTCTCACGCTGCCCTCGAGCTTTGACGGCTGGCTGCAGTCGCTGCACCGTGACCGACGCTACCGGGTCCGCAAGATTCGCAAACAACTCAATGCCGCACACCCGAGCGCTCGCTTCTTCGTCTGGAGCGACCCGGCGACACTCGACGCTGGCGTGGATCGTTTCATCCATCTGCACTGCAAGCGCTGGGACAGCTTAGGTCTGCCGCACGGATTCTCCTCCCCCGCGTACATCGCCTTTCATCGCGCGGTAATGAAGGCCTGCTTCTCGCGCGATCGGCTCAGGCTCTACTGTCTCGAGGTCTCAGGACAGATCATCGCGATGTACTATTTTTATAAGTTCCGCGACCGCGTGTACCTGATGCAGAGCGGCTTCGATCCCGATTTCTCGGACGTGAAGCCCGGGCAGGTGCTCCTCGGTCACATCGTCGAGCACGCCATCGGCGAGGGGCACCAGGTTCTCGATTTCTTGCGTGGCGATCACCGGTACAAAGACGAGCTGGCGACCGGCGAGCGCGAGACCATTTACGTGAATGCCTTTCGCGCATCCATTGGTGGTGTCGTCTATCGTACGCGCCGGCAATACCTCCCCGCGCTGAAGGCCATGTATGTGCAGGCGCGGAAGCGCATTCGCCCCGAGCCGCCAAAAGAGACGGCCTGATGGCGGAGGACTCCGTTCACAAGCGCCTGGCGCGACAGGCTTCGCACTACTCGGTGTCGAGTTTGTTTTCCCTGATCGCGGGGATGATCACCTTCCCGCTCCTCACCCGAATCTTTTCCATCGAAGACTACGGCGTCATGAACTTGGTGGCCGCCACGCTGACGGTCGCCGTCGCGGTGGGCAAGGTCGGAGTTCAGCATTCGATCCTGCGTTATCAAAGTGAGATCGCGGCGGGCAAGAGCCGGTTCACGCTCAAGCAGCTTTACGCCACGACCTTTTTTGGCATGGTGGGCAGCGCACTGTTCGTGATGGCGGGGCTGCTTTTGGTGACCGGACTGGTGCCGGCGCATCGCTTCAACGATCCGCGCCTCCGCGGGCTTTTGGCCATTGCCTCGCTACTCATCGTTGTGCAGGTGGTCGAGAGCGCCGTCACCAATGTCCTGCGCGCCGAGCAGCGGACGACGACCTTGATGAAGTATCAGGTCGCCAAAAAGTACTTCGGCATTGCGCTCATCGTGTTCGCGGTTCTGGTGATCTCTAGAAGTCTCACCGCCTTCTACACCGCGAGCGTCATCGGGGAGACCGTGGCCCTTTTGTTTTTGACGTTCAGTCTGTTCCGCGCCGGCGATCGTCCCCGACCGACGCTCAATGGGTTCTCGCGGCCGCTCTATCGCGAGCTGATCGCATTCGGAATTCCGATGATGATCGGCTACGAGCTCTCGGGAATTATTCTCTCCGTCGGCGATCGCTACGTGATCGAATGGCTGGTGGGCGAAAAGCCGCTCGGGCTCTACGCCGCCGCGTACAACTTGTGCCAATACGTTCAAGCGGTGGTCATCGCGTCGATCGGTCAAGCGATCATGCCGATCTACATGCAGATGTGGGATCAAAAGGGCCCGGACGAAACCGGAGCGTTCATCAGTCGCTCGCTGCGCAACTATGTGCTGTTCGGCGCGCCGATCATCGCCGGACTCGCTTCGGTGGGGCCGGAGCTGCTGCCTTCACTCGCGTCGGAAAAGTACGCCAGCGCCGCGGTGATCCTGCCCTGGGTCATCGCCGGCATGGTGGTGGACGGCACCACGGCCATGCTCGGTGCCGGTCTCTTCATTCACCGCAAAACCCGCATCATCATGATCATCGTGCTCAGCTGCGCGATCCTCAATTTGGGACTCAACGTCATCTTGGTTCCGCGTCTCGGAATCGTCGGCGCGGCGATCGCCACCTTGATCAGCTACGCGGCCGCGGCGATGGCGCTCGGCGCTGCCGGACGCAAGTTTCTGCCGGTCGCGATCCCTTGGAGCACGCTCCTGCGCGCGAGCGCGGCGGCGATCATCATGTACGCCGCGCTGTATTACATCTGCCCCGGCCGGCGCCTCCTCACCATCGGCGTACGGCTCTCGATTGGCGTTCCAGTCTACGCTGCGGTGATCGCGCTCATCGATGAGGACGCGCGCGCATTTATGCAAAACGGGCTGAATTGGTTACGGACCAAGTTGGGGATGAGCTCGCCGTGAATGTTGGCAGTCTCAAACGCCTGGTGAAGCGGGGCTTCTCATCCCGATGGGGTTGGCGGCTGGCCGGACCGCTTCTGCGCACGCCGGGAGTCATCGTGCTCACCTACCATCGAATAGTCGGCCAGGATCGGAGCCTGGCCGGCGTGCCGGTCGAGATTTTCACCGAACAGATGCGATGGCTGCGCGAGCACTGCGATCCCATCGGACCCGAGTCGCTGGTCGAACGTGCGACGCATCCGACGCGAGCGCGGCCCGCGGTACTGGTCACCTTCGACGACGGCTATCGAGACCTTCACGATCTCGCCTACCCGGTGCTCAAGAAGCTCGACATCCCGGCACTGGTCTTCTTGGCGACCTCGTTTGTCGACGAGGGTGGCATGCTGTGGACCGACCAGGTGAATTGGGCGGTGCTTTCGACGCGCCGCGAGCGAGTGAAGCTACCGTGGTCGAGCGAGGAGACCATTCCGCTTACGGATTCGCGCGCGCGCACGGCACTCGGAGAGCGAGCCCGCGCCCACCTGAAGATACTCCCGGACGCGAAAAGGCGCATCGAGCTCGAGGCGCTGTTGGCCGAGCTGGGCGAGGTGCCGCCGCGCGATCGTCAAATGCTGAGTTGGGACGAGGTCCGCGCCACCCTCGATCTGGTTCGCTACGGCGGACACACGCACACGCATCCGATCTTGTCTCGACTCGATCGCGCCGAGGCCGACCGCGAAATCCGTACCTGCAAGGAGCGCATCTTGGCGGAGACCGGGCGCACACCAACGACGTTCGCCTATCCGAACGGACGCGCCGCCGATTACACGTCCGAGACCCAAGATATTCTCAGACAGAACGGATTCACGCTGGTGTTCTCGTCCGCCGAAGGAATCGCCGACCGACAGTCCGATTGGATGGCCGTCAAGCGGCTGTCGGGTGACGCGCCGGACATACCAGACTTCGCCTGGCTGGCCGCCGGCCTCAGTAAGACTTAGAAATTCTTCGGTACACCGGCTTAGAGATCTACCAGTTTATTCGCTCCGAGGGCAAAGATACCTCGTTCTTGATGCGGTGTCGCTTGAGGTAGCGGATCACGTTCGCGGTCGAGCGGACTTTCGTCGGTCCGTCTCCGAAAAACACCGGCGCCGCCGTAGAACCGTGTAACTCGAAGATGGCGACGTGCCGTGAATGCCCGCGCCCTCCGCGCTCGTAGAGGAGCAGTACAAACTGCTTCGACAATCCGCCCAGAACGAAGCGGCGTCGCGGCAAGGAGGAATCTGAGATTGCATCGGTCGCTTCGAAGGGTTGGTCACGATCCGCCATTCGCTCGCCTTGCGTTTTCTCGTAGAACGCGGAGAGCACTGGCGCCGGAAGCGCCTTCATCGAATCGATGTCCCGATAGTCGGCGGCCAGTACCGACGAAGTCGAGAACATCATCACGAGCGCAGTGATCACCCTGCCATCAACGCACGGTTCAAGTGGAAGATCTAAGTTTAGGCACCGTCTTGCGCCGATCGGTTACAGATCGGAAGCGCAAAGGCAGTCGAGTTCAGCGCGGCGCACGCCTGCAGCGACCGAAGGAGCGGGCTCAATGCCCGTGACTGAGAGAGCGAAGCCGTACGCCGCGATCAACTCGACTGACGCGCGCGCTATCGGCCGGGGAGAATGTGGGCGGCGAGGGGAAATTTATCGTCGATCTTCGCATCGCGGTGCACTGGTTTTCGCACGTCGGTCTGCATCATCTTCAGATGAATGTATCGTTCGAGAAGTCCGCACAGCGCCCAGTAGGGCGCCATGACCGCACCTTCCAGCGTGGGGCTGCCATAAATTCCACCGAGCGCCATGCACAGGGTGCAGACGGTGAATCCTAAAACGAGCGCGCGCACCTCGGAATCTTCGGGCGGCGTGTTGCGCCGGAGAAACGCGACCAGACGAAACATCAAGGACCACATGAGAAACAGCAGGGCGGCCAGCCCTTGCGGACCGGACTCGGCGAACGTGAGCACATAGAAGTTGTGCGCGTCGTATCCCTTGTGGCCGCAATAATTGCCAATCTCTCCCTTGAATCGATTGAAGCCGACACCGACCGGATTGGAGGCGAGCATTTTCATCGCTCCTTCCCAAATCTCCCAGCGGCTCGAAGTCGAGGCGTCGACCTCCTCTTCTCCGCCCTTGCTTTGCGACTTGGTCTCATCGACGCGTTGAAAAACGGAGTCGGGGAGATATCCCGCGGCCGAGATCAGAACCGCGCTGATCACCACCGACAGGATGATGCTCTTTCGCAGTAGCAAAAGCGCGATCGCGAGCAGCACCAGGAAGTAGGCCTGCCGCGAGTAGGTAAACAGCGTGCCTCCGGCCACCATCGTCAATCCGCCGAGCGCGGCCAGCCGCCACAGCTTCCTGCCTTTCAGAAACAGCGCCAGCGCGGCGAACATCGGCGTGAACATGGCGTAGAAAACACCGGCGCGATTGGCATTGTGCCAGTCGACGCCAAACGGCCCGGAGGCGCGACGAAACGGATTGTAAGCGCCGAAGCCATAGTCGATCCCTTCACGCACCGCTTCGAGTCCGGCGACCCCGGCGATCACCATGACCATGATGATGAGAAACCGGGTGGTCTTTTCGTCCTGCTTACATTTCAAATAAAGAAAATAGAAAAGAGGGTAGAAGAGCGCGTTCTTGAGATAGGTGAGGTCTGCGATTGGATCGCGGAAGGCGCGGATCTGGGCCCACAGGAACGCCAGGGTCAGCGCGGCATAGAAGAGCAGAAGGGGCCGCTGTAAAATCGGTTTGATATCCTGGAGCGGTTCGGGCTTGTCGCGCAGCAGAAATAGAATGAGGAGCATCAGCAGGTTTATTGGAGCGACCGCGGGAATGCCGGTTTCCCAGGGGAAGTGAACCTGGTTGACGACGTAGATGAGGTTGAAGGTTAGAAGAACTTTGAGCAGCACGTCAGGCCTTCGCTAACTGGGCTTTCTCATCGAGAAAACGCCGCGCCCATAACTCGAGAGAAAGGATCAACCAGAGTAGCTCTCCGTAGTCGGCCTTGCCAGCGAGGTGTCCGTCGAGAAAGCGCTGAGCCGCCGCCGGCTTGAAAAATCCGCGCTCGCGAAAGCTGCGGCTGGCGATCAGATCGGCCGCCAAGGGCTTGAGCGGCCCGCGGAACCACTGACCGAGCGGGATGGCGAAGCCTTGCTTCGGCTTGGTCAGCACCTCTTTGGGGAGCCAGCGTGCGGCCACTTTTCTGAGCAGATGTTTGCCGCGCCCGTCGCGAACCCGCAACTCGCGGGGAAGGCGTACCGCGAAATCGACGACGCGATGATCGAGAAACGGCGCGCGCCCTTCGAGCGAATTGGCCATCGCCATTCGATCGAGTTTCACCAAAATGTCGTCGGGTAGGTAGCTGGCGAAATCGATCGCGATGCAGCGATCGAGCGCGTCGAGGCCGCTCGCCGTCTGAGCTGCCGCCGCCAAGCCGGCGTAGTGTCCGGCCCCGCTCGGCCGAACCGCGTCCCCGAGAAGCTCGGCGGCCGCGTCGGCGCGGGTGAGCGCGACACCGCTCAGATAACTTTCTGGAAACGGCTGGCGCAATCGCTCGGCGATGCGGCGCAGCCGATAGCCGCGGTGTCCCGGAACGAAGCGCCCCGCCGTGTCGGCGATGAAGGCCGCGCCCGCCTTGGCCGGTCCGAGTCGCTCGAGGCTGAGGAAGCGAAGGTAGCGATCATAGCCGGCGAACGCTTCATCGCCTGCATCTCCGGTGAGCACCATCTTGACGTGCTCGCGCGCCAACTTCGCCACCAAGTAGCTCGGCACCGCCGAGGAATCTGCAAACGGCTCATCTAGGTACCAGACCAGCTGCTGCAAAAGATCGACCGCGTCCGGCTCGACCACCAGCTCGTGGTGCTCGGTGTGAAGATGCTCGGCNNGGAGAAAGTCTTGACCGGCTTGGAAAGATGGCGCGACATGAGGGCGACCACCACGCTCGAATCGAGCCCGCCGCTCAGAAAAGCGCCGAAGGGCACGTCGGATACCAGCCGGCTCGAGACCGCCTGATCGAGCAGGCGCGCTAGCTCCTCTTCCGCCTCCGCCTCGCTGAGTCGGAGCTTCGGTCCGAGCTCGAGCGTGTAGTAACGGTGCACGCTCGAGCGCCCATCGACGTAACGCAAGTAGTGGCCGGGCATCAGCTTGCGCACGCCGCGAAAGATGCTTCCTGGCACCGGCACGTAACCGAAGCACACGTAGGCGCGCACCGCGTCCGCGTCGACCTCGGTGCGCAACCCGGGAACCTGCAGCAGCGACTTGAGCTCGCTGCCGAACACGATCCGCGCGCCGTCATCCGCGTAGAAAAGGGGCTTTTCACCATATCGATCGCGGGCCAGGACCAGCGTCCGCGATCGCGTGTCCCAGATCGCGAGCCCAAACATACCGTCGAGTCGCGCGAAACAGGCATCGCCCCACTGCTCGTATCCGTGAACGATCACCTCGGTGTCGGACTGGGTGTAAAATTGGTGTCCGAGTCCCTCGAGCTCGGCGCGCAGCTCGCGAAAGTTGTAAATCTCGCCGTTGAACACCGCCTGCAGCGTGCGGTCTTCGTTGTGCACAGGCTGGTGACCACCGGCGAGATCGATGATCGAGAGCCGGCGCATTCCGATCATGGCCTGCTCGTCATGGAACAGCCCCTCGTCGTCGGGGCCGCGATGGGTGATGGCCGCGTTCATCGCGTGACCTACCGCGGGAGTCGGAAGCGGTGCGCCGGGTGCGGCGACGATGCCCGTGATCCCGCACATGTCAGCCAATCCGTTCAGGCGTTCGCGCCGTGCGATAGAGCTTGAGGAGCGATCCGACCACGTGATCGAGCGAGGCCTTGGACTCGACATCGGAGCGGGCCTGTCGGCCGAGCGCGCGCAGACGTTCTCGGGGGAGCGCCTCCGCTTCGCGCAGACAGGCGGCGAGGGCGGCCGCATCGGAAACTGGGAAAAGCCACCCATTTTCCGGCGACACGAAATCTTCACTGCCGCTCACTCGACTCGCTAAGGTGGGCAGGCTGGAGGCCATGAACTCCAAAAGGGTGTTCGACAGCCCTTCGATGAGGGAAGGCAAGACACCGACGTGGGCCTCGGCCAACACGTCTTCTACCCGATCGCGGTGGCCGAGAAATTCAATCTGGCCGGCGATGCCGAGACGCTCGGCTTGGACGCGAAGCGACGGTTCTGATCCGCCGCCGCCGACGAGCTTCAGCCGCACTTCGGCATCCGAGCGCCCGCCGAACGCCGCCGCCCAAGCATCGAGCAGCGTCGAGAGATCTTTCTCCGGGACCAGTCGCCCGACGTAGACGGCGGTGAACGGCCTTTCGGGGGGGCGTGATCCGGTGCCGCCCTCGAACCGGGCGGTGTCGACCGCGTTTGGGAGCACGACCACGCGATCGGCAGGAAAGCCGCAGCGCGCAAGCTCACTGGCGATACGGGTACTGATGGCCTGGACCGCATTGGCGCGCATGAGCCAGCCCCGCGCCACTCGGCCGAGCGGGCTGGCCTTGGGAGCCAAGAGGCCCTTTTCCAGCTCCCACCAACCAGAAATTTTAACCACCACCGGTTTGCCGATGATCGCGCCGAGGAGACAGGTGATCGCGCCGAGATGATGTCCGATGTGAACGTGCCACGCGTCGTACTGTTTTCGCCGACGCCACAGGAAAATAAAAAAGCGCAGGCACATCGCCATCCCACCGACGATCCGCAGCCGCGGATATCGCAACCTCGCCACCGGGATGCCGTAGCAGCGCTCTACCGCAATCTGCGGTCCCGCGGCGAGCATCGGAGTTACGATGGTCACCTGGTGCCCCAACTTCTTGAGGTAGAGCGACAGCGTGCGCAGCTGCGACTCGGCGCCGCCACCGCCGCGCTGGGTGAAGTTGCTTTCGAGCACCATGAGAATCCGCAGCGGACGGGCGCTCTCATCGGGCGACCCGCTCGTCTCACGCCGCATCACCGTATCTCCGCAGCCACATTTCTAGAACAAACAAGCGCCAGACATAATCCGCATGGTCCCAGCTGCCCTCTTCGTGCTCGGCGATGAGTCGCTCGATGAACGCCGACTGCAGAAGTCGACCCACGCGGGCACCGGCGTCGAAGAGCGTGTCCTTGACCATGGTTTGGAACGCGCGATCGCTGCGCAACCAAACGGCGATCGGCAGCCCGAATCCCTGTTTCTTTTTGCGCAAGATTTCACCCGGGAGGATGTCTTTCATCGCGCGCTTGAAGAGGTAGCGTTTTTTCAGCCCGTTGACTTTGTAACGCTCCGGCAGTCGGCAGGTGTAGGCGAGCAGCGCTGGATCGAGGAAGGGGAAGCGGACGCTGACCGCCGCGTCGCGCGTCGCGCCGTGAACCTTGGGAATGTCGTTCTGCGCAATCGCCATCAGGAGATCGAGGCGCATGACGCGGTGGAGCGGTCCGCCGGTTTTGCCCAGTCGGAATAGCTGACGCATGAAATCGAGCGAGGCGTCGCGCGGAACCGCTGCGCGAAATTCCGAGCGCAGGAGCTCCTGGTAGTGATCGGACGCGAAAGAGTCATCGGTGTAGAAGCGATCGGGGTTGGGCATCGACGCCCGCTGAAAGAAATTTTCCACGCGGTTCAAGAAGAGAATCTTGCTCCCGCCCATCGCGCGGCCGGTGGCACTGCCGAGCGCTTTGAGCGGCGCCGGCATGTTGAACCAGGTTTCCATCACCTTGTCTTTTGCGTAGCGCTGGTTGCCGCCGAAGATCTCGTCGCCGCCGTCGCCAGCGAGGAGCACCTGCACTCCCTTTTCGTGGGCGAGATCCGCGCATGCCATCGTCGGAATGGCGGACGCGATACCGAACGGCTGGTCGTAGGACTCGATGACCCGCTGGACCAAGGCCTGCGCCTGACCGCGCGAGACTTTGGCGGAGGAGGGATCGGCGCCGCACGCCTTGGCCGCCAATTGGGCGTAGCCGAGCTCGTCATAGCCCGCCTCGGCGAACCCGATCGAGAAGCTGCGGACTCGTCCGCGATCTTGACGCGCCAAGATCGACACGATGCTCGAGCTGTCGGTACCGCCGGAAAGAAAGCAACCCCAGCCGTCCGCTCCCGCCGGTCGATAGGCCTGGACGGTGGCGACGATGCGCTCGCGAAGATCGCTGGCGAGTTTGTCTACCGAGCCCCGCAGATCTTCGGGATACTCGGGTACGAAATAGCGATCGAGAACTGGCGAGCGAGGCGTTCCGTCCATCGCGCAAACGATTCGCGTGCACGGTTCGAGTCTTCGGATTTCGGCGAAGATGGTCTTCGGTGCCGGAATGCAGGCAAAATTCAGAAAGTGATAGACCGCTTCGAGGTCGAGCGTGCGTTTGCACCACGGCGACTGGGCGAGGAGTCGCAAATCGGTCGCCACTAAAAACACGTCGGCGGTCGACAGGGTGTAGAGCGAAAGAGTCGAGAAGTGATCGGTGATAGCGGCGATTTTGCGCGAAGCGGGTTGCCAGACGACCTGCGCAAATCGGCCGCGCCAGCCGGCTTGCGGCGGCGTTCCGGGCGCGATCGCATCCACTCCCACAGACGGCTGGCCTTCGATCAAATCGGCGAGCGCGAGCCACCCGCTCCCATCCTCGTTACTGCCCGATTGCACGGCGCCGCGAACCGCGGCGTGCAGGGAGGGGTCTCCGCACGAAACCGGCGTCATTCCCGGAAGTCGGCTCACCCAGTCCGCCGTGTCGGGGCCGGACGCGAGCACGAAGTCACCGAGGATACTGGGGCTAAGTAACGCTGGCATCGGCGAATAAGTGTAGCATCTTGCGCGCCTCTAAGGTCGCATCAAACTCACGTTCGATTTTGGCCCGCGCGGCTACCGCCAGGCGCTTTCCCAGCTGCGGTTCATCGAGTAGGCGCGCGAGTGCTCGAGCGAGTGCGAACGCGTCGCGTTCAGGCACGAGTAGTCCTTCGCTGTCGTCGGTAATCAGCTCCGGGATTCCCGACACGCGCGTGCTCACCGAGGGAGTTCCGGCAGCCATCGCCTCCATCAGCGAGACGGGGATTCCGTCGCGGTCTCCGGTCTCGGTGACGACGCTCGGCAGCGCAAAGATCGACGCCGAGTAGAGGGCGTCGCGCACCTCAATCTGCGGCATGGCCCCGGTCAGTTGGACCATGCTCTGGATACCGTGTCGGGCGATGAGTCCCTCGAGCTCGGACCGGAGAGGCCCTTCGCCGATGATTTTGCAGCGCACCTGCCGACCTTTGCGCGCCAGCTCGGCGATCGCGCCAATCAGGACGTCGAAACCTTTAATGGCGTCGAGGCGCCCAACCGTCACGATCAGCGCCGGCTCGCGTCCGTCGGTGCGAAACGGAATCTGGGCCAGCTCGACGCCGCAATGGACGACTTTCAAATTTTGGCGCGCGCGCGGTGTGGCGTGTTCCGCCAGCCAGTTCACGTTGAAGTCGGAGATCGTCACGGCCAGATCGGCGGACTCGATCTTCTCTTTGAGCAGGTGGTCGTTCACGAATATATCGTGCGCGTGGCAGGTGAACCCAAACGGCTTGTCGAGCACCCGCGCGAGTGCCCACGCCACCGTCGAAGGAAAGGTGGCCCAATGGGCGTAGATGACGTCGGGATCGAAGTCGCGGATCCAGTCGAGATGTTCCATGCCGCGCGCCAGTGCCTCGAACGACTTGCCGAGATCGACCGGGCGTTTCGACAAGCGGGCGGCGACCCGCGCAAAGATGGACGACCAAAGAATCGGATGGGCGGCGAACGCGCGAGCCCGGGCCAGCGTCGCCGGACCTGCCCCAAGCGGGTGGCGCGCGCGTGGCATCAAACGCTCAGCGTCAGGTTGCACCATCTTCTCGCAAGGCGCCTTGAGCGACAGGATCTGAACGTCGACGCCGGACGCGATTAACGCGGCAATCTCACGCACGATGAAAGTCTCTGACCAGCAGGGGAACAGCGAAACAATGTAGAGAATCCGCTGCGGACGAACGTTCACGCCGGCGCCATATCGAGGAGGCGTTGACGAATCTGTTGATAGTAGCGATCTCCGAACAGCGCTTTGGCGAGGGCGAGAATGGCGTGGCGGATCTGTAGGCCGACCAGCGCAGTTCCACCATTCAACCAGGCTTCGATCGATTCGAGCGCCACCTTGGCGGTCACTGCCAGGCGGGAGAAGACTGCGCTCTGGTCGCTGACGATGCGACCGGGCCTGGAATTGAGGACGTGGGTGTAGCCGCACTCCCTGGCGATCTGAACCAGGCGCGGTGGATTGCGCCCACCGGGAGGCGCCAGCAAGGTGACCGACTGACCGACGTGGTCTTCGATTTCGTGGCGGGCGCGGAGGAGGTCCTCGCGCAGGCGCGGGGTGGTGAGCTCAGTCAAAAAGTAGCGGTGGTCGAATCCGTGCGACTGAATCGACATGCCGCCCTCGGACATCTCTCTCAGCTGCGACCAAGTGGCGAAGCCGGGCGTGCCCACCTGGGCGGGATTGACGAAGAAATCGGCGGTGGCGCCAACCGTGGCGAGCGTGGGAAACGCCAGGTGGTAGTTGCTTTCGTGGCCGTCGTCGAACGTGAAAATCACACCAGCTGCACCCTCCAGCCAATCGCGCGCACTGGTGACGCCGCCACCGGCGCCTTGGCAAAGCGCCAGGTGCGACAGGAACGACTCCATCTGAATCGCGTAGTGCGGATCCGCCAACGGTCCTTCGGCCTTACCGAGTACGTGATACATGAGGGCGATCGTATTTCTGTCTTCGGACGCCGACTTTTGTTGGTTAGAACCAACTGATTCGAGCACGCTCATCGTTTCTCCCCACCCATGCTACTAACAGCAGTTTTTGTACCGACTCCTGAGCCGCACTTTTTAATGCATTTTTCAGATCTTAGCGAACAGTATCGGCTCCAGTTGCTATGGCTGACAGATCTCAGTGACGACCATTGACCCCAGCCACTCCGCCGAATCTCGGGTCTCATTGCAGGGCGGACGGTGCGATCAATGTGCCAACTGCTTTCGATTCTTAACTTACTGTTATTTAATGTTTTATTTTAGGCGGCGGACTTCAGCGGCGCCCTGTTTTACAACTTGCGCATCGCGTTCTGCGCAAGTTGGGCTGCCGGTTTTTGCGGTTTATCGAGGGACGGGTCGGAAGGCGCCTAGAGGACGATTGCGCGATAGAATCGTGCGCCGTTGCCGCTGGTGTCCGTATAGGAGAAGTTGCCGCTGACGTCCGCCGTTAGGGCGGCAATGTTGCTCCAGCTCGTGAGGTTCGAGCTCGCCTGAATTTCATAGGTGACGCCGGGAGTACCCGTGCCCGAGATCAACGCGCCCGCCGCCGAGACGGAGATTCCGAGCGTTGCCGCGCGAGGCGTGACGCAACCGTTCTGGCCGCAGACTTGACCGTCGGCGCAGGTGCCACAACCACTTTGCGCAGTCGGGAACACGCTGTTGGCGTAGGGACCGCCGCACACTTCGATGAACTCTGAGTACTCCACCGACTGGCTGAGCGGATATTCGGAGCTGGTGTCGGTGTCGCCAGTGCATTTGGTGGCGCACGAGTCGGGAGTCAGCGGACCATACGAGCCGTAGGTGTTTCCGCAGAAGCATTGATTTCCGACCTGCAAACCCGCGTAGGTGAAGTTCGCGGTCTTGCAAGTCCCGATGCACGATTCGATGGTGACGTGGCCGTTTGCGTCGGTGGCGTCCACTTGATTGGGCAGATCGCGCGTCGCTTGATCCGCGAAACAGCCGACCGTGCACAAGTGGGTTATGCAGGTTTGTCCCGAACCGCATCCGCCGCAATTGAGTGTCCCGCCGCAGCCGTCGGGGATCGTGCCGCAGCTCTTCCCTTGCGCCGCGCAGGTCGTCGGGGTGCAGTGGGCTCCCGTTGGGAAGATGCTGTTCGTGTTGTCACCACCGCAGATCTCGATGAACGAGGTGTTTTCTACCGAGGTGCTGAGCGGAGCTCCGGTAACCGTGTCGACGTTGCCAGAGCATTTGTAGGCGCAGGAATCTGCGCTCACGGGGCCGTACTTACCGAACGAATTGCCGCAGTAGCATAGCCCTCCGTGCAGGCCGGCGAAGGCAAAGTTGGCGGTGGTGCAGGCCTGTAGACACGACTCGACGGTGAGGTGTCCGTTTGCGTCGGCGGCGTTCACCAAGTTCGGAAGATCGTGCGTCGGTTCATCAGCGTAGCAGCCGTACGTACAGAGGTTGGTCGCACAGGTCTGTCCGTTGCCGCACCCGCCGCAGTTGAGCGTTCCGCCGCAGCCGTCGGGAATCGTGCCGCAGTTCTTCTGTTGCGCGGCGCAGGTCGTCGGTACGCAGGCGACGGTCGTGGTGTAGAGCGAGTTGGCCCATGCGCCGCCGCAGATCTCCGTTGGGTTGCCGCCGCATGGATCCGAACATTGGTCCGCGCTCAGCGAACCGTATTTGCCAAACGAATTGCTGCAGAAGCATTGATACCGATCCTGCAGCGCGGCGATCGCATAGTTTCCGTCCTTGCAGGTCTGAATGCAGGTCTCCACCGTCACCGGGCTGAGGCTGGTCAGGTTGGCCACGTCGCGTGCCGGCTCGTCCGCGAAGCAGCCGAGGTTGACCGGGGCCGTGGTCGCGCAGGTTGCGCAATTGAGCTGTCCGCTGCATTTGTCGTCGATGAGCGTTCCACTCTGGACATTTTGCGCAGTACAATTTGCGCAAGTCGCACGCACACAAAGCGCACTGGAAGTCTCCGAACCGGTGGCGCCTTGCAGCGCTGAATTGGACGAAGTCGGCCCGCCACAGCCACTTAACAAGCCGAATGCTATCAAGGTGTTGAATACCTTGCTGAGCGCGA
>PLXG01000316.1:0-2406 GCA_003153195.1 Myxococcales bacterium
AGACCGTCGACTGTAGACTGTCGACGGTCGGCCAGTTCGAGCTGCTCATTCAGTAATGTCTGACATTTTCGCGACGTCGGACTGTGGACACACTGTGGGATTCACGCACTTCATGGAAAACAGTTCGCGCAAGAACAGAAGCTTAGTTCCCTTGCTCAAAAAATAGGCACGTGCGCAGCGATGCTTGCGCGCGTCATCGATCGGCGATCGCTTTATTTCTGTCGGTGATTTTTCACTGACAAAAAACGTTCGCGTTGTTAGGGTGCGCTTCCGCTCCATGAGAATTGCAAGAACGCATCTCGTCCCTCTCGTCATCATCAGCTCGTTGGGATGTCAGTCCGGCAATTCGATTACAACAGCCGACGCGGGAAGCGATGCTGCCACCGGCGCGGGCGATCCGCTCGATCGGTCGAATTTGCCCATCGGCGATGGTAAGTACGGCTCCTCTCCGAAAATCGGTTACCTCTATTCCTGTCAGACGAGTTTTTCCGGCAATGCCGGCGGAGCGATGACCGATGGACCTTGGATCAAGAGCGACGGCACGTTCGATTTCAACGCCAAGGTTGTCGTGCAAGGATCGGTCGCGTGGAGCGCGCATACTTTTAGCGCGACCGTGAGCGGGACCACTCGCACCGTCAGTGGCAACGGACTTCCGAATCACAACACTGGCACGTTTCCGATCTCGACGGTCGATCCCGCCTATCAGTACGATCGAAATCCCAACTCGATTGGACAGCACACCCTTAATTGGGCGCTGTCCGCGACGCCGACGATTGCGACTTCGCCCACCTGCGTCGGACTGGGGACAGTGGGCGTGCTTTTGACCGGCTCTGCATTTTTCAATTCACTCGACGCGGAAGGCAGAGATGCGGTGGCGCATGAAACTCAAGATGCGTGCCAGGCGCATCCCGAGATGAACGGCGAATATCATTATCATAGTGTCTCAAGCTGTCTGGCCGATCCGGGAACAGATCACTCGGCGCTGATGGGCTACGCGCGGGATGGATTCGGAATTTACGGCGTGCGCGGCGAAAATGGAAAAATCCTCACGGATGCCGACCTCGACGAGTGTCACGGACACACCCACCTGATCGAATGGGATGGCCAGATGGTCTCGCTCTATCACTATCACGCCACGTATGAATATCCGTACACGGTCGGATGCTTCAAGGGCACGCCGATCTCCGCGCCATGAGAAGACTTCTCCTCTGCTTCGCGTCGTTCGCCATCTCATGCGCGCCGACCGTTCGAAACGCTGCCTGGTCGTACAACGACACCGGGTTTCAAGACGTGTCGGACGCGGTGCTCGAAGGACTGATCCACGACGGCGATGTGGCGTACGCTGCACGCGGAGCTCAGCTCGGCGATGCGGTGGCGAACTATTCCGCGGCGCTTCGTCAGCGACCGGCCGACGTTTCGATCTTGTACAAGCTCGGATTGGCGCGATTTCAGCGGGGACGATTCAACCACTACAAGAAAGAGGACGATCTCGACCGGCACAAGGATTTCGCCGAGGCCATCGCCTGTGCGGAGCGCGCCATGTCGCTGTCGAACGCGGACATGCGGGCGCGCGCGACCAGCGGAAAGGTGGCCGATGATGTGTTCGTGGGCGCCACCGTCAAAGATGTACCGCTCATGATTTTTTACGCCGAAGCGCTTCTGAGCTGGGCGGAGAGCTACGGTCGCGAAACGGTGGAGCTTCAGTCCGCTTGGATCAAAGCCGCGGTCGAGCGAAGCTTGGCGCTGAATCGTTCGATCGCCTTTGGCGCACCCGACCGACTGGATGGAATACTCATCGCCCAGCTGCCGGCCAAGAAGATGGGCGGGTGTGATGCCGCGCTGCCGCACTTCAAGAGTGCGATCGCGATTGCGCCGGACTATCTTCCCAATCGGTTGGCGCTGGCGAAGCTCTGTTTGACGCAGAAGAAAGATCGGGCGGAGCGCAGGCGGATGCTGAGCGAGATCATTTCAGTGCACATCGAGACGTCCGGCGAGATGGCATCGGACAATTACGCGGCGCAAGCCGAGGCCAAGAAGCTGCTGGCGAAACGCGACTGAAAGACGGCCCACTCTGAGCTCAGGTTTTGNNCGAGGTTTTGCGGAGCGCGGCGAACGGATTGTTGAACGGCGTCTGCGGTTTGACTTCGGGACGAGCGGTAGGGCGCGGATGGCTCGGTCGTGCAGCTGAGGGGTTTGGGCCGGTCGTCGTTGGACGGGGCTTGGGCGACGCACTTGCCATCGGACGTTCGGCCGGTGCCGCAGCTTGCTTCATACTCAGCCCGATTCGTCGTCGCGGTACGTCGACGGTGAGCACGCGCACCTTGACGCGCTGACCGACCCGTACCACCTCCTTGGGATCGCGCACGAACTGTGACGAAAGCTCGGAGATGTGAACCAGCCCGTCTT
>PLXG01000316.1:2415-6771 GCA_003153195.1 Myxococcales bacterium
TCCGCGCTCTTCGGTGACATATTTTTTGGCGTCGATTCGGCGCACCACGTCCGGTCGGCCAACCAGGCCGCTCAGATCGACGCCGAGATCGTTCGCCATTTGCGCGACCACGTCGTAACTCTCGGGATGCACCGCGGAGTTGTCGAGTGGATGCGCGCTGTCGCGAACGCGCAAAAATCCCGCCGCCTGTTCGAACGCCTTGCCTCCGAGTCGCGGAACTTCGAGCAGCGCTTTGCGACTGACGAACCTGCCCTTTTGCGCGCGGAACTGGACGATGTTGCGCGCCAGCGTCTCGCCGATTCCGGCTACGTAACTGAGCAGCTTCACCGACGCGGTGTTGAGATCGACGCCGANNACGTCGTGCTGATATTGTCCGACGCCGATCGACTTGGGATCGATCTTCACCAGCTCGGCGAGCGGATCTTGTAGGCGTCGACCGATCGACACCGCGCCGCGCACGGTCACGTCTTGATCGGGCAACTCCTCGCGCGCGACTTCCGACGCCGAATAGATCGAAGCACCCGATTCATTCACCACCACGATGCGCGCCGCGCCAATTCGCTGTTCCGACTTTAGCTTGCGCACGAACGCTTCCGTTTCACGTCCCGCGGTGCCGTTGCCGATGGCGATCGCTTCGATCGAATACTTTTTGCAGAGCGCCTCGACCGTCTGCTCTGCGCGCGATCTCTGCGCGTCCGATTGACTGGGATAGATCACTTCGTTCTGTTTCAAGTTACCTTCGGTGTCGATGACCACCACCTTGCAGCCGGTGCGATAACCAGGATCGACCGCCAACACCGACTTTCCACCGAGCGGCGACTGCAGCAGCAGGTTGCGTAGGTTGTCGGCGAAGACCGAGATCGCTTCGCCATCGGCGCGGTCTTTTACCTGCAGACGGATGTCGACCTCGATGGCAGGGAAGATCAACCGATCGTAGGCATCGTCGACGGCGCGTTCGAGCTCGGCGATCAGCTGTCCACGCTTTTCGATCGTCGAGGCGCGCACGCGATCGAGCGCGTGCGTGCGGTTGACGTCGAGCTTGACGCGCAGAAATCCTTCTGCTTCTCCGCGGCGCATGGCCAGCATGCGGTGCGACGGAATGGTTCGCGCCGGCTCGCGCAGATCGAAATAGTCGCTGAACTTTTTGCCCTCTTCTTCTTTTCCTTTGAGTACTGCTGAGGTGAACTCGGCTTCGGCCAGCGCCAACTTGCGCAGCTCGGCGCGAACATCGGCGCGGTCGGCCACCTGCTCGGCGATGATGTCGCGCGCGCCGGCAAACGCGGTCTCCACATCAGGCACGCCCTTCTCGGCGTCGAGGTAGGGCTTGGCCAGCTCGTCGAGCGAAGGCTCGCTGCTCGCCTGCGTGAGGATCCGTGCGGCGAGCGGCTCGAGTCCGCGCTCTCTGGCGATCATCGCGCGAGTGCGTCGCTTGGGCTTGTAAGGAAGATAGAGATCTTCCAGCTCGGTCTTGGAAAGTGTGAGCGTAATCTTCTTTTCGAGCTCCGGCGTGAGCTTGCCGAGCTCGCGGATCTGATCGAGCACGGTCTTCTTGCGCGCGTCGAGCTCGCCGAGATACTGGCTGCGTTCGATGATCTTTCCCAGCTGCACCTCGTCGAGGTTGCCGGTCACCTCTTTGCGATAGCGAGCGACGAAGGGCAGGGTGGCGCCTTCGGCAAAGAGCGCTAGGGTGCGTTCCACTTGAGCAGGATCGAGCTTGAGCTCGGTAGCAATCAATCGGGCGTGTGACATTGTGGTTCGAATGTTGCGTTTTCGGCTCGCCGAATTCCAGGCTTGATCTTCGCGTAAAAAGCGGACCCGCGCCTACACGCCCACACTTCAGCACATCGGAACACTCAGTAAATCACCTGTGAAAAGACTTTCCGTGAGGACCCGCGATGAGATAAAATGGAAGAGGAATTACGTGTCACTCCGACGAGAGGGAGGCTCCATGGTGCCGCTTCGCATTGCGCTCGTCTGTTCGATGGTGTGGATTGCCGCATGTTCATCTCCTTCCCCGACGACTCATAAGTCGACCGGCGCCGCCACTTGCGCCGCGGCGCACTGCGATGCGCTGGCCGCCTGTGACGACTCGAGCGGGAGCGCGATCTGCACCTGCCCTGCGGGGTATGACGATCCCAATTCCGACGGAACGCTGTGCAGCGACGTGGACGAATGCGCATCGGGCACTCCTTGCGACGCAAACGCGGTCTGCGAAAATACGGCCGGCAGCTACACCTGTGCGTGCAAAAGCGGATTCAACGGCGACGGCGCCACCTGCACCGACATTAATGAATGCATGACCGCGAACGGCGGCTGTGACGCCAACGCCACCTGCACCAACACCGCCGGCGATTTCATGTGCATGTGCAGCGCCGGCTTTTCCGGCGACGGTTCGACTTGCGAGGACGTCGACGAATGTCAGACAAACAACGGCGGCTGCGACGCGCTCACCGCCTGCACCAACACCGTCGGCTCGCACAGCTGTGGCAACTGCCCGCTCGGTTATACCGGCGACGGAGACTCCGGTTGCGTCGATATCAATGAGTGTTTGGTTGGAAACGGCGGCTGCGACCCAAGCGTCACCTGCAACAACACGCCGGGCGGTTTCACCTGCGGCGACTGTCCGGCCGGATACACCGGCGGCGGCCAAGCGGGTTGCGTCGACATCGACGAGTGCAGCCAGATGAACAGCTGCGATTCGCTCACTACCTGCACCAACACGCCCGGCAGTTACGACTGCGGCGACTGTCCGAGCGGCTACTCGGGAACCGGCAAGACCGGCTGCATGGACATTGACGAATGCGCGATGCAGCTGGCCAACTGTGACGTCCAAGCCACCTGCGCCAACACCGGCGGCGGATTCACCTGCACCTGCAACGGTGGCTATACCGGCAGCGGGACCAGTTGCGCCACCTGCTCGGCGTGCGGCCTCGGAACCTACAGGGTCGCCGCGTGCACTCCGACCAGCGACACGATGTGTTTGACCTGCACGAGCTGCGGCATGAACCAGTTTCAAACCGTCGCCTGCGGTCCCACCACCGACACTCAGTGCACGACCTGCAGCAGCTGCGGCATGAACCAATATCAAACTGCAGCCTGTAGCGCGGTCGCGGACACCGCTTGCGCGAGCTGCACGACTTGCAACGGCACTGAATACCAAACCGCTGCCTGCACCGCCATCACCGACGCGACTTGCGCGGCCTGTTCGGGCGCCTGTCCGGCGGGGAAATATCAGAGCACTCCGTGCGGTGGCGGCAGCGATCGCGTCTGCTCGCCGTGCAACGCGGGCTGCGCGACCTGCAACGGCGCCTCGGCGAGCAACTGCACCAGCTGCGCATCTGGCAGCTATCTAAATGGATCTTCCTGCGCGGTCTGCACCGCCATCGCTGGGTGCTCGGGCTCGTCCACCTGCACCAGCGCCGGCAACCAACAATGTGCGGCGTGCGATTCCACTCACTACTTGGTCGACGGTACCGCCGACACGTGCTCGACTTGTACGGTCTGCGCAACGGGAACGTATCAATCCACCGCGTGCGCTCTCAGCGCCGACACGGTGTGCACCACCTGTCCGAGCAGCTGCACCGCGTGTACCGGCGCCGCGGCTTGCACGACCTGCGCGACCGGTTACGTACTTTCGAGCGGCGCGTGTGTGCGGCCGGGCTCCTGTTTGGCGCTCCATACCGCGCAGCCCGCCGACGCCGACGGTGTCTACACGCTCAACACCGGCGGATCCGATTTTCAAGCCTATTGCGACATGACCACCGACGGCGGTGGCTGGACGTTGGCGCTCAAGGCCGACGGCAACAACGCGACCTTCAACTACGATGCCGCGATCTGGCAGAACAAGACGCTGCTCAACAGCGGCTCGCCCGGCATGGACAACACCGAGGCCAAGCTCGAGACCTTCAACTCGGTTCCGCTGTCGCAAGTGTTGATCGTATTTGAGCAGCCGACGCCGGGCGGAGCGCNNCTGCAACCGCGAAGGCTTCAACAACAACGCGGTGGGCGGAAGCTCGTCGCGTGTGCGCATCGGCATCCTCGGCGACAACGCTGCCAACTGCAACTCACCCGACTCCTATCTTGGCGTGGGCGGAATGAACGCGCCGTGCGGCGCCGGCTCACCTGCTGTCGGAGATTCGGCCACCGGCTGTTCGCCTGACAATGGCGCCATTTCGCTGCCGGCCTTCGCGTGGGTGTTCGTCCGCGGGCAGACGCCGTCGAGCTGCTCGGTCACCGCGTACAACATTTCAGCGGGAATCGTCGGCAATCAAGCGTGGACCGGGTCGCTCGGCCACACGTTCAACGTCAATCAGGACATCGTGGTGACGCAGCTCGGTGTCTTCGACTCGGCGCAAG
>PLXG01000131.1 GCA_003153195.1 Myxococcales bacterium
CTACGGATAGCTTCCTTCGTCGCGCCTTGCATCTCGGGCTCCTCGCTCCGTTTGCCTCGGTCCAATAATGAGGGACACCCCCTAACGCACGCTTTTCGCTCGATCTTTCGTGGATCGATCGCCATACTCGTCGGCAGATGGGGGCAGAAACCGATTTCGAAAGTGAGATTCCCGACGGGGAAAAGCTCAGTCTCAGTTTGCCCGAATTCGAGGGCCCACTCGATCTGCTTTTGCATCTGGTGAAAAAGCACGAGCTCTCGATCGTGGACATTCCCATCGCGTTCATCACCGATCAGTATTTGAAGACGCTCGACGTGATGCGCGCGCTCAACCTCGATGTCGCCGGCGAGTACCTACTCATGGCGGCGACGCTGGCGTACCTCAAGTCGCGCGAGCTGGTGCCGCCCGACCCGGCGGAGCTTCAGCAGGAGGTGGACGAAGAGGACGAAGACGGCCTCGATCCGCGGCAAGAGCTCATTCGGCGCCTGCTCGAATATCAAAAGTACAAAGAGGCGGCCGGCCAGCTCGGTGATCGCCCGGTCATGGGTCGCAATGTGTGGGGCCGTGGCGCGCCCGCGGAGGACATCGCCGGCATGCACGCGCTGCCCAATCAGGCGCCGCTCGCCGAGATCCCCGTGTTTCATCTCATCGAAGCGCTCGAAAAAGTTTTGTCGCGCGCCAAGATCACCATGGCGCACGATGTGGTGGTTGACAGAGTTTCGATCAGCGATCGCATCAACGAGATCGTCGATCGGCTGGAGCGCGAAGGCACCTTTACATTCGAGTCCTGTTTCGACGGCGTGGAGGGTGAGACCACCATCGCGGGTGTGAAGCATCAGGTGGTGGTGACCTTCCTCGCGATTTTGGAGCTGACGCGAATCAAGCTGGTTCGCATCACGCAAACCGAGGAGACCGGCCAGATCTACATCAGCTCGGCGAGTAGCGATCTCAAAGGCCAGATGGCGGACGCGAAGCTTCCGACCGAAGGGGAGTACAAATGAGCGCGAAGAAGGGCAAAAAGGGCGGACCGGTCGCGGAATCAGAACGTCTCGAAGCTGCGGTGGACGAATCTGCCGCCGTCGAGAGCGTGTCCGACGATGCCAGCACCGCAGAGATCCATCTTAGCGCCGAAGATAGTTCCGCCGAGCTCGAGCTCAGCAGCGAAGGAAACGACAGCGAGCTCAGCGTCAACAGCGATACCGAAAATGAGCTCAGCGCCGATAGCAATCTCGACAACGTAGAGCGGCTCGAGCCGACCTCGCCGCGCTTCGAAACTGAAAACGTGGAAGTGGAGTTCTCCGACATTCCGCCCGATCCCGGCTCGGCCGACGCCGCATCGCCGCGACTGCAATCGATCGTGGAGAGCTTGCTGTTCGCCGCCGACCGTCCGCTCACCTTGAAGCAGCTCGGCGATCTGGTCGGCGAGACCGAGCTGGCGCGAGTGCGTGCAGCGGTGGCCGCCGTCGAAGTGAGCTCGAGCGTGCGCGGTTTTCAACTTCACAATGTCGCTGGTGGATTTCAGTTTCGCACCAACCCCGAAAACGCGACCTTCGTGCAGAAGCTGCTGGCGCAAAAGCCGGTCCGGCTCACGCGCGCGCAGCTCGAGACCTTGGCCATCGTCAGCTATCGCCAGCCGATCACCCGGCCGGAGATCGATCAGATTCGCGGTGTCGATTCGGGCGGAACGCTCAAGACCTTGCTCGAGCGTTCAATGGTGCGCATCCTCGGTAAAAAAGAGGAGCCGGGTCGTCCGATGCTCTACGGCACCACGCGCGACTTCCTCGAGTTCTTCAATTTGGGCGACTTGAAAGATCTGCCCAGCCTGCGCGAATTTCACGAGCTCTCCGAAGAGCATCAAGCGCAGGTCGAGGCGCTGGCCGGTGTGGCGCCCGAAGGTTCGCTCGAGGACGACGCGATCGCCAAAGATGCGGCAGCAGCCGATTCGGCGCCGACGTTGGCGCGGGTCGAGCTTCCCCAACCCAATTTGGCAGACGACGACGAAGAGCTGGAAGAGATCGATCGCCTGATTCGTACCGCCGGTGAAGGCATCATTCCCACCACTAATCTGGCGGAAAATCCCGAGAGCGATTTCGAGCGCCGGCCGACGCTGCCCCGGCCCGAGAAGCTCCAAGAGCCGACGGTTCCCGCTGACGAGTTCGAGGCGCTGGAAGTGACCAGCAAACACTCTCGCGACGATTTGGAATCGGGAGCGTAAACGCTGACACCCGCCTTGGACCGCCCGTGAAAAAGCCTAGCGAAGGAACCCGACTGCAGAAGTTCATGTCGCAGGCCGGCATCGCGTCGCGCCGTCATGCCGAGGAGATGATCACGCGCGGCGAAGTGCGCGTGAACGGTCAAGTGGTGACCGAGCTCGGCACGCGCATCGATCCCGCGCGCGACAAGGTCACGGTCTCGGGCAAACGTGCCATCGCCGAGCGTCACGTCTATTTTCTGCTGAACAAACCGCGCGGCTGCGTCACCACGCGATCAGATCCAGAGAAGCGCAAGACAGTGATGGATTTCCTCAATGTCGACGAACGCATCTATCCCATCGGGCGACTCGATTTCAACACCGAGGGCGTTCTCTTGCTCACCAACGACGGCGCGCTGGCCAACGGGCTCATGCATCCCAAGCGTGAGGTCAAGAAGACCTATCACGTCAAAGTGCACGGACTGTTCACGCCCGACGATCTGGTGAAGCTCAAGGAAGGCATCACGCTCGACGACGGTATCAAAACCGCGCCGGCCGAAGTGATGCTGGTGGCGCGCGGAACCAGCGATCGCAATGGATGGTTGCAGATCACCATTCACGAGGGACGCAATCGCCAGGTCCATCGCATGATGGAGGCGATCGGGCACGAGGTGCTCAGGCTCGAACGCGTGTCCTACGCCGGGCTCACCACCGAAGGGGTGGCACCGGGAAAATTCCGACCGCTGCTGCCGCCCGAGCTGGCCAAGCTGCGTCGGGCGGCGGGCGTGGCGCAAGGTGTGCCCGAACGCGCCGGCAAAAAGGCGCGCGCCGAACAAGCGATACCTGAACGCGGTCGCTCCGAACGGGCGAAATCTGAACGGACGAGGCCCGAACGCGGCCGCACCGAACGACCTCGAGAGCATGGCCGCTTTGAAGCGCCGAACACCGAACGGCCGAGACCCGAACGGGCCCGACCCGAACGAAGACCGGAGCGCTCCAAACCCGGCCGCCGCCGCTGAAAGCGCGTCTCAGTCCACTTCAGCATCTCTGACAAAAGAAGCACGAGCTCGCCTTTCGCGAATTACTCCGGATAGTCGGTAAGGAGCGCGCGGTCTCTCTTTCGCCCGGTGGGCGTTGAGAGGCGCTTCGATGTAGGAGGGAGGGACTTCTCCGCGCGAAGGTCTAGTTCAGGCTTGAGCTCGATTTCCACAGTTCGATCTAAGTCGAACAGGATCGTTTGCGTTTCGCTCAGATATCCCGGCGCGCGGGCTTCGACGCGATGGGGCAAATTTCCGGCGGTTGCGGTCGATCGGTACGGGTTTCGTACCTCCGCGCCATCGACGAGCAGAACCGCCGAATTTGGAAGCACGCGAATTTCGACAGTGGCGGTGGGGAGAGGGCTCGCCGCCGGAGTGACCGCCGCGAGCGTAGACGCTCTAGGAGTCACCGGAGGCAATGGACCAGACCGCGGCCGATTGAAAGAGTAGAACAGCACCGCAACCGCCATCGCCGTCACGGCAGCACCAATTCGCCATGTCCGACCTGTTTTGATTGGACGTGCCGATTCTTCGAATGCGCGGACGAAGGCCCTTACGTCCGAGAACCGATCGTCCCTGTCTTTGGCGAGAGCACGCAAAATCACTTCGTCGACTGCGTTCGAGACCGCTGGATTGAGCGCCGACGGTGCTTTGGGCGACTCATTCATGTGCGCAAGCAAAAGATCGGCGAGTCGCTCCTGTGGAAAGGGCAGTTTGGCCGTTAGTATCTCGTAGGTGATCACGCCGAGCGCATAGATATCACTGCGGGCGTCGACGTCGGCGTGCGCGCCGCGACACTGCTCCGGCGACATATAGGCTGGCGTGCCAAAGATCGCGCCTGCCGCGGTCTCATAGCCGCCGCGCAATCGGGTATCGGTCAGTTTGGCGATACCAAAGTCGAGTACTTTGACCGATTCTCGATCGCCTTGCCGGGTACTGAGAAAAATATTTGCTGGCTTGAGATCGCGATGCACGATTCCCAGGGCATGCGCCGCGGTGAGAGCCTCGCCGGCCTCGCGTAGAATCTGGATACAACGATCGACCGAAAGCGGCGACTCGCTGGAAATGAGAGCGTCCAGGCTGCGGCCCTCGAGCCACTCCATCGCGAAATAGACGGTGCCGTCGGAGAGCTCACCGAAATCGAGCGCTTCGACGATATGTCGGTGATGGATCGCGCTGATCGCGCGCGCCTCGGTGAAGAAACGCTCGACGATCTCTCGATTGCTCGAAAGTTTTGGATGCAGCACTTTGACCGCGATGCGCCGATCGATCTGCGGATGCTCCGCCAAGTACACTGCCGCGGTCGCTCCTTCGCTGATGCGCTTCTTGACAATGTAGTTCCCGATGCTGCGCCCGATGAGCGTGTCGATGCGCTGGCTCTCGCCGCGAGGCGCCGAGGCGCCGGCCTGCAAGGCTTGCGACACCTCCGTGACCGCTGCGAAGCGATCGGCCGGATTGCGCTCGAGGCAGCGCAGGATGACTTTTTCCCACTGCGGATCGAGGGTGGGAACGAGGAGCCGTGGCGAAGGCGCGCGCTCCTGCAGTCGCTTGATCGCGGTGAGGGCAGGGGTCTCGGCCAAGAAGGGCCAAGCGCCAGTCATCATCTCGTAGATCACCACACCGAGCGCGTAGATGTCGGCAGCGGCGGAAATCTCTTTTCCAGCGACCTGCTCCGGCGCCATGTAAGCTGGGCTTCCGACCAGCCCGGCCTGCCCGGTGGTGGATGCGGCCAGCCCTTCGTCGGAAGCGCTGCGCGCCAAACCAAAGTCGGTGACCACCGCTCGCACGCCGCTCGGCGCGCTGACGAGCACGACATTGGGACTCTTGAAATCGCGATGAACAACGCCCGCTTCGTGCGCTGCCTGAAGCGCGGAGGCCATCTGTTCGATGAGCGGCAGCGCCTCTACTGGATTCATTTTTCCGTCGCGCTCGATCCGTATGGCGAGGTTTTCACCGTCGAGAAACTCCATCGTGAGAAAAGCAATGCGCTCCTGGGACGGGGACTGGTGAAAGCCCATGTCGAAGATGCGGCAGACATTCGGATGCGTAACTTTGCGCGAGAGGAAGATCTCGCGTTTGAAGCGATCGAGCACGCGAGGCTGCGCGGCGATTTCGGGCCGGACCGTCTTGAGCGCGACCCGGGCCGCAAGCTCGATGTCTTCTGCCTCGTAGACCGCACCCATTCCGCCCTCGGCGATGAAACGGACGATGCGGTAGCGTTCGCCGATCAGATCGGAAGGAGCGAATTGGGGAAAGAAGGGCGCGCCGGTGTTCGCGGGACTGAACAACGTGTCACCGGAATCGTGGTCGGTTCCGGCGCTTCCTTGAACAATGGTTCCGCCGTGAACCACGGCTTTTTGATCGAGTCCACGAGCCAGGACCGAGACCAGACGCCGACATTCGGCGCACTCGCTCAGATGTTTTGCGATCGGCGCATGAACAGTTTCATCCAGCGTTCCAGCTACATAGGCGTCGATCGTATTTTCGTCAGGACATCCCATCGCGATTTCGTTATCAGTCTAGCACGTGGCTGGT
>PLXG01000026.1 GCA_003153195.1 Myxococcales bacterium
GGCGCGTCGCTGCCGCCGCTCGACGTTCCCGCCGCCGACACGAAAAAGCTGTTTGGCGATCTGGTGCGTGCCGAGGCGCCAGAATTGCCCGAAGTGAGCGAGGTTGAGGTCACGCGGCACTTCACCCGTCTTTCGCGCTGGAACTACGCCATCGACATCGGCATGTATCCGCTCGGCTCGTGCACCATGAAATACAATCCCAAGGTGAACGAGCGCGTCGCCCGCATGCGTGGCTTCGCCGAGCTTCATCCGATGCAGCCCGAGTCGTCGATGCAAGGCGCGCTCGAGCTCATGTGGCGACTCGAACGAACGCTATGCGAGCTCGGTGGATTTTCGCGCGTCACGCTGCAGCCCGCCGCCGGTGCACAAGGTGAGCTGGCCGGCGTCATGATGATCCGCGCCTATCATGAGAGCAAGGGTCGACGTCCAACCAAAGTGCTCATTCCCGATTCGGCGCACGGCACCAATCCAGCCAGCTGTACCCTCAACAGCTACCAAGTCGTCTCGCTCAAGACCGGCGCCGACGGCTTGCTTCACACCGACGTGGTCAAGAGCGCGTGCGAAGCGCATAAGGGCGAAATCGCCGCTATCATGATCACCAATCCGTCGACGCTGGGACTGTTCGAAATCCAGCTCGGCGAAATCGCGGACGTGGTCCACGAAGCCGGCGGTCTGGTCTATATGGACGGCGCCAACTTCAACGCGCTGCTCGGCAAAGTTCGTCCGGGCGAAGCGGGCGTCGACGTCATGCACATCAACCTCCACAAGACCTTCACCACGCCGCATGGTGGTGGTGGTCCAGGTTCGGGCGTGGTCGGCGTCGGCAAAGCGCTGGAGCCATTCTTGCCCACGCCCACCGTCGAGAAAAAGGGCGACAAGTTCGAGCTCAACTACAACATTCCGAAATCAATCGGCCGCATGCGTTCGTTCTTCGGAAACTTCGGCATGTTCGTTCGCGCCTATACGTACATGCGCGAAATGGGCGGCGAAGGACTCACCCGCGCCACCGAGCTCGCGGTGCTCAACGCCAACTATGTTCGCGCGCGCCTGTCGGGCACCTACTCGCTCGCCTACGATCAGCCGTCGATGCACGAAGTCGTGCTCACCGACAAGAAGCTGAAAAAAGAGACGGGCGTGCAGACGCTCGACGTCGCCAAGCGACTCATGGATTTCGGCTATCACCCGCCGACGATCTATTTTCCGTTACCGGCCGTGACCGGCGGCGCCGGCGCGCTCATGATCGAGCCGACCGAAACCGAAACGCCGGAGACCATCGACTCATTCTGCGAGGCCATGATCGCCATCGCAGAAGAAGCCGCCCGCGATCCCGAAATCGCCAAGAACGCGCCCCACGGCACCGCCCTCCGCCGCCTCGACGAAACCAGAGCCGCCCGACAGCCAAAGCTACGGTGGTCACGCTCTACCCCTTCAAACGACTAATTTTGCACGTGTTTTAAAGGCAACCGCGCGATTTGCAGCCGACCCGGTCGACCCCTTTACAAATAGCACGATCGTTCGTATCTTATCTTCATGTCGACAAAGGGTGCTGAGACGCGTGAGCGCATCGTCGATCGTGCCTTTCGCTTGGCCACGCGCGACGGACTGGACGGCTTGAGCATCGGCAGCTTGGCCAGCGAAGTCGGTCTCTCGAAGTCGGGCCTATTTGCGCACTTTGGGTCCAAGGAAGATCTACAAGTTGCAGTGCTCCGTGCCGCCGCTGAGCGCTTCGAGCAGGTCGTCATCAAACAGGCGTTTCGCGCGCCGCGCGGCCTGCCTCGTATCCGTCGACTTTTTGAAAACTGGTGTCGTTGGGGCAGCGATCCAGGGGTGCCCGGCGGCTGCCTCTTCGTCGCTGCGGCGGCCGAGCTCGACGACAAAGAGGGACGCCCGCGTGACTATCTCTCCGGCGTTCAGATCCAACTTACCGAGACGCTCGCCAAGTCGGCGCGCCTCGCCATCGAAGCTGGACATTTCCGCGCCGACGTCGACTGCGATCAGTTCGCGTTCGAAATGTTCGCGATCATTTTCGGTTACTATCATTCGAAGCGTTTGCTGCGAAGTCCACACGCCGATGCCCGGGCCGAACGCGCGTTCGAACGTCTAGTCGAGACTTCGAAAGCGTAAGGGAGGAGACCATGGACTCAATACGTTTGCCGCGCATCCACAATAGCACGAACGGTCGTCTATTTACCCTCCGACGTTGTGCCTTGGCGTTGGCGGCGAAGCTCGCACCCGAAACGGCAGAGGACGCGATCATCAAAGCGTTTTTCTCGCCTAAACCACGTATCCCAGCTCCGCTGCCGTCAGTCCCAGGGATTCCGCAACGACGCTTCGAGATTCGCGATCGGGTCGATCCGATGGTCGCGTGGGAATGGGGATTCGAATCGAGCACGCGCCCGACCGTGCTCCTCGTTCACGGCTGGAACGGCGACGCAGCGCAGATGGCGAGATTGGTTCCCCCTCTCGTGGAGCGTGGATTTCACGTGGTCGCGATCGATCTGCCCGGACACGGCGCATCGCCGCTCACCGGCGGTCGGCTAACGCTCACTGACATGGCCGATGCCGTGCTTGAAGTTGCGCGACTATTAGCGCCGATTCACGCGCTAGTTGCGCATTCGCTGGGGGCGGGCGCGGCCATATTGGCGATCGAAAACGGATTGAAAGTCGATCGCGTCGTGCTGCTCGCGCCGCCGGCCGAACCAACCTACTACGCGCGCGGATTCGCGCGACTGCTCGGTCTGCCCGAGTCGCGGATGGTCAGCTACATCGCGCGGATGGAAGCGCAAACAGGAAAACAGATGGCGGACCTCGACCTGGTGCGTTTCGCCTCGGGCCTCGACATTCCGGTGATGCTCTTTCACGATCCATGGGACGCCGAAGTCCCTTTCGCGCACGGATACGCGATCGCGCAGGCGTGGAAGGGCTCCAAGATCATCTCGACCTGGAAGCTCGGCCATCATCGAATTCTGCGCGACGAAACAGTAAAAGCTCAAATTGCCGAATTTCTCACGCCGCCCGTTGACGCGAAGGGCGCTCAAGCCGGCGCGTATACGGCAGTGCAGAAAGCCTCTCGATGATCTCGATCTGCTTGACCCGCTCGGGCGCGTAGTCCCGCGCGCGAGTCTCCTCGATCCAGCTCACATATTCGCTACATCTCTTGCCGGCATCGTCTGACATCGCCGCATACCACGAGCTCGGCGTCCAAAGCGCCAACGGGATCTTGGATCGCTCGAGCTGCCCCATGTGGATCGCCGCTGTCGACCAAGGATACTCCACCGGGTCGCGAACGCTGCCTGCTCGCACTGGATTCAGATCGATGTAGGCCGTCGTCACCGCGAGTTGCGCCTCCGTGAGAATCGGAAACGACAAGTATCTCTGTTCGAAAAGCTTGCCGCTTCCGTCGCGCGTTTGGTTCCGGTACTGCGCATAGCGCTGCGAAACCCGCTGTACGAACTTCGGAAAATCGGCGGGGTCATCGAAGCTCGCGATCCAATGAACGTGGTTGCTCATGAGTGCGATGGCGTGGAGTCGCACCGCGTGTTCGGCCAGCCCGTGGCGCGTGCATTCGCAGAAGAAGCGATAATCGGAGGAATACGAGAACAGTCGACGACGGTTGTTGCCGCGCTGAATGACGTGATGCGGATATCCGGGTAGAAGGATGCGACTTCTTTTGGACATACTGAGTTTTCGGCTGCAGCGCCCAAAAGTTGCGTGAATTGTGACGAATCTGCGCTCGAACGGAAATAATCGGCCGACAATCTGCAAAGTGCGCGGTTACCTTAAAAAACGATTTATGAACAGCCACTTAAAGGGGTAGAGCGCGATCACTGATATTTGAAGACTTTTAGGGAGGCTTTTCCGGAGAGCTCGAAGATGAAAGCAAAGTTGAAATGGATCTGATTGTCCGACTCGACCAGCTCCTTGGGCGGATTGGGAAACGGGGCCGCCTTGCGGAACGCATCGATCGCTTCGTCGTCGAGAAAATCGACGCCGCACGATTGCATGATGGTCCAAGCCGCCAGCTTCCCATCGGGGTGGAGATGAACCCGCAACACGGTCACGCGATCTTTGACGCCGTACACGTTGCCCGACGGATCGTGTCGAATGTACACCACGTCGGGATGCCACTCATCGGCGACCGCGCGCTTGATGCGATTGAAAAATCCTGAGTGCTTCCATTTTTTCGCGTTGAGCGCCGTTGATTCTCCGTCGTCAACATTCTTCAAATAGTCGAGCGAGCCGGCGCCGTGGCCGATCGCGCGCTCCAGCATCTCCGGCGACGCCACCAAGTTCGGTTTGTTGGCGCCCGGCGCGCCGGGCGATCCACCCTGTCCAGACTGCATACGCGGATGGGTCTCCGCCTTGTGATGCGACTCGGCACCCGACTGTCCCGATCGCATGAACTCGCCCTCGCCTTCCGACGGTAATTCCTCAAGCCCTTGCAACCCAGCGGGACGATCGGGCGTCTTGGTCTCACGCGACGCCAAGGTCTCCGCCGCCGGCTGTCCCGGCGCACCTTTCTGTCCGCTGCCCTTCTCCATCACCGGTTGCGCGTGCATGCTGAGCGCATCGCGACCTTCAGGCGATTTCATCGCGCCGGCCGCGCCCGCCTTGTCGCGACCCTCCGGGCCTTTGGTTTCGCGATCGACTTTGCTGTCGTGCTCAGCCAAGTACTCGGCGTTATCCGGACGCTCTTCGATCGCCGGCGTGGGCAGATCGACCACCTGTCCCTTTGGATTTTTTTCCGATTCTTCTTTCTTGACCTGTTCCTCGCGCAGCTGTTCTTCCGCAGATTTTTCTTCGGGACGATCGAGCTGATTGACGATCGTCTCGATCTCCATCGGACGATCGTCCTCTTGCGAAGTCGAAGCAGCGCTGCTGGATTGGGCGGTACTTGGCGCATGCGAAAGCGCGTCGAGCCGTTCGAGCGCGCCGAACAGACCGAACACCAGCACGCCGACGACGTGAGCGACGAGCGCCAAGCCCACCGCGAGTAACGTTCGTCCGCGGTATGAATGCCGACGAGAACGCAAAGGTAACGCTGTCATTATACTCACCCGCAGGCAACCCTGCCAGGCTCGGCAGCGAGCTTAACGAATGACCGGGTTCGAGCCTTCGAAGGGGGCGGTAACCCTCAGCTCTGAGCCAAACTCGGCCGGCAGCGGCTGAAAGGGAGCCGCCTTTTTGATCGCTTCCACGATAACCTTGTCAAACTCCGGGAATCCCGAGCGTTTGAGTACTCGGACGTGCTTCAGGCTGCCATCTTTTCGAATCGTGAAATCGACCAGAACATCGCCCTGTTCCAGCGCCAGCGCCAGCTTCTTGGGGAACTCCCACAATGGATCGACCTTCTGTTTCAGTGCTGCAAGATACTCGTTATAGCGACGATCCCGCGTTTGCGTTCGCAGCAGATCGCCGCTCGGCATTCCCGGAGCGCCGGTCGGCACGGTGGCAGGACCCGTGGGACCCGCGGTCGAGTAGCCGAGAGAATCGCCAGCGCCCCGCCCCGCTTCACCCGTTCCCGGTGCGCTCGGACGGGTGAGCTCGATCGGTCCAGGATTGCGCTCGCTCGAAATGAGCGGCGAATTCACGCGATCAGAGACCGCATCTCCAAGATGGTTGGACTCGGTGTTGGCCGGACCTTCTTGAATCCAGGGCCGCGCAAATCCTTTGGGATCGTCGGTGCGCTCGACGACCTTCGCCAGCTGACGGCCGCTTCCCTGATCGCTCGCGACGGTGAGCTTGCGCGCGACGTGCCGGTGGTGGCCACGACCCTGCTCGGACGCAAGAAATGGCGACAGCGCCGGATTTGGCGTCGAGCGCACCGACTCGCGACTGTCGCGCGCGCGCGCGGTCAAGATTCGCTGCAGTCGATAACCCACCATCGTGTCGTACGGCTGCGCGTGCATCGTCGACAGATCGGCGCGGTCTGTCACCGACGCGGGCGCG
>PLXG01000351.1 GCA_003153195.1 Myxococcales bacterium
TTGACAACGAAGATGTCGGCGATCTCCAGGATGCCGGCCTTGATGGCCTGAATGTCGTCGCCCAGCCCCGGCACGGTCACCACCACCGCCACTTCGGCCTGCGAAACCACCTCGACCTCATCTTGTCCGACACCGACGGTCTCGACGATGACCACGTCGAACCCCATCGCGTCGAGGACCGTCACCACTTCACCGGTCGAGCGCGAAAGTCCGCCCAAATGTCCGCGGGTGGCGAGCGAGCGAATGAACACTCCCGGATCAGTGGCGTGGCGCTGCATGCGAATGCGGTCGCCGAGGATCGCGCCGCCAGAAAACGGGCTCGACGGATCCACCGCTACCACGCCTACGCGCTTGCCCTGCTTGCGATACAGATCGATGAGCGCGTCCACCACCGTCGACTTGCCGGCGCCCGGATTGCCGGTCACGCCCAAGACGAATGCACGTCCGGTGTGCGGATAGAGAAGCTTCATCACCTCCACTGCGCGGGGAATTGCGTCGTCGAGATCACGCATGAGCCGCGCCGAGGTGAGGAAGTCGGCAGCAAGCACGCGAGCGGCGATCTCTGACGACGAATCGCGCATCTAGCTTTGGCCGATGAGGCCGCGGGCGATGACCAGTCGCTGCACCTCGTTGGTGCCTTCGCCGATCTCGCAGAGCTTGCAATCGCGCAGCGCTCGCTCGACGGGAAATTCGCGCGTGTAACCGTAACCGCCGTGAATCTGAATGGCGCGATCGCACGCGCGCATGCCGGCCTGCGCCGCCCACAACTTGGCGTACGACGACTCCATGGTGGTGCGTCGTCCCTGATCTTGCAGCCAGGCGGCGCGGCGAATCAGTAGGCTGCCGGCGGCGAGCTCAGTGGCCGAGTCGGCCAGCATGAACTGAATGGCCTGAAAGTCGGACAGCGCCTTGCCGAACTGCTGCCGCTCTTTGGCGTATTTGCGGGCGGCGTCGAGCGCACCTTCTCCGAGACCGAGCGCCATGGCGGCGATGCCGATGCGGCCTTTATCGAGGATAGAAAGGGTGTCGAGAAATCCGTGATCGAGCTGACCCAGCTGATTCTGCGCCGGAACTTCCACGTCGACGAAGCTGAGCTCGCAGGTGTCGGACGCGTGCAGCCCCATCTTCTCGATGTGCTTGGAGACGGTGAAGCCAGGCATGCCGCGCTCGAGGATGAACGCGGTCAAGCCGTGCTGCTTTTTCTCCGGCGAGGTCGACGCCAGGATCACATAGATTGATCCGACCGAGCCCTGCGTGATGAAGGTCTTCGAGCCGTTCAAGATCCACGACTCGTTTTTCTTCACCGCGCGCGTTTTGGCGCCGGCGGCGTCGGAGCCTGATGACGGTTCGGTGAGGCCCCATGCGCCGAGCGCCTTTCCCGACGCGAGCTGCGGCAGATATTTTTTCTTCTGCGCTTCGTTGCCGGCCAAGAGGATGTGCCCGGTGCACAGCGCGTTGTGCGAAGCGACGCTGATCGACACCGAGCCGTCGATCTTGGCCAGCTCTTCGACTACGATGGCCGACTCCTGCATCGACATGCCCGAGCCGCCGTACTCTTCCGGTACGCGCATGCCCCACAGGCCAAGATCGGCGAGCTTGGGCACAATCTCCAACGGAAATCGCTCCTCTTCGTCCCATTTGCGCGCAAACGG
Organism: Myxococcales bacterium; assembly: GCA_003153195.1. GTDB lineage: Bacteria > Myxococcota_A > Polyangia > Palsa-1104 > Palsa-1104 > PALSA-1153. The sequence continues at coordinate 1,653 of PLXG01000351.1, forward strand.
CGCGATGTGTTTCAAAGCAAAGTCGCGCACCGTCTGGCGCAGGATCTTTTCCGATTCGGTCTCTTGAAACGAGATCATGGTTTTCCCTTAAACCGCTGTTCGGGGCCCGAAGGCGAGTAGATCTGAATCGCCCGCAACGCCGACGTCACCACCAGTGAATGCTCCACGTTGGCGGGAATGCGAATCACGTCGCCGGGCGCGATGGTGAAGGTTTCGCCGTCGATGGTGGTGCTGCCGCGACCTTCGAGCACGTACAAAATCTCTTCTGAGCCCGCGTGGCGGTGCGATGGAATCTTGGTATCTTTTGGGGCGGTGACTTCGTCGAGCGCCAACGGCGCAGTCGAACCATCCAAAAACAGACGTGCGGCACCTTTGCCATTGGCGATGGGATAGGACTTGGCGTCATCGCGATGCACCACGTGCTGCACGCGCTCGGGCTTGAACGCGAGCGGAAAGACAATCTGATCACCTTCAGATGTACCGAGCGATCCAATGTCCCAACGCGTGATCGAATCGATCAAGCAAGCATCCAGCGTCGAACTGGACCCAGCCTGATTCTTGAGCACATTGGCACTAGCCACCACGCCGCCCCGTCCGGCGAACACCCGCACCAGCACCTCGCCCGACGGAGAAACCTTCTCTTTTTGCACGCAGGTGAAGATTTCCGCTTGATGCGCGTGCAAGACGTCCTGCACACGACCCATCATCTGCGCGTTAGCGGTGTCATCGGCACGAGCTGCCGACGCGGTGAACAGCAAAAGTGCGAAAACGATCTTCAAGCCGCTTCCACCTTCGGGCGAATCACCTTTTCCACCCAATCCACGATCTGTTGGGTCGACGCCCCCGGCTTGAAGATCATCGAGACCCCGAGCTTGGTCAGCGCCGGCATGTCCTCGTCAGGAATGATGCCGCCGCCGAAGATGAGCACGTCGGACGCGCCGCGGGATTTGAGCGCGTCGATCACCGCCGGAAACAGCGTCATGTGTGCTCCCGACATGATGGAAAGCCCGACTGCGTCGACCGACTCCTGCACTGCCGCCGCCGCCACCATCTCGGGCGTCTGATGGAGTCCGGTGTAGACCACTTCGTAACCGGCGTCGCGGAGCGCTTGCACCACTACTTTGGCGCCGCGATCGTGACCGTCGAGGCCGGGCTTGGCCACCAGAATTCGAATTTTTCGCAGATCTGCGTTCATGCTCTCTCCTGGTGGGCCATAAGCGATCGCGCGATCACGATGCGCTGAATCTCGCTCGTTCCTTCGTAGATTCGGGTAACGCGGCAATCGCGCGCGTAACGTTCGACGGGATATTCCCGGGTGTAACCATATCCACCGTGAAGCTGAATAGCCGCGTCGCAGGCGCGCCAAGCCGCTTCGCTGGCGTACAGTTTGGCCATCGCCGCTTCGCGCAAGAACGGCAGTCCGCGCTCTTTCAAAAATGCGGCGCGAAAGGTGAGTAGCCGCGCCGTGTCGATTTCAGTGTAGGCATCGGCCAGCCGAAATTGAATGGCCTGATTGGCGGAGAGCGGCTTGCCGAATTGATGGCGCTCTTTGACGTACTTGCGCGTGGTCTCGATCGCCGCGGTGGCGATGCCTATCGCTTGCGAGGCGATGCCGATGCGTCCACCGTCGAGCGCGGCCAGTGCGATCGAAAGTCCCTGTCCCGGTTTTCCCAGCAGCGCCGACTCGTCGAGCTCGCAGCCGTCGAACAAAAGCGGCACTGTGCTCGAGCCACGTAGGCCCATCTTGTCTTCGTGCTTGCCGGCGCTCAGCCCCGGCGTTCCGCCCGGCACGATGAACGCGGAGATGCCTTTTCCACCCGCGGCTGGATCGGTTTTGGCCCACGCCACCAGCACCCCGGCGCGATCGCCCGAAGTGATCCACTGTTTGGCACCGTCGAGCCGATAGCCGCGCGCCGTACGTGTAGCCGTGGTGCGCATGGCCGACGGGTCGCTTCCGGCCTGCGGTTCGGAGAGCGCAAAGGCACCGGAGATCGCTTCACCCGAGGTGAGTCGCGGCACGAATTTCTTTTTCTGCTCTTCCGTTCCGAACCGGCAGAGGACCTCGCCCACCATGTTGGTGACGCCCATCGCCACCGCCACCGACGCATCGGCACGCGCGATCTCCTGCATCGCCACGCTGTAGGCCACCACGCCCATTTCCGATCCGCCGTAGCTTTCGGGAATATTCACGCCCAGCAGACCCAGCTTTCCCAGCGCGCGCAATTCCACTTCGGGAAACAGATCTTTGCGATCGCGTTCGGCGGCACGCGGCAAAAGCTCGCGCTCGGCAAACTCACGCGCACTCGACTGCACCATGCGCTGCTCTTCGCTCAGTGAAAACTTCATTGGCCGTCTTTGAATCCCTGCTTGGAGAAGGGAATGGTGATCTTGGCGATCGACTTGTCCGGATCGGAGGCGCGCCACTTCAATCCCGACGCGACCACGCAGCTACCGAAGCCCTGCTCGATCGGCGCATCGGCCGAGACTCCCGCTGACGAAATTTTTCCACCCGGCATGATGTACATGGTTAGGCTCACCTGGTCGGGAGCGCCCTTGTTCATACACGCCGCCACTGCCTGCCGGAGCGGACGCAAACGCTTTTGCACTTTGGCGTGATCGGGTTGCCAAGTCTCGAGCGCATTCTTGGCGCGAAATTCGATAGGGAAGATGAACTCGGCTTCGCTGCCGCCGTGTGGCTTGGCGAACGAGAGCGTGCTCACCACATTCAGAAGGCAGCGTTCGGCGTCGTAATTGCCGACGTCAGACGTTTGAATGTAGGTGAGTTTGGGCTTGCCCTGGTCTCCTACGCGAACTTTAACCGACAGTTTCCCCGAGATGAACCAGTGCAGCTCTTGCGCTGTCTGATAGCAGTGCTTGATCTCTTCCCAACGGGCATGAAACGGCGCCTTGATCTCTTCGTCGCGCAGCTTGCCGATGGTGCCTTCCAGCTGCAGGTCGTCCATCGCAGGAGTACTGTCGTCGATCTTTTGCTGCTTCTTCCGTTCGGCATGCGCCGGCGCGCTCATCAGGACCGCGGTGATGAGCAGCGCGATGCGCATTAGAACTGCGCTCCGATGTGCACAGTGCGACGATACGGAATCTCGATCGTCCCCTCGGGGAACGTCCAGGTCGTGACCGCGGTGGTCATGCAGCCTTCAATGTCTTTGTTGTTCAGGGTCGAGTGCAGCACGCTCACGCGCGTGGCCTTGCCCTGCGCGGTGATGGTCATCGACAAGGTCACGTCACCTTCGATTTTGCGATCGTGTGTCTTTTCGTATTCGTCGTTCCAGCACGACATGAGCTCGGGCGCTTTGCGACGAAAAACGTTCTCCACCGCCTCCTGCTGCTCGCCGGAAATTCCACTTTCGGGGGTCTGACGCTCTGGCGCCGCTGACGTCGCCGCCGGTTTCACCTCTGTCTTTTGCGCCGCGCATGCACCGCACAAAATGAGTGCACCGAATTGAAACAGTCGCTTCATGGTCACTCCTTGAGAAGATTTCCGGCGATGACGAGCCGCTGTATTTCGCTGGTACCCTCGTAGATCTCCGTAATTTTCGCGTCGCGAAAATGGCGCTCGACGGGAAAATCTTCCACGTATCCGTTGCCGCCGAAGATCTGCACCGCCTCTTTGGCCGCGCGATTGCAAACTTCCGACGCGAACACCTTGGCCATCGCCGCTTCCATCGAGAAGCGTCCGCCTTCGTCTTTGAGCGTGGCCGCGCGCCAAGTCAAAAGCCGCGCGCCTTCGAGCTCGGTGGCCATGTCGGCCAGCTTCCACTGAATCGCTTGATGCTGCGCGATCGGTTTGCCGAAGGTCCTACGCTCCATCGCGTAGGCCAGCGAATCCTCGAGCGAAGCGCGCGCGATTCCGAGCGCCTGCGAGGCAATTCCAATTCGTCCACCATCGAGCGTGGCCATGGCGATCTTGAAACCATCACCCTCTTTGCCCAGCATTGCGCTCGGCGACAGCTTCACGTCGTCGAGAAAAATCTGACACGACTGCGATCCGCGAATGCCGAGCTTCTTGTCGGGCGGACCTACGCGCACGCCTTTTTCTTTCATCGGCAAGATGAACGCGCTGATCCCTTTGTGGCCGAGCTCTTTGGCGGTCATGCAGATGAGCACGCACACGTCCGCCACCGGGCCGTTGGTGATCCAGTTCTTCACGCCGGAGATCAGGTAGTCTCCGTCGGCAGTTTTCTTCGCCACCGTCTTTTGCGCCGCTGCGTCCGAACCCGCCTCCGGCTCCGACAAGGCAAAGCAGCCCAGCAGCTGCCCCGACGCGAGCGGAACCAACCATTTCTTCTTTTGCTCTTCGGAGCCAAATTTCAAAATCGGATCGCACACCAGCGAGTTGTTCACGCTCATGATCACGCCGGTCGACGCACACGCGCGCGAAATCTCCTCCATCGCCAGCACGTACGAAATAGTGTCGAATCCGGCGCCACCATACTCTTCCGGAACCGCCACGCCCATCAGGCCGAGCTCGGCCATGCGCGCCACCAGCTCTTTCGGATGGCGGTGGTTGCGATCGATTTCGGCTGCCTTGGGCAGGACCTCGGATTTGGCGAAATCCGCGGCGGTCTTTTGGACCATTTTCTGCTCGTCCGTTAGCTCGAGTTCCATCTATTCTCTCAGCGGTTTACTTCGGACTCTTGGGTAGCACAATGGGGGGCCGACGCCAAGCGCGCCTTCCTCCAACGGTGTTGGTGAAGCTGGCCAATATTTGCAATTTTCCTTACATTACCGGCGTCACCACGACCGAGCGTCAGAGCAAGGGACCATGAGTCAACGGGAACGCCAATTTTGGATAGGACTGTTCGTGCTGGTTTCGCTCGCGTCTCTGGCGCCGGTCTGGCTCATTCGCTATCAGCCGCTGCCCGATCACGCCGAGCATCTGGCGAGCGCGGCGCTCCTGCACAACTACGGAAATCTCGCGTTCGACTATCAGCGCTACTACACGCTCAGCCTCGGGCTCACGCCCTACTGGGGCTACTACGGCTTGGCTCACCTGTTCGCATTTCCCTTCGGAATCGACATCGCGAACCGGCTGGTGCTGTCGCTTTACGTCCTCGGCATACCGCTCGGTCTGGTGTTTTTGGCGCGCCGCTTCGGACGTAGTCCGCTGCTCAGCTTCTTCGCATTTCCGGTGGTCTGGAATCTGAACTTCGCCGAAGGATTCACCCCCTTTTGTCTGGGCATGGCGCTGTGGCCCTTCGCACTCGGCCTGTTCGATCGATTTTGCGAAAAGCCCACTTGGAGACGAGGCATCGTCGCTGCGCTATTCGGCGGCGCGATCTTCTTCGCGCATCTGCTGGCCTGGGGAATGTACCTCGCCTCGGCAGGACTGGTAGGCCTGCTACATGAGCAACGTCTTTCGTCGTTCGTGTCGGACCTATGGCGGCGATTCATCGTCTGGTTTTTTTCGCTCGCCGTTGGCATCTATGTAGTACGTTTTGGGCACGGGCTCAGCATGGGATCCGGTCGCCCGATCGTGGGCAAGTACACCTCGCTGCTCGACGCCATTCGCGGGTTCTACAGCTTCATTTGGGACAACTGCGTCGGTCGCGAAGACGAAGTGATGGTCGCTCTCCTATTTTCACTCTGGATGGTACTGCTCGTCTCACAGCGGCACCGCAGCTGGAAGCCGCACGATCTTCGTCCCGAAGCCTGCTTTCTAGTGGCCATCGTCGCCTACTTCGTGCTGCCGAGATCGCTGCTCAGTCCGGAATATTGGTGGGGGATCAACCTTCGCTATGCGACGTTCGCAGTCTACTCGACTGCGCTGCTCGTGAGCGGCCCACTCGACGGATGGCGCAGGTGGCTGCTAGTTCCCGTGGCGCTGATCGGGATCGGTTTTGCAGCGGACACCAGCGTGCATTGGGCGCGCGCGAATCGATTCGGCGCGGGGTTTGACCAGCTGACCTCTCTTCCGACGTCGGGCGCACGCACGCTGGTCCTTCTCGAAGGCGCGCGGCACGATCCGTCGGTGCGGCAGAACTACATGCAGATCTATTACGAGATGCTGCAGGTCGAGCGCGGCGGCTATATGCCTTGGAACTTCGACTCCGACTTTCCGCTGCGCTATCGGGTGCGTTATCCAGCGCCGTCGTGGCGCAAGATGGATTTTCGCTGGAAGGATCACGCGCGCTACTACGACTATTTGCTCGTCTTTCACTCCGATCCGCGAATCTTCGACGGCCACCAAAACGAGCTCACCAAAGTGGGCGCGGCCGGCGACTGGATTCTGTGGAAACTTCCCGGCCCGCGCGTCGACGAATCTCCAGCGCCGCCCTATCCTTCGGGCTGGGCCACCGATCCGAATTGGAACAAGCCGAAATGGAACAAGCCGAAGTGATCAGCTCGACGAGGAAAACTTGGCCGGGCGCTTCTCGAGGAAGGCGGTCATTCCCTCTTTTTGATCGGCCGTGGCGAAGGTGAGGGCGAACAGCTCGCGTTCGAGCTCGTTGCCGGCAGAAAGTGGCAGAACTTCGGCGCGACGCACCAGCCGCTTGGCATAAGACACCGCCGTCGGACCTTTTTGCGCGATCTTCTGCGCGGTTTTCTTGGCGCGATCCATCAGCTCGGTGGCCGGACAGACCAGATTTACCAATCCGAGTCGAAATGCTTCCTGCGCCGAAAAAATGTCGCCGGTAATGGTGAGCTCGAGCGCGCGCTGCATGCCGATGCGTCGTGGCAGTCGCTGCGTGCCGCCAAATCCGGGAATGGTGCCGAGATTCACTTCGGGCAGACCGAACTTGGCGTTCTCCGCCGAATAGATGAAGTCGCACGCCAGCGCCAGCTCGCAGCCGCCCCCGAGCGCAAAGCCATTCACCGCGGCGATGATCGGCTTGCCCATCTGTTCGATGAGGTCGACGAGCGTGTGACCGAGCGCGCTGAAGGTCCCGGCCTCAGCCGGCGAAAGGTTCTTCATCTCGGTGATGTCACCGCCGGCGACAAATGCCTTTTCCCCGGCGCCGGTCAGGATGATCGCTCGGACGCGCGCGTCGGCTTCCAGATCGCGCAGCGCCCAAGTGAGCTCGTTCACCAGTTGGCGGTTGAGCGCGTTGAGCGCCTTTTCCCGCGCGATGGTGATAATGGCGGTGGTTCCGTCGATCGCGATTCGAATGGTTTCGTAAGAGGTCATGATCTCATCATCCGTATTTGTAAAATCCGCGGCCGGCTTTGCGGCCGTTCCAACCGGCAGCGACGTACTGACGCAGAAGCGGTGCCGGGCGATATTTGTCGTCGCCGAGCTCGTTGTGCAGCACCTCGGAGATGGCCAGACAGGTGTCGAGGCCGATCAGATCGGCGAGCTCGAACGGTCCCATCGGATGATTGAGCCCGAGCTTGATGCCTTGATCGATGTCTTCGATCGATCCGAGCGACTCTGAAAGCGCGAAGCAGGCCTCGTTCAAAAACGGAATCAGCAGGCGATTGACGATGAAACCGGGGATGTCCTTGGCGGTCACCATGGTCTTACCGAACTTTTTGCCCAGCTCGATCACTGTATGATAGGTCGCATCGTCGGTGGCCAGGCCGCGCACCACCTCGACCAGCTTCATGATCGGCACCGGGTTCATGAAGTGCATGCCGATCACTTTCTCGGGCCGCTTGGTCTGCGCACCGAGAAGCGTGATCGAAATCGACGAAGTGTTCGACGCCAAGATCGCGCCCGGCTTCACCACCTTGTCGAGCTCGGAAAAGAGCTTCTTCTTGAGCTCCTGATTTTCGGTCGCCGCTTCCACCACCAGGCCGCACTCTTTGAGCGCGCCAAATCCTTCGGCGGTCGCGATTCGCGCGATGATGCGCGCGCGCTCCTCGGCGGGAAGCTTGCCCTTTTGCACCAGCTTCTCCAGCTGCCCGTCGACGCGCGATTTCCCCTTTGCGGCCCAGTCGGCTTGTGCGTCGACCATCGTCACTTCGCAGCCCGATTGCGCCGCCACCTGGGCGATGCCCGAGCCCATCTGTCCCGCCCCGACAATGCCGATCTTCATGCTCTCTCCACAATCATCGCCAGGGCCTCGCCGCCGCCGATGCACAGCGAAGCGCAGCCACGTTTTACGTTTCGATCTTTCATCGCGTAGAGCAGTGTAGTGAGCACGCGCGCACCCGAGCAGCCGATCGGATGGCCGAGCGCAATTGCGCCGCCGTTGACGTTCACCTTGTTCTCGTCGAGACCGAGCAGCTGATTATTGATCAGCGACACCACCGCGAACGCTTCGTTGATCTCGAACAGATCGATGTCGCGCACCGCGATTCCCGCGCGCTTGGCCGCACGCTCGATCGAGATCGCCGGAGCGGTAGTGAACCATTCCGGCGCCTGCGCCGCGCCCGCGTGCGAGCGAATCTTGGCGAGCGGCTTCCATCCGTTTTTCTCAGCCACCTCGGCCGCGCACACGACCAGCGCCGCCGCACCGTCGTTCAACTTGGACGCGTTGAACGCGGTGACCGTTCCATTTTTTTCGAACGCAGGCTTGAGCTGCGCCGCCTTATCAGCATCGCCCTTGGGCGGATCTTCGTCGGCGGAGACGATCTTGGGCGGACCTTTGCGCTGGGCGACTTCCACCGGTACGATCTCGGCGGCAAATCGTCCGCTCTTCTGCGCGTCGACGGCGCGCCGATACGACTCGGTGGCGTAGGCGTCCTGCGCTTCGCGTGAAATCTTCCTTTCTCGTGCGCACAGCTCGGCCGCCGAACCCATGTGAAAGTTATTGTAGGGATCCCAGAGTCCGTCGAGGATCATGCCGTCTTGCGCGGTCTGATGGCCGAGGCGCATGCCCGCCCGCGCGGTCGGTAGGTAGTACGGCACGTTGGACATCGACTCCATGCCACCCGCCACTACTATGTCGACATCGCCGGTGGCGATCGCTTGCGCGCCGAGGATCACCGCCTTGAGTCCCGAGCCACACACTTTATTAATGGTGGTGCACGGCGTCTCTTTGGGAATTCCGGCATTGAGAGAAGCCTGACGCGCGGGCGCCTGTCCCACCCCGGCGGGCAGCACGCAGCCCATGAAGACTTCGTTCACCTTCTCCGGCGACACACCGGCGCGCTCGAGAGCGGCGCGAATGGCGATCTGGCCCAGATCGGGCGCGCGCAGAGAGGCCAGCTCCCCAAGGAAACTTCCGATCGGAGTTCGCGCTGCCCCGACAATCACGACTTCGCGCATCACTGCTCCTTATCTGCCGGATCTTCTGACGCTAATCGAATAACCCACGATGTTCCAAACGTCAAACTGCGGCGTCAGTCCCACGCTCATTTGACCGGCCCTGAGGTCACCAGTACTCTTGAGCAAAGTGTGTCGATCGTTCAAGCGCGGCTCGAGTTTGGGGATGATGGCACTTTTCGCGCTCGGCGCCTGCTCGCCTTCGATTCCCACCTTTCAGTTCGTCATCGCCGACGGTGCCAAGGATGACCGGTGCCTGCCCAGCAGCACCACCAGTGAAAATCCGGTGCGTAGTCTCGCCGCACTCGCGCAGTTGCGATTGACGGTGCGCACCTTTCAGAACGATCGCAGCGACGGACATTTCGTCTGCGATCGTCTGTGGGACGGAAAGAAGGAGCTCGATCTCAAGATCAGCACCGCCGATCCCACCTCCAAATATCTCGACATCTTCGGCGAGGCGTTCGGCAAATGCGGAAACGGCACCGATCTCTGTCGCCTCGGCACCGGCGCGATCCTCGGCATCGATGCGCGCTCCGCCACCACCGCTGCGAATGCACTCCGCCTCATTCCCTCTTTTGAATCTCGCTGCGCCGCGAGCGCGCTCACCACCGGCAGAGCGTTTCACTCGGCGACCTTGCTCGACACCGGCGAGGTTTTGATCGCGGGCGGCGTAGTGGCGACCCCGGCCGGAGGCACGGCCGATGGATTCGACAACTTCAAAGAGCACAATCCGATGTACGTGACCAGCAGCTTCGAGATCTACGACCCGGCCATGCCAAACGGTAAACAGATCATCCCGGTGATCGCCAACAGAGATGCGCCCCCCATTCCGCGCGCGTTCCATCACGCCACCCTGCTCGAACGTACCGGCGACACTTTTCTCATTCTTCTGGTTGGTGGCGTTACCGTCGATGAATCGCAAGTCGCACTCGGACCGGCACCTCCGTTTCCCGCGCCGTTTTCACATATCGTGCTGAACGAGCTAGGGTTTCCTACTGCGCTCGCGACCACTGCGGCGCAAGCCGAGCTCGTCGAGTACGATCGCGTCGCGCACTCGGTGAAGGTAATCGGCACCGCCACGCAAGCCGCGGCGGCCGGTCCCGACCTTTCCCAGATCATGCCGGCCGCGTTTCAAGCCGGCGCTCCCGTTCCCGGTGGAATCGTGGTGGGAATGGGCATCGAGCTACTACCCGACACCTCAAAATCATCGATGGCGATGAATCAGATCTCCTCGATCGCGATGGGAGCTGCCGCCGCCACCAACGTGATGATCGGCGATGAGCGAGTGGGCGCCACGCTGTCGGTGATGGACTCGGGTCGCGCACTCTTATGGGGCGGCGGCGCGCTCACCCAGATGGCCACCGGCGTGCTCGTCGGCGATCTCGACATGGCGACTCCGACGGCGAGCTCACTTCCAGGCACCAAGACCGCCATCTCGACGCAGTTTCATACCGCCACCGCGCTCGAAGGCATTGGAAAAGATCTGGTGTTCATCACCGGCGGATTCAGTCCCGGCAGCCCGCCGGAGAACCGCGCCGATCCATCTCCGCTCCTCGTCGAGGTGACGCCCTCCACAATGGTAGGCGCGATGGACGCCAACGTGACGACGATCGCTCCGCCCGGCGACCACGCGGCGGTAGCGTGGGAGAGTGCGATTTCGCTTGGACGCGGACGAGTGCTGGTCACTGGAGGTTGGAAGCTCTGCTCGGGTGACAGCCTGTGCGCGACCAATCAGACCATGATCTTCGACGGAACGCCGGCGTCCGATGGAACCGTTGGCACGCCGCAGCAGACCAACTCTCCGCTTCAGGTGCCGCGCTTCGGACATTCGAGCACCGTCCTGGCCGACGGCTCGGTGTTGATCGTCGGCGGAATCACGCTGCCCTCGTCGAGCGACGAGTCCGCCCCAGTGGCGCGTGTGGTCCGGGACATCGAGCTTTTAAATCCGCGCACGCTGGTTCCGCCCGTGCAGAGCGGCGTGGATCTCGACGATCCGCTGGTGGAAAACGGCATGTTTCCCGACGGAATCAGTCGCGATCCCAACCAACAGGTGGGCGGTTCTCATCCGACCCACAGCTGCGGCACGCTGTAAACGAGAGGACATCCACGTCAGTTCGACTTGATATCCTCGATTTCTCGATGCAGCGCGGAGAGCGAAATCGTCGCTGGCAGCCTGTCCTCGACTCTTACTTTGATTCGACCGCAACGATCTTGAAGTGACCACTGCCCCATTGGTAACGAGACCCGGAATGTTCATCGTCTGCATCTTCCTCGGCTGACAAGATCCAACAGTGGCGGTCGGTCCTTCGGTCGTAGAGCGCGAGCAGTCCACCTCCTCGAAAGAATCGATAGCGTAATTCCTACAACTCATACGGACCAATTCGGCGCAGCAGTGATGGAGCGCGCACGGCGGAGACAAGAATCGCGACAAATTTCTCGCCGGACTCGTTGGCACGCCATGGATGAGTGACCCCAGCCCGTTCAAGTTCTTCAAACGTCCAAATGGTATCCGTGCTTCCGACCGGGCGTCCGGTATATTCGGGCTGCTTCGGTTCAAGCATTGCCATCAACTGCTAGCGCGGCTGGTCAATCGGCTCCGGTGCTGCGGCATCTTCATTTCCACCGTCCCTTACTGACTGGACTACGAGTCGCGCGGCCGCAAGCTTCGGATCATCGGCTTTGGCGACGACGGCTCCGATGTGGCCAGCGACTATTTGCAAGGAGGAGGGTGGCATGCCGTCACCGAAGCCGACGATATCCATCCCGCGATAGAGGGTACTTCGCAGACCTTCGAGTTCGATCGCGTAGCCATTGCATGAGTCCTTGTCGAGCCTGAGTGTGTCGTCGGTTTCATAAGCGTCGCGGCCACTGCCCCCTTCGTATGTGTTAAGGTCAGCCCCCGTAGGCGTTCGCCTCGCTTCGACGTGGTTGCGTAGAACTTCTTCGTCCTCCGCATTGGAGATTCGCTCATCCACCCAGTGCTTCACGGCTGGACAACGGAACCACGGCTTCACCACTGCAACGCCTTCGGTTCCTTGCAGCCATTTTTCATCGGCGAATGCGGTTTGTCCGACGGCAAGCACCGCAACCCAGGTAATCATTGAAAGGGTTAGATGCTCCCGTGAAACTCTCATTCGGCTGTGAGCGTCGATCCTTTTAGCGGATCGCATCTAGAGTCCATTCGTCTTTGCGGCCGGCCAACATCTCGCCGCAGTAAGCGCACTTCACTGCGTCGCTGCCGCTGAGCGCGCCACCGCAGCCTGGGCAGTCGAGCGAGGAGAGCCCTCGGCGAGACTGTGCGCCCACCGCGCGAACGAGCGTAATCCAGGAGGCGGTGCCGGCCGGCTCGCCCCCGCCTTGCGCGGCGCTCCAGCGAATTTCGACGGTAGATCGATCTTTGCCATCGGCGTTTCCGCCCACGCGCCCATCGGATCCTAGATCGACCGACCGCACGTCCGCGCTTCCCACCGCGACTTCGGTGAGCGGCGCAGGCGCAATCGCCGGTTCGCCGGCTCGCGCGCAAAAGCGATCGAGCGGAGCGCGGTTGTTGGTGACCCGCGCCTCGATCCATTTCCAGAACACCACCGACGCGCGATCTTCCAGCTCTTGCCGGCTCACGCTCGGATCGCGCTGGCGAAGCTCGATCAGCCCCGGCACTTCACCGGCTGAATCGGGAGACCACTCCACTTGCTGCGTAATCTCGGCCATGACCCAGTCGTGCTCACCGGAGTTGATGATGCTTTTACAATAGCTGCACTGCACCACTTCCGACAGCGGCAGATCGGCGCCGCAGCTGGGACATTTTCCCTCGAGCGCGGGCACGCCGGCTTTGCTCTTGAGCCCGCGACGACGAAGGAACGACCAGATCTCGGTGTACTGTGCGCGCTCCGCCCGCTCGACGGCGTGGGTGACGTGCTCGGCGTCCGCAGTTGTGGGCACGTCGGTGTCGCGCGCTTCGGCGGAGAGACGCAGATGGAGCGTATCCCACAGCGAGTCCGACTCCGCGCCCACCAGCTCGGCGGAGATCACCCGCCAATCGGCCATCACGTTGCGAATCCCTTGCGCCTTGAGCAACTTCAGCTGAGTCTGAAATCGGACGAAGACTCCATCGGAGATGAGCCGCCGCGCCGGCCCCATGTCGCCATTTTGCCAAGCCTGGTTGACCTTAGCCATGGTTTGCACTGCGCGATCGGTAAAGACCGTCACCTCGAACGATGGATCGCGCTCCGACAATGACTGGAGCTCACGAACGGTTTCGGGACTCGAGCCACCACCTTCGGCAACTTCGCCCCCGTCCTCGCCCTGACTCTTTCCCCGACGCCAGAGGATGAAGACGATCACGAACGCGACGATGATGAGAATCACCACCCAGCCCGGCATCTCGCCACCGACGCCGGGGACATAGTAGTGGCCGCCCGTCGAGAAACCCGATCCGCCCGAAGAGTGAGAGCTCGAGGGGTGCGAAGAAGAGTGATAGCTCTGCCCACCGCCCGGACGCGCTTCGGCGGTTCCACCGAGCAGGATCCACACCGACACTACGAGAAGACGAGCCACCTGCGCCATCGCGGCATGGTAGCAGAATTTATCGCTGGGGCGGATTCCGTTCGTTTCGAACGAGCGCGACCAGCGCATCGATCTCGGCGGCCGAACATTTCGCGCCAAACTTGGGCATGTCATTCTTGCTTCCGAAGTAGGTTTCTCCCGACGGGTCGGCAATGAAGCCTGCCAGCCACGCCGCGCTGGCGCGTCCACCCAAGTTGGGAATTCCCTCGCCCGCTGTCTTGCCGTCGGATTCGTGGCACTCATCGCAGCCGCTCGACTCGAAGACTTCGCGGCCGCGCGCCGCCTTTTTCGCGTCCACTCCATCCCCCCCGCCCTGCGAAAAGATCCATTCCACCAGCGCGTCGAAATCGGCGCCGTCAATTGTTCCCGGTTTTACCGGCTTCATCCCGTGAATTTTGGTCTTTCCGTAAAAGCGTTCGTTCGACGGATCGCGTAAAAACGCGCTCAGCCACGCGCGCGAAGACCAACCGTCCAGATCGGGCGCGCGACGCTCGCCTTCGCCACCTAAAAGATGACATCCGATGCAGCGCTCGTGAAAAATCTTCTGTGCACGCGAAAGCGGATCATTATCGAGCACCGCCAACCCGCCGGCGGGCGGCACTCCCGCTTCGGCCAACTTGAGCGCGCGCGCTCCTTCGCGCTCGGCGCGTGCCGCGCTGCGCTGAAAAGCTGCGTTGTGCGAGTCACTGAAGTGCGCCTGCAGCCCGAGACCGAGACCGCCTCCCAAGAACAAGATCACCACCGCGACGAAGCGCTTGCGCTTGCTCGCATCGGCGTGTTCCGCCGCGTCGAGGAGCGGCAGCGCCGCCAGCGCTCCGCCGATCAGCAACGGCACACCCAGCGCAGCAACGATCTCCAGCCGACCGGGAAAATATTTGAGCATTTGATAAAGCGGCAGAAAGTACCACTCCGGTCGGGCGTCGTACGCCGAGGTGGGATCGGCCGGCGCCTCCAGCGAGGCACCGTGGCTGCGCAGCACGAACGCCAACATGAGCCCCAGCACCAACAGCATCGCCGCAAAATCGCGCACCAGTTGATCGGGCCAGAACGGCGCAGAGCTCTCGGGCGCGCCACTTTCTTTCTTCTTGCGCGCCCACGACGTGACGCCGTGTTTGCGAAAGAGCGCGAGATGCACCACCGCCAAGGTCGCCATCGCCGCCGGCAGCACCAAGATGTGCAGCGCATAAAAATGGGTGATGGTGTAGTTGCCGTAGTCGCTGCCGCCGAGGAGCAGGGATTTGAGTGAGTTGCCGACGACCGGCATGGCGCCGAGCAGACTGGTTGCCACCTGCGTGGCCCAATATCCTTTCTGATCCCACGGCAAGAGATATCCGGTGAGCGCGAATCCGAACAGGCAGGCCATCATCGCCAGCCCCACCCACCAATTCACCTCGCGCGGCTTGCGATAGGCGCCGAATAACGTCACCTGCAGAAGATGAAGATCGACGACGATCATCATCGCGCTCGCACCCGCCGAGTGAATTCCGCGAATCAGCCAGCCGAGTGGAACCTGCGTCTGTAAATACGCGACCGACGCCCACGCCTGCGTCGCCGACGATCCGTAGTGCGCCGCCAGCAGAACACCGGTCACGGCTTGCAGAACGAGGAGGAACATCAGCACCGAGCCAAACACATAGGCCCAGCGCGCGCCGCCGGGCACCGGTTCTTCCAGTGCGCTCTTGAGAATTGCGCGATACCCGACGCGCTCTTCCAACCAGTCGCCGACGCGACTCACCTGCGCGCCCACATTTTCAAACTGATTCCTTGTCAGACACTCCGGTGCGATAGCGCTCGGGCGTGACGAAGACTTTTCCTTCGCGCACTTGGCAGGGAAGCGAATCGAGCGCGCGCGGCGATGGTCCAGATTGCGTCTTGCCGTCGCGTGAGAAAACACTGCCATGACACGGACAGGCAAATGTCCCGTGCTCGGATTCCCAATCGACCGCGCAGCCGGCGTGCGGGCACACCGTAGT
>PLXG01000335.1 GCA_003153195.1 Myxococcales bacterium
CCCGATCCGGACAACGACAAGGATCGCATTCTCGACAAGGACGACAAGTGCCCGAACGAGCCCGAAACCTACAACGGCTTCGAGGACGAAGATGGCTGCCCCGACAAGGGCAAAGTCATCATCCGCAAGGGCAAGCTCGAGATCTTGGAGAAGATCTACTTCGAGACCGACAAGGACGTCATCAAGTCGATCTCGTTCCCGATCTTGGACGCGGTCGCGGCGACGATGAAGGGCAACCCTCAGATTCTCGAGATCGAGATTCAGGGACACGCCGACGAGCGCGGCGACGACGACCACAACATGGATCTGACCGAGCGACGCGCGGCTTCGGTGAAGAAGTACCTCACCGACCGGGGCGTGGAAGACAATCGCCTGCAGTCACACGGTTACGGTGAGACCAAGCCGGTTTGCAACCAGCATAACGAAAACTGCTGGTCGAAGAACCGCCGCGTCGAGTTCGTCATCCTGCGCCGCTCCGACGCCCCCGGTCCGTGAAAATCCGTTAGGGGTCACGCTCCCACCCCGTAAACGGCCGTCAGAAGGTCAGTTTTTCGGACAACCGCGCACTTCGCCTCTCGTTCCCAGATTTCGCCGCGCTAATTCGCTGCGCCATTTCGCACGCCGATTCACCATCGCAAATGCGAATCGCGCGGTTACCTAAAATTCGTCTGATGAAATAACTAGTTGCGACCTAGGAGAGGGATCAGCGTTTCGTGAAAGCGACCCAGGCGCTCTTGCCTTCGCGTCTGACCAGCATCTTGATGATGTCGCCGTGTGCGACGGCGCGAACGACTTTGGCGTAGTCGTCCAGCTGTTTCACAACGGTGTCGTTGACGCGCATGATCAGATCGCCGCGCTCGACGCCGGCTTCCACCGCCGGGCTGTCGGGCTCGACCGACATGACCACCACGCCGCGCAGCGCCGCATTGCCGAGCTCTCGCGCTACGCCGGGCGTCACTTCTGCAACGGTCATCCCTAACGCTGAGCCTTTCGGTTTGGCCGGCACCACGGCGGGCGCGGCATCTTGCTCGCCGGGCGCACGATTGAGCGTCAGATCGACCTTGAGCTGTTCGCCGCCACGCACGATGGTGAGCGGTACTTTTTTTCCGGGCAGCGTGGTCGCCACCAGCCACATCAGATCGTCGGAACGTCCGATCGAATGTCCGTTGAACTCGGTGATCACGTCGCCCGAGCGCACACCGACCGCCGCTGCCGGCGAATCGGGCACCACTTCCGCCACCAGCGCGCCATGCGTGTCCTTGAGCTGAAACGCACGCTTCAAACTAGCGGTGATCGACTGCGGAAACACGCCCATCCAGCTGCGCTGCACGCCGCCGTGTTCTTTGAGCATCGGCGCAATCACCTTCACCATGTTGATCGGAATCGCAAAGCCGATTCCCTGCGCCTGCGCGTTCATGGCGGTGTTGATGCCAATGACCTCTCCGCGTGTATTAATGAGCGGCCCACCCGAATTGCCCGGATTGATCGACGCGTCGGTCTGAATGAAATCGTAAAATCCAGTCTGTCCGCCGCCCGGCCGCACGTCGCGACGGCCTTTGGCGCTGACGATGCCGGCGGTCACGGTGTGGTCGAGCCCGAATGGATTGCCGATGGCCATCACCCATTCACCGATCTGAAGCTCGTCCGAATTTCCGAGCGGCGCCACCGGCAGCGCGCCACCCGCTTCGATCTTGAGCACCGCGATGTCGGTGCGCTCGTCTTTGCCTACCAATCGACCGGTGAGCTCGCGATCGTCGGAAAGTCGCACACGAATATCGTCGGCGCCTTCGACCACGTGCGTATTGGTGAGAATGTAACCGTCTTTTTGAATGATGAACCCAGTGCCCTGGCCACGTCCACGGCGCGCGTTGGGCGCGTTCGGATTGGGCTCCTCCGCCGCCTGAATCGCCACCACGTTCACCACCGCCGGTCCGAGCGTGCGCGCCAGCTTGATAAACGACTGCATACTCATCGCCGAATCATGATGACCGTGCGCGCCCTCGGTCCAAAGCGGCTCCGCACCAGCCACCGACGCCGACAGAACGAACATCAAAAGCAGAAACCTGTACATGTCTTAGTCCTTTGTCCCACCGTCGGTGATCGTCGCGGAGGCCGCCAACTGTCCGAACGCGATTTTGCCGAGCTCGTTTCCCGGATAGATCTGCTGCGTCGAAAGATCGCAGTCGAACTGATAGAGCACCTTGTCGGTCGCGTAGCTGACCCTCACCAAACCGCGACAACCATTGGTGACCTCACTCGACCAACCCCCACCGGGCGAGCGCCGCTCCACGAACGCACCGAGCGTGTCCGCTCCCACGGGATATGCGCGAACCGCATGCTCGGACTTGCGATGGTCGCTTTGATCGAATGCGCTTTGCAAAAGTAGTACGGACGCCGCCGTGCAGAAAAACACGATGAGCAGACGGAGCTTCATTTCACTTTTTGTTTGATCAGCTTGTCTAGCTCTCGGCGCTCGCTGTCTTTCATGGGATCGAGCGGCGGCCCGGCTTCGGCTTTCGGCGCGGGCGCCCCCGGTGATACGCCGAGATCCGGGTGTCCGCGCAGACGATCGGCGACTTTGCGCGCCTCATCTTTAGTGCCCTCGGCCAGCTCGTGGGCCTCCCGGGTGGCGAAGATGGCCTGCAGATGTCGCCACAGCGTCTTCTTACCAAGCGGCACGCTGGTCGCAAACCAGATCAGCGCCGCAAACGTCAGGAGCGAAAACATCCAGCGAACGAGTCTCAACAAAGCTCGAACTCTTTGCAGAAGACGATGTCGCGCGCTTCGGTCGTTCGCTTTTGTCGGTGCAACTCAGTCGGCCAGTCGTGTCGGCAGCGTTCCGCCGAAAGATCGAAATAGGCGCAGTCCTCGCAACAAAAGCGAAGCGAATATTCGACGCGTTCACGGTCGAAGTTGGGCTCTCGGACGATACGCACCTTACGAGATTGGCCGGCCCGAGGCGCCACGTCAACTTGTCGACTCGTGCTATGCTCGACCACCATGGAACCCAGCCACGATCATCTGGTGCGGGCAATCGCGAGCGGGCAGGACATTCGCATTGCGGCAGTCGTCACCACCGCTACCGCCATCGAAGCCAGCGATCGACACAAGCTTTCGCCCGCGGCCGGTTGCGCCATGGGACGCGCCATCAGCTCGGGCTTGCTGCTGGCCACGCTCACCAAAGGCGAAGAGCGAGTCACGCTGCAAATTCAAGCCGATGGACCGCTCAGCTCGCTCAACGTCGACGCGAATTCGGACGGCGACGTGCGCGCCTACACGCTTCATCCAGAAGCCGGTGCCGGACTCGATGTCAGCGGTCGCTTTCACGTCGCCACGGTGCTCGGCCGACAGGGCGTGGTCAACGTGCTGCGCGACATGGGCCTGAAGGATCTCTATCAGGGTCAGGTCGCGCTCCTCACCGGCGAAATCGACGAAGATGTCGAAGGGTATCTGCGCATGAGCGAACAGGTTCCGTCGGCGCTCGGGTGCGAAGTGCTCATGACGCCGGACGGCAAAATTCAGGCGTCTGCCGGCATTTTGGTGCAGACGCTGCCCGGCGGTGATCCCAAGGCGGTGCTCGAAATTCAGCACGCGCTCAGAACCGGTCGACTTTATGATCTGCTCCTGAGCGGCGTGACCTCGGCGCAGACGCTGGCGGAAAAAATCTGGGACTCCTCTTCGCTCGAGCTTATGGGAGAGGCGCGCGAAGTGCGATTCAAGTGCCGCTGTTCGGAAGAGCGCATCAGCGACATGTTGCAGCTCCTCACCACCGTCGACCTCGACGAGATGATCGCCGACGACAAACCGGCCGAAGTCACCTGCAACTACTGCAGTCACAAATATGAGGTTGGGCGCCCGACGCTCGAGCGCATTCGTTCGCAAGTCGCCGGACACCCGCGCGAAAAAAACTAATGCTGCACGTCAGCGACGAAGTGAGGGCAGCGCTGGTCGCGAAAAAAGCGGTGGTGGCGCTCGAGTCGACGCTGATCGCCCACGGAATGCCGTGGCCGGAAAACCTCGAAGTCGGTCGCGCACTCGAACAGACTGTGCGCGATGGCGGCGCGATTCCGGCCACCATCGCCATCGTGCGAGGCAAACCCACCGTCGGAGTTTCTGGCGCCGAGCTAGAAAAAATGGCGCGCACGCCGGCGGCGTTCAAGAAATGTGGCGCAGCTGATCTGGGACCGATTTGTGCGGCGGGTGGCGATGGTGCCACGACCGTTTCGGCGACCACTGTGCTGGCCGCGCGCGCGGGAATTCGACTGTTTGCCACCGGCGGAATTGGCGGCGTTCATCGCGGTGACTCGGCCGATGTTTCGAGCGATCTCGCCACGCTCGCACGCGAACCGGTGGCAGTCGTGTCCGCCGGTGCCAAAGCGATTTTAGATCTGCCACGCACGCTCGAAATGCTGGAGACGCTCGGTGTCCCGGTGATCGGCGTGCGCACCTCGATGTTTCCCGCGTTCTACGTCGAATCGAGCGGACTTTCACTCGAGCATCGTGTCGAGTCGGCGTTCGAAGCGGCCGCGCTATTGCGCGCGCACTTCGAATTTTCGAGCTCAGGCGTCATCTTGGCGAAACCGATCGCCAAAGAGTCCGCGCTCGACGCCAGCCAGATCGAGGAAGAGATCTCCCGCGCGCTCGAGGACGCGGCGAACAAAGGCGTACGCGGAAAAGCGATCACGCCACACCTGCTCGGCTATCTCGCCGACGCTACTGGAAAGCGCAGCCTAGTCGCCAATCGCGCGCTCGCCCTCGCCAACGCCGCGTTCGCCGCCGAGGTCGCGGTAGCGCTGGCCTCGTGAAAACTTCTCTTCATTAATGAAGAAGCATCTCTTCACGGTCAGTCGCGGCGATCCAGAGAGGCTTTCAGCGCTGCTTTCGTCCCGCGGCATTGCTATCGATCTGATCGCAAGTGGTGCGGTACGCGTGAACGGGCAGCGCGTGCTCGACGATGCGCCACTCGTCGTCGGCGCGAAGATCACGGTCTTCGAAGCGCCGATCGAAACGGCGGCGCAGATCCAAGTTCAGTTTCGCGACGAATGGCTGTTGGTGGTGGAAAAGCCGGCGGGACTTCCCACGCAGGCCACGCCAACCTCTTCGCACGCGCTCGACGCGCTGGTCTTCGCCAGCTTGGCCAAAGACGCCAAGCTCATGCATCGGCTCGATCGCGAAGCCTCGGGTCTGGTGCTATTTGCGCCCAGTGCACCCGCGGCGCCAGCGTTGCAAAAGTTGCTCGAAAATGGCGCGATCCATCGCCGCTATGTTGCGCGCGTGGCCGGAACGGTTGCTGGCGAAGGCACCATTCGACTGCGCATCGGCCGCCATCCGACCGACGTCCGCCTGCGCCAGGCGCTCTCCGAAACGGCCACCGAAGGTCAGGCCGCAACCAGCTATTATAAGGTAATTACTAACGAAACCTCCTCAACCCTGGTGTCGTTGACGCTCGAAAGCGGGCGCACCCACCAGCTGCGCGTGCACCTCGCGGCCATCGGTCATCCCATCTGGGGGGATCGCGCCTATGGCGGTCCTGCGGCCGACCGGCTCCATCTTCACTCAACCGAGCTGAGCCTGCCGCATCCCTCCCATCGGCGTCCTGTCGTCGTCGAGTCGCCGTCGCCATTCTTGACAAGCGAGCCACGCTAACGATGCTAAGGGTAATGCGTATTCTGCTCTGGCCCTTGGCGCTGTGCACGGTCGTGGTCGCCTCCGCGACTGCGGCAGAACCGGTGCTGAAAATCAGCGCTGACACCGGATTTCTAGATGATGCCTATGCGCTTCGGCCAGATGGCGAAGCTGTGGCCGACATCGAAACCGACGGCGCCTCTTCCGCCAAGTTGCGAACCACCGCCTTCGGTGGCAAGCCCGTTAAAGTTGCTTCGGTCTCTGCGAACGCGGTGGCGATCTATTTTGTCACACCGGGAAAATTCGTGGTCGTCAGTCGCGACCCCAAGACGCAAAAAATGAGCGCACAGCTTTATGGTGGAAGCGGAAAGATCGGCGCCACTGATCAGATCTCCATGGGCAAAGTGGACGGCCGCTGGATCATCTTCGGTCACAGCGAGTCGCATCACGGAAAAGGCACTGAGCATGTCGTCAGCGCCTACTCGACGGAGACGCTGGCGCTCATCACTCGGCGCGACTTCAAAGAGGACGGCGAAGGACGCATTGCCCTCGGTGGTGCGCGGCTCAAACCGGTCTGGTGGCAAGACGGCTTCGGCACATTGGCTACGCTCAAGGCCGGCGATTACGACAAAGCACACGACATCCGCACACCTGACAAGTTTGCGCTGGTCGACATTCTCTCCGGCAAGGTGCGCGAAGAAAAAGCGATCACCGACATGCTCGGTTTCGCGCGCACGATGGCGGCGCACAAAGATCACCTCGAAGAGGCTTTCGCGCACTTCAACGATGAGCACACCGGCCTGCTGGTGTCCGATGGGCTCGATGAATACGAAGTGAAGCTTCGACAACCGATCGCGATGTACCAAATCGAGACACTCAGGTCCGAGCAGGTCGATGACGATCGCATCGCTGTCTCGGTGGTGACCGATCCGGTGAACCCCGAAGCGCTCAAGCATCAGAAGGTCGATCCCGATTTTTTCGAGCTCTACATCGTGAATCGAAAAAACCATACCGCGCAGCTCGCGCTTCGACTGGCAGCGGAAGGGCGACCTCTCTCCTGGCAAGTTCGCGGCCAGAGGCTCTTGCTCCTGCGCAAGTCGAAGGGCTTCGATCGCGGCGGAGTCGAGCTTGATCTATATGATATTCCTTAACTTTTAAGCTCTGAATATTCGCCGCAGACCGCCGTCTATCGGGCGGTGGATGACTATGGCTCGTTCGCATCGAAGCTGACTCAAACCGGCATCTTGTCGGACCCTTGGATCGACGGTCGCCCGCGCTTCCGTGTCGAGCCGATCGTGCTCTCGGCCGAAACCCATCGCACCCTGAGCGGAGCGGCCGAGCAGATCTGCGCCGTCTACAATCAGGTCGCGCTGCTCTGTCATGCGGATCCGGCACTGCGCGAACGCTTTTTCACGCTGACGCCGTTTCAGGCGCTGATGTGGGACGAGTCCGCACCCGAGTGGCACGGGATCGCACGCGCCGATGTCTTTCTCACCACTGAAGGTCCGAAAATCTGCGAGCTCAATTGCGACACACCGAGCGGCGAGGCCGAAGCAGTGCTTCTCGGCGGCACCGCGCATGCGATGCGCCCTTGGCTCGAGGATCCCTCGGCGCTCCTGCGCGAGCGTCTGTGCACGCTCATCAGCGAAGTCGCCCAACGTCCGACACCGATCACCGTCGGCATCATCTATCCCACCGAGCTGGTCGAAGATCTGTCGATGATTTTGCTTTATTGGCGGTGGTTCGAAGCGCGCGGCTTTCGCGTGGTGGTCGGATCTCCGTTCAACCTCACTCGCACGCTCGGCCGCCCCGGCCTATTCGGCGTGCCGTGCGATGTCTTCGTTCGTCATTACAAGACCGATTGGTGGAGCGAGCGCGAACCGAGCCGAGACGACGAAGATGCGTTCGATGACGTCGCCCCGCTCCAACGTGAACTCGAAATTCTACTCGAGGGCGTGCGCTCAGGAAGCTGCGCGGTGGTCAACCCGTTCGGCTCGGTGCTGACCCAAAACAAGCGCGCGATGGCGCTCATGTGGGAGGCGATGGACCGCTTTCCGGTGTGGGCCGCGGACGCGATTCGCCGTTATATCCCCTACACGGTTCGACTGGAGACCGCCGCTCCCGAGGTGCTGGCGAACCGTGCCGACTGGGTGCTCAAGAGCGACTACGGCTGCGAAAGTGCCGAGGTTCTGATCGGCGCCGCGTGCAGTGAAGAGATCTGGCAATCGGCGATTCTCCACGCGGTCAAAGGGCGCTGGATCGCACAACGACGCTTCATTCCGCTCTGCGACGAGGAGGGTCTGACCACCAACTTCGGAGTGTACCTCGTCGGTGGCGTGACCTCGGGATACTTCGCGCGTGTGCATTCCGGCATGACCGACTACGCATCGACCACTGCAGCCGTCCTGATCAGAGGAGAAGATCATGAGTGACCGATTTGGAGCCAATTGGTGGCGCGATTCATTGATGGCACGCATGGCCCGTCACAAGTGGCTGGCCTGCAGCGGCGCCGCGCTGACCACATCGGGCTGCTACGAATACGCCGTGCCGGCGAGCGATCTGGTCGCCTATCGCGATCGCGCCGCAGACGTCGACGTGACAATGAATGCCCTCTCTCTTCAACAGAACGAAGGTTGGAACGTGGGCGGAACCGCGCAGCCGCTGATCTTTCCCGGATCGTCAGTGACGGACATCGCCGGCGGCGAGCGCTGGCGCCAAGAAATGGAGTCGCTCACCACTCTTTTGGCACCGGCGCAACCGGCGCTCTGGCCCTATTACGTACCGACCCTGTTTCAGTCGCTGCTCGGTCCGGCCGGCCAGGGATTGCGCGCGGTCATGCGACCCATTCTTTTTCCCGAAATGGATCGCGATTTCGGTCGCGGGGTCTCCTTGCGATCGCTTTATCAGCAGGCCAAATGGCCGCGCGACACCGCCATCGTGATCGACGTGCCCGGCCCACGCGCGGTCGCCATTGCCGCGGCGCTCTCCGATCACTTCGAGCCGGTCTTCACCTTCGCCAATTGGCCCCATCCGTTCGGCGTAGTGCCCGCACACCAGACCTTGGCGGCTACGCTCTACTACTTACCGATCTTCGAGTACGAGAAAAATCGCCGGCCGCCGGGTGCGCCTCCCATGTTCGTGCTCGATTCCAATCGCCTCTCCGACTACACCGACGAAGCGTCCCAGTTCGACAATCGCTACCTGGCGCAATTGCCGACGGCGCAAGCGTTGGCCGCGCTCGGAATTCACCACCTCATGTATGTCACCGATAGTGAGCGCGAACAGGACGATCTCAATCGCGCGTTCGTGGATCTCGAGCAGAGCGGCATCGACGTCAACCTGGTCGATCTGGAAGAATTTCAGACCGGCGATTCTTTGGCGAAGATTCCCGAGCTCGAAGAGTCGGAAGACGATCCTTGGTTCGACGGATTTCTGAATACCAGCGTCTCCTTCTATTTCGGCGGTTCGCCCTTTTGGCATGCGACTTTTTGGAATCACTACTGTCGCATCAATCCCAAAGCGTCGGGTGAGCGCTGGGCGGGCGCGCACGCCTATCGCTATCAACCAGCTTTTCGCGCCAATCGATTCGGCAATTCTCACGACGTGGTCGGTCAAGTGGCCGCACGCGTCGCCCGCGGAACCGGCGCGGTTCAAAGCGTGCGCGTCGGATCGGGAGGATCGTTCGCCAGCGTTCATGCGGGACGCTCGGGCTCGATTGGGCGCGCCGGCAGTTTCGGTGGCGGCTGAGGTTTCGTCGTCGGTAGCGATTGAATCGCCGACCTCGCAGATCTAGTCTACTTCCGTGCCGGAATTACCAGACATCAGCCTCTATCTGGAGCGATTGGAAGAGCGTCTCACCGGGGCGACGCTCGAACGAATCGTGCTGGCCAGCCCATTTCTGTTGCGCTCGGTCGAGCCGCCGTTGGCGGACACCTTCGGAAAAAAGGTCCTTGCCTTTCAGCGTCTCGGCAAGCGGATCGTGTTCGATCTGGAAGACGATCTGCATCTCGTGCTTCATTTAATGATCGCCGGCCGCCTCAGGTGGGCCGACAAGACGCCGGCTAAAGTGCCGGGGAAAATAGGATTGGCGCTGTTCGTGTTTTCGCGCGGCACTCTGATTCTCACCGAGGCCAGCTCCAAGAAACGGGCCTCGCTAAATGTGGTGCACGGTTCGACCGCCGCGTTCGAGCGAGGTGGGCTCGAGCCACTGACCGCCACGCGCGCGGAATTTGTCGGTGCGCTCACCCGTGAAAATCACACGCTCAAGCGATCGCTGACCGATCCGCGGCTGTTCAGTGGGATCGGCAATGCCTATTCCGACGAGATCTTGTTTGCGGCCAAGCTCTCGCCGATTAAGCAGTCGCAAAAACTGAGCGAAGAGGAGCTCTCGCGTCTGTACGTGGCGACGCAAGAGACGCTGCGAATGTGGATCGCGCGCCTACGTGAAGAGACGCCCGGATTTCCCGAGAAGGTCACCGCGTTTCGCGAAGGCATGGCAGTGCACGGTCGCTATCGCAAGCCCTGTCCGGTATGCGGAACGCCGGTGCAGCGAATTCGCTATGCGGAAAACGAGACCAACTACTGCGCGAAATGTCAGAACGCCGGACGGCTGCTGGCAGATCGCGGCCTTTCGCGCCTTTTGCACAGCGATTGGCCAAAGACGCTCGAGGAGCTGGAAGACTACAAGGCGGTGAGGCGCCAGTAACGAGTCCAGTCGCCGGGTGTCCGGGTGTCCGGTGGTCGGGTGTCCGGTGGCGTCCGCCATTCGGACGGCGTCCGGCAGCCGGACGAAGTTGGCGGTGCTCGCGCGGTAATGCATTGAATTCTGGTGCGTTGTTTGCGGCACGAGGCGTGCTTTGCAACCGTCCGTGCTGGCGAAAGTGCAATCGGCAGGAATTCTCGGCGTAGAGGCGTACGGCGTCTGTGCGGAGGTCGATGTCACCGGCGGACTGCCCGGCTACCACTTGGTCGGCCTCGGCGCCAGCGAGGTCAAAGAGGGCAGCGTTCGCGTGCGGTCGGCGCTGTCGAACTGCGGCTACCCCATGCCGCCGCGCAAAGTGATCGTAAATTTGGCGCCGGCCGACGTGCACAAAGACGGCGCCGCGTTCGACCTGCCGATCGCGATCGGACTTCTTGCCGCGACAGGTGTCGTCCCACCTCGCGCGCTCGAGGAGACCTTCTTTCTCGGCGAATTGTCTCTCGATGGGCAGCTTCGCCGAGTGGCGGGCGGACTTCCCGTCGCCTGTTTGGCTCGCAAACGTGGAATTCGAGCGTTGATCCTGCCGCGCGAGTCGGCAAAAGAGGCGGCTCTTCTCGGTGATGTTCCGGTGTTCGCCGCCCAATCGCTGCCGGAAGTCGCGGCCCATCTCAAAGGTGAAACCCAGCTGGAACGAGTCACCAAAAGCGACGCGGCAGCCGATGGTGAAGTGCTGCCCGATCTGTCCGAAGTACGAGGTCTTGAGCACGCCAAGCTGGCGCTCGAGATCGCCGCCGCCGGCGGACACAATCTGCTCTTCGTCGGACCACCGGGCTGCGGCAAGAGCATGCTGGCGCGACGACTGCCCTCGATTCTGCCGCCACTCGACGAGCGAGAGGCGCTCGAAACCAGCATTGTCCACTCTGCCTCGGGACGCTTCGATCGAACCGAGCTTCCCGCTCAGCGTCCGTTTCGCGCCCCCAATCACGACGTCTCGATGGCCGGAATGCTCGGCGGCGGTGCGCTTCCCAAGCCGGGCGAGATCAGCTTGGCGCACAACGGCGTCCTCTTTCTCGACGAATTGCCCGAGTTCAAGCGGCCGGTGCTCGATTCGCTGCGAGAGCCCCTCGAAGATCGCGCGGTCACGCTGGTTCGATTGCGCACGCGAATTCGCTTTCCGGCTTCGTTCTCGCTGATCGCCGCGATGAATCCTTGCCCGTGCGGATTTCACGGATCGGGAATCCGTAATTGCGTGTGCTCGTTCGCCGCCATTCAGCGCTATCGAGGCAAAATCTCCGGTCCGCTGCTCGATCGCATCGACATCCAGGTACACGTTCCGCACGTTCGCTTCGAGGAGCTGAGCCAAGATCGTATTGGTGTCTCGTCGAGCGTGGTGGCCGCGCGGGTGCTCGAAGCACGCGACCGGCAGCGCCATCGCTTGGCCAAGACCAAGCTCCATTGCAACGCCCAGCTCGGCGCCCGAGAGGTGGCGCGCTTTTGTCAGATCGATGAAAAGACCACCGCACGTTTCGGTCAGATCGCCGATCGCCGGGGCCTGAGTGCGCGCAGCGTCCACCGAGTTCTCAAACTTGCACGCAGCATCGCCGATCTCGCCGGCCGCGAAAAGCTCGCGCTAGGCGACGTGATGATGGCGGTCGATCTGCGTGTGTTCGATCAGGAGGTTCGATGAGCCCAGAAACGAAAGAGTGCTTCGAAATTCACAAACAACTCGGCGATCACACCGCCATTGTCTATCGGCGCCTGGGCACGCTTTCGCCCGACGAAGCGGATCTGCTTCGTCTAGGGGCCTCGTGCCTCAAGTCCGCCACCTATCGAGCGATCACCGCCGCCAACGAACGTGAAGCGGTGCGCAGCTGGATCGAGACCGAGGTGGGTGAGTGCCAAATTCGCAGCGCCACCTATTCGGCTCTGCGCAAAGGTCAAATCTCGAACCTCGACTACGACACCATCTTCGCGCTGGCGGCGAGCGCGTTTCGAGTGCGGCAGGACGAGCTGGCTCGCCTTCGAAGACACATGCAAACGGCCGCATTCCAGTGATCCCCTCTAACCCTGCCAAGGAGTCCATGATGACGAGAACCAAGGAAAAACTGAAGGCGGTCGCGGCCGCCATCTCGGCGATCGAAAAGCAATTCGGCAAGGGTTCGATCATGCG
>PLXG01000079.1:0-19898 GCA_003153195.1 Myxococcales bacterium
TGGCAGTATGACAATCCGAACAACCCCACCCAGGTCAATCTGTGCGCCACCATCTGCACCACCATTCGCGAAGACGTCGGCTCGAAGATCGACATCATCTTCGGCTGCAAGACCTTGATTCCGTAACCTTCGTCTCGCCGCTGGCGCGAAGTAGCAAATCGGATCTTTTCAAGCTGTTATCTATCGCGCGCGCCTGACAACCTTTCACGGTGGCGAATTACCATCTCGACGACCTGAACCCACCTCAGCGGGAGGCGGTGCTCACCGTCGACGGTCCGCTGCTGGTGCTGGCGGGCGCGGGTTCGGGCAAGACGCGAGTCATCACCTACCGCATCGCGCATCTGCTCGACAACAACGTCTCGCCCTACGCGATCTTGGCGGTGTCGTTCACCAACAAGGCCGCCGACGAAATGAAGGAGCGCGTCAAGAAGTTGGTCGGCGCGCGCGGAAAAAATCTCACGCTGTCGACCTTTCACGCGCTCGGCCTGCAAATCCTCAAGGCCGAAAAAGATGTCATCAAGATGCCGCGCTTCACCATCTATGACGCGTCCGATCAGCTGGGCCTGATTCGCGAGCTCTTGCGTAACATTCACGTCGACGATCGACGCTTCGATTCCAAGGCGATCCTGTTTCGCATCAGTCGCGCCAAGAACGCCTTCATGTCGCCCGATGAATTTCGCGAGAAGATCCGCGATCACGAGTACGACATCATCGCGGCCGAGATTTACCCGAGGTACCAAGAAGCGCTGCGCGGATTTCACGCCTTCGACTTCGACGATCTGATCACTGAGACGGTGGCGCTGCTCGATCGCAACGAGGAAGTGCGCGAGCGCTGGCGCAATCGATTTCGCTTCGTGATGGTCGACGAGTATCAGGACACCAACCGCGCACAATATCTCCTCATGCAGCACCTGGTCACCGCGCACGGAAACCTGTGCGTGGTGGGCGACGATGATCAGTCGATCTACGGCTGGCGGGGCGCCGAGAGCGGGCACATCCTCGAGTTCGAGCGGCAGTTTCCCGGCGCCAAAGTGGTTCGGCTCGAGGAGAACTATCGCTCGACGCCAGCGATTTTGAACGCCGCCAACGCGGTGATCGCCAACAATAAGAAGCGTCATCCCAAGCAGCTGTGGACCTCGCGCCGCGAAGGCGAAAAGATCAAGATGGTGGTGGCCGAAGACGCCGAGATCGAGGCCAAGTTCGTGGCTGAAGAGATCGAAGTGTTGCGCGCCACGCGCGGCTACAAGCTCAAAGACTGTGCCGTGCTCTATCGCTCGAACGTGCAGGCGCGTCCGCTCGAAGAGGCGCTGCGCACTCAGCGGCTCAACTATCGCGTCGTGGGTGGCCAATCGTTTTTCGATCGCAAAGAGATCAAAGACGCCATCGCCTACCTCAAGCTGGCGGTACATCCGCGCGACGAGATGGCGCTCAGGCGCATCATCAACTATCCCGCGCGCGGCATCGGTGTGGCCACGCTCGATCGGTTGGCGCAAGACGCCGAGGCCAAGGGTCGCACGCTCTTTGACACCTGTCGCAAGGTCGACGAGATCGAAGATATCTCCACCAAGGCCAAGACGCAGGTGACCGCGTTTTGCGATCTGATGGAGCGCGGTAAGGCGGCGCTGGCATCGGGAAATCTGCGCGAAGGTGCCACCGCGTTTCTCAAGGAGAGCGGCCTGCCCGACGATCTGGTGGGCGCGTCCACGCCACTGCAGGCGCAGCGTCGACTGGAAAACCTCGAAGGCTTTTACGAATCGCTCAAGCGATTTCAAGAGCGCGAGGGCAAAGATCTGGGACTGTTTTTGCAGCGCCTCATGCTGCGCTCGAACGACGACGACGACAACGAAGCGCCTGACGACGAGATCACGCTCACTACTTTGCACGGCGCCAAAGGGCTGGAGTTTCCGGTGGTGTTTTTGGTCGGCCTGGAAGAGGAGCTCTTGCCGCACAAACGGACGCTCTATCCGAACGGCCCCGATGTACAGGACGCCAATGTCGATCTCGGCGAAGAGCGTCGGCTCATGTACGTCGGCGTCACCCGCGCGAAAGAAATTCTCTATCTCACTCGCTCGCGTTTTCGCAGCCTGCGGGCGGCACAAAAGCCGCGCTCTCCCAGTCGCTTTCTCGAGGAGATTCCGGCCGAGCTTTACGAGACGCGAGAGGCGGGCGCACCAGCGCTATCGAGCGCTGCCGAAGAGGAAGCGTTCGCGCGGGCCAGCCTCGCAAAGCTATTTCAGCTGACCGAATAGCGTGTACAATCTTGGCCGATACGATGGCTGATCCCTTCTTCATGCATCCCTCGGCGATAGTCGATCCGGGTGCACAGATCGGTGAAGGAACCAAGATCTGGCATTTCACCCACGTGTCGGCCGGAGCCAAGATCGGCAAGAACTGCGTGCTCGGTCAAAACGTATTCATCGCACCCACGGTCACCGTTGGTGAAGGCGTACACATTCAGAACAACGTGTCGCTCTACGACGGCGTCACCATCGACGCGTTCGCATTCATCGGCCCGAGCGCGGTGTTCACCAACGTGGTCAATCCGCGTTCGGAAGTTCCGCGCAAAGACGAAATTCGAACGACCACCATCGGCCGCGGCGTCACCATCGGCGCCAACGCCACCGTCCTTTGTGGTCTTCGCGTCGGCGCCTATGCTTTCGTCGGCGCGGGCGCAGTGATCACCGCTCACATCCCCGCCTACGCGCTGGTTTTCGGTGTGCCGGCGCGGCAATTCGGTTGGATGTGCCGCTGCGGCGAGCAGCTCACCGTCGAGAGTGGCGCGGCCTACTGCGCGGTCTGCGGTCGCGGCTATCGCAGCGAGGGCGAAGGGCTGGTGGAGGCATGATGCGTTCGAATGGACTCACTCTGCTGGTGGGAATTTTGTTGTCGGGCTGCGCGCACAAAGTAATTTTGCAGCCGGTGGGTCCCATCGTCCAGGTCGCGCTCGACGACGGACATGCCAGCGAACGTCCGCTCACGCCGTCGAAGACGTTCGAGCTGCTCATGCGCTTCGATCCAGCGCTGCCTCTCTATCAACTGCGACGAATGTGGCTGTCGCTGGCGCAACCCGGCCGCATGACGGTTTCGATCTACAACAGCACCAAGGACGGCGAGCCGGGCGAAGCGATCTTCTCGATGGATCGAACCTACGATCCTTCGTTGATCTCGACCGGCCAGGATGGAAAATGGGTCATCGAAACCTTTGATCTGCCGCCGCAGCACGCGGCGCTCTGGGTTGGTCTGAGCAGTCCCGGTGGCGGCAACGACCCTAGGCTTTGGGCCTCGTCGAACGACTCGGTTGCGGTGTTCATGCGCGACCCCGATCCGTCCACGCCGCTTTCGGCCACCAAAGTTCCGCGCACTCCGCTCTTGCGGCTGGAATTCAGCCCCACAATCGAAGATCCGTTCGCCGCCAAGGGCAAACATAAGAAGCGGTAACGCCTCGTTTTTTATCGAATAACTACAGTCTCTTACCCGATTTTTCACTCCGCAAGCCTAGCGCGCACGCAAAAGGTCCGTTAAAATCAAGGTGTGGCTCGTCTCGCGATAATCGCGAACACGAATGGCCGCGGGGCTTACACCGGATCGAAAAGATCCCACGACGAACGCTCACTTCTGCCGCAACTCTGCGTGCGGCCCACAAGTCGAGCGCCGGCAATGGCCGGGGGAGAAAAGGAAGAAATGCTTAACCACAAACGTCGTCAGGTGCAACTCCGGTAAGATTGGTTTGGTGACAAACCAAAGGGCCCGGCGGGAAACCGTCGGGCCTTTCTAATTTCGGCTAGAATGCTCGCGTGCGCGTTCCGCTGCTCGATCTGAAATCGCAGTATCGATCGGTAGGTCAGGCGATCGAGGCGGCGGCGCGGCGCGTTTTTCAAAGCGGCCACTTCATCCTCGGCGATGAGGTCGTCGCGTTCGAGCGCTCGATATCGGACCTGGCGGGCATCGAGCACGCGGTGGCGGTGTCGTCGGGCAGTGACGCGCTTCTGCTAGGCCTGATGGCGCTCGGGATTGGGCCCGGTGATGAGGTGATCACCAGCGCGCTTTCGTTCTTCGCCACCGCCGGCGCGATCGTTCGCCTGGGCGCTCGGCCGATTTTTACCGACATCGATCCGGACACATTCAACCTCGACGTCCGCGACGCACTCGGCCGGGTAACGAAAAAAACGCGCGCGATCATTCCGGTGCATCTGTTCGGGCGCGTCGCCGACACCACGCCGCTTCGGCAAACCGGCATTCCGATCGTGGAAGACGCGGCACAGGCGGTCGGTGCGCGGGGTCTCGCCGCGGCGCCGTTTTGCACGCTGAGCTTTTTCCCGTCCAAGAATTTAGGCGCAGCCGGTGACGCCGGAATGATCCTGGCCAGTGACGCTTCGCTGGCCGCGAAGTTGCGTCTACTTCGCGCGCACGGCTCGCATCCCAAATACGTTCATCACGAGGTCGGCGGAAATTTTCGCATGG
This sequence comes from Myxococcales bacterium, assembly GCA_003153195.1. Taxonomy (GTDB): domain Bacteria; phylum Myxococcota_A; class Polyangia; order Palsa-1104; family Palsa-1104; genus PALSA-1153. The sequence continues at coordinate 4,462 of PLXG01000079.1, forward strand.
ACGCGCTTCAAGCCGCCATCCTCAGCGCCAAACTCCCATTCTTGTCCGATTGGAATGCCCGCCGGCGCCAAAATGCGATGCGCTACCGCGAGCTGCTTTCGCAGACGCCGCTCATCTTACCCGTCGATTCGATAAAGCCCGGCTGGCATGTCTGGCACCACTTCGTGGTTCGGGCGCCGGATCGCGAAAAGTTGCGCAGCTGGCTGTCCGAACGCGAGATCGAAACCGAGGTCTACTACCCGGTGCCGCTTCATCTTCAGCCCTGCTTCAGCGCATGGGGCGCTAAACTCGGTGCTCTTCCTCACGCAGAAAAGGCGGCATCCGAAGTGCTCGCACTGCCCATTCACCCCGAGCTCACTGCCGACCAGATAGACTTCGTCGCCGACCAAATCGTCGAATTCTACCGCCGCCCTCATTAATGAGGGTGAGCGATCGCGGTGAATGTCCGCTCCATGCCATAAGTAACTGTATTTAATTAAGTATTTTACTGAATAGAAAGACGGCGGCGAGCAACATAGGAGTGCGGTCGGCCTTGACCCAAGACGCCGAACTGAATAAGGTTCGCAAATTCCATGAGCAATCAACTCGAGTCCCAGATCGGTTCTGAAGGCAGTTCTAGTGCCGTATCTCTAGGTACGGCGCTTCACATTCTTCGGAAGCGAAAATGGATGATCGCCGGCATCGTCGTCACCATTCCGCTCCTGGTTGCATACATCGTCGGCAAGGAGCCGAAGGTGTACGAGACCTCGACCAGCTTGGTGATCGAGTCGAGCGTTCCGCAGTACCTCGGGCAGAATTTTCGCGATGTAGTCGAGATGGAAAGCAATTGGTGGAGCGCGCAAGAGACGATGCAGACCGAGCTGCGCGTGCTCAAAAGTTTCTCACAAGCGCAGTCGGTGGCGAAGGCGCTCTGCTCCAAGTTCATCGGACACGAGCATGTACCTGCGCTCACCCGACTGCTTCCCGGTGCGAACTGCAACGATCCGGCAGATTACGCTAGGGCGGCGCCGATCATTCAGGGTCTCTTGCGGGTCGAACAGGTGAAGGAGTCGCGCCTGGTCAACCTGGTCGTGGATTCGAGCGATCCGGACTTGGCGGCAATGCTGGCCAACACCGCAGCGCAATCCTACGTGGAGCGAAACCTCGAGCGTCGCCTTTCGCAGTCGGAAGGCGCGGCTACCTGGCTCGGAGACGAGTACGGCGATCTGACCGTGCAGCTCAACGAAGCCGAGCGCGCACTCATCGACTTCAAGAGAAAGAACAACGTCATCGCCGTCGGCATCGAAGATCAGCAGAACGATCTATCGTCGAAGCGCAAAAAGCTCGACGACGAGCTCAACACCATTCAGGTTCGGCTGATTGCGGTCAAGGCGCAGCGCGACCAGTTCGCTTCGCTCAAGACCACCGATCCGATGACCGACGTGTCGCCCGGCGTCGCCGATAGCCCGGTGATGGAGAAGCTCAAGGAGCTCTACGTCGATCAATACGCCAAGCTGCTCGAAATGCGCGGCAAGTACCTGGAGAAACATCCGGCGGTGATCGCGCAAGAAGCACGGGTCGACGCGATCAAGAGCGATCTGAAGCGCGAAGCGGGGCTCGCCTCCAAGAACGTCGAAGCGCAGTATCAAACGCTGGTAAAGCAAGAGCACGATCTCAAGGCCGCGCTCGATTCGGCGACGCACGAAGCACTTCAGCTGGAGCAGCGCGCCATCGAGTACAACCGCCTGCGCCGCAACTTCGATCGTCTCTCCAAATTGTCTGACCAAGTCGGTGGGCGCGAACGCGAGACCTCGCTGGCTGGACATTTGAAGACCAACAACGTTCGCATCCTCGACGCAGCCATGGTTCCGACCGTGGCCATCGCGCCCAACGTTCCGCGCACCGTTGGTGGAGCAGTGGTAGTGGCGCTGCTGCTGGCGCTGGCGCTGGCGGTGCTACTCGAGTTCCTCGACTTCACCGTCAAAACGCAAGAAGACGTAGAAAAGACCATTGGCGTCTCGTTCCTAGGGCTCATTCCCACCATCGTTCAGGAGCCCAGTGGCAAGTCGAGGCCCTCGCCTGCCGGCGTTCCGGTTGCCGACATGTTGCCTCAGGGATCGAAAGATCTCTGGGTTCTTTCACATCCAAAGTCGTCGGTGGCCGAGTGCTGCCGCGCCATTCGCACCAACATCTTGTTCATGAGCCCGGACAAGCCGGCCAAGAGCTTGCTCATCACCTCCGCCGGTCCGCAGGAAGGCAAAACCACCACGGCCGTGAACCTGGCTATCTCGATGGCGCAATCGGGGCTGCGCGTGCTGTTGGTCGACTCCGACATGCGCCGCCCGCGCCTTCACAAGGCCTTCGGAATGCCGTCGACGGCGGACGGTCTCTCTAAGGCCATCGTGGGCGACGCCGAAGTTTTGACGATGGTGAAGGAAACCGGCGTACCGAACTTGTGGCTGCTGCCTTGCGGCGCCACGCCGCCGAATCCGGCCGAGCTTCTGCACGCCGAGCGATTCAAGCGAATCGTTGCCGAGCTCACTGATCATTTCGATCGCGTGATCTTCGATTCACCACCGGTCGGCGCGGTCACCGACGCGAAGATTCTGTCACGACTCACCGCGGGCACGGTACTGGTCGCCAAGGGCGGCCGCACGTCGAAGGACGCGCTTCTGCGCACCCGCCGTCAGCTTTCCGATGGTGACGTGAACGTGCTTGGCTGCATCCTAAACGATCTCGATCTGTCGCGGCCGGGCAGCTACGCCTACTACTACTACTCTCGTTACGGCTACTACTACTACCACGACGACGAGAATCCGCAGGCGCCGCCCGCTGCCACACCCAAGGGCCAGTCCGCGCGCCCGAATTAGATTTTCGAACCGAAATCAAACTTAATGGAATCGTCGACGAACATCGATGCCCGCACGGTCGAAGGATTCGGCGAAGAGTGGTCTCGCTTCGATCAGAACGAGCTCTCCGAGATCGAGCGACGGCGCATCTTCGAGTCCTACTTCGCCATCTTTCCGTGGAACCGTCTGCCTGCGCACGCGGTGGGCGCGGACATCGGCTGCGGAAGTGGGCGCTGGGCGCAACTGGTGGCGCCGAGGGTCGGTCGCCTCGCGCTTCTCGACGCCAGCGACAAGGCGCTCGAGGTGGCGAAGCGCGCACTCGACGGACTAAAGAACGTCGAGTTTCATCACGCTAGCGTCGACTCATTGCCGTTCGCCGACGCTTCGCTCGACTTCGCCTACTCGCTCGGCGTACTTCACCATGTGCCCGACACCGCGGCTGCGATCGCGGCGATCTCGCGCAAGCTGAAGCCGGGCGCACCGTTTCTCATCTATCTCTACTACGCGCTCGATGATGCTCCCGCCTACTATCGCGCAATCTTCGGTGCGACCAACGCGCTCCGGCTGATCATCTCTCGACTACCCTCCCGCGCCCGATTTCTGTTCGCCGAGTCGCTGGCTGCTTCGGTCTATCTGCCGTTGGCACGCACCGCGCGACTGCTCGACGCGGTCGGATTTCTTCCGGGATTTTTTCCACTCGCACAATATCGCGACAAGAGCTTCTACGTGATGCGCACCGACGCACTCGATCGCTTCGGCACGCGGATCGAACAGCGCTTCACGCGCGCGCAAATCGCCGGGATGATGGAGCACGCCGGCCTTTCCGACATTCGATTCTCCGATGGAGAGCCCTATTGGGTGGCGGTCGGATACAAGCTCGAACGCACCTGAGGGTTTACGCCGAACGCATTGCACGTGGCAAGAAACGCTGCACCCGCACCCGCAGCCATTCACGCTCGTCTAGCCGCAAGATCACCCGCCAAACTAGCGCGACATAGATCGCGAACACCACGATCGAAAACGGGATGGCCAGGATCATTCGAACCTCCAAATACGCCGCCGCTCCGAAGGCGCCACCGAACAAGATCACCAGCGGCCAAAGTCCGCGTGGATGATTTGCCGGCCAGAGCGCGTTTTTCGTGATGCGGCGGACCATCCATGATTGAAGCAGCCAGTCCACCGCCGCTCGGAGCGTCCAGGCGTAGGCAGCGCCGACGATGCCGAAATGTCGTACCGCCAGCACCGCGGCTACGGCGTACAACGGCAGTTCGGCGATGGCGATTCTCGCTAGTAGATCGGTTCGTCCGAGCGATTTGATGAGCTCAGTCGGAACGTGTGTCACCAGCTCGATCACCACACCAAGGAGCAAAATCTGAAGGGGTAAAAGAGCGCGGCCCGCCTGCTCTCCACCAATCCAGAGACGCAAAAGGGGTCCACCAAAGATCGAAAGCCCGCCGGCGACTGGGACGATCCAGAGGAGCGTGCCGCGAAACACACTGTGATAGAGCTGCGCCAGCTCGGTGCGCGCGTTGCGATACCAGAGCTGTCCAAAGGCCGGCAAAAGTGTGCCCATCATTCCACGTGGTCCGACGGCCACCAGCGTCGCAATGCGAAAAGCGACGGTGTAGTAGGCAAGCGCCTTCAGATCCGCGTAGCGCCCGATGGCCAATTTCTCGAAGCTGGTGAGGGCAACCCCGACCAAACTGGTCAGGCTTATGCCGGCCCCGAAACGAAGCAGCGGACCCACGAGACGCGGGTTCCATGCGAACAACCGCAAGCTAGGCAGAGCTCGACGGGCGAACCACCAAGTACCGAAGAAGAACAAAAGCCCACCCAGACTCGCGACAGCCACCGCCGTCACGACACCTCCGTGTAAAGCGAAGAGCACGATCGGCGTGGCGAGCACCTGGAGCACCGCGCTGATCGAATAGATGTGGGCCTGAACTTCGAGCTTCAGTCGAACCAACAATGGAGTGTTGATGACAAATGCGAGAAGACGAGCAGCCATCCCTAGGAGCGCCAGCCGAAGCGCCCACCCGGCGATTCCGGCCTGGTGCCACGGCACATTGAATCCCCGAATAAAAATGAGGGGCGCGATCGCCGCGACCACCAAGATGATCAATCCTACCGACGCCAGCACGATGATGAACGCGGTCCCGATCGATTCAACTTCGCCTCTTTCGTCGCCTTGAGCATGAGCTCGGGTCGCGAATCGAGTTGAACCAAATCCCATGCCCAGATCGGAAAAACTCAAGTAGTCGATGACCACTAGAATCAGGGAAAGCAGCCCATATCCTTCGGTACCGAGCAGTCGAATGGTGAAGGGAGTCGCCAAAAACGACGCCGCTAGAACAGCGGTCTGCCCGAAAAGCATCGACAGCCCCCCGCGAACCACCCGCGCGCCCACACTCGCCTGTGGGGACGCCGCCGAGCCTGCTTCGGTAGGATTATTGATACCTGGCATCAGCGGCAGTGCTATCCGCGAATCTCGCCGACTTCGGCGACGCGGAGCATAAGAGTTTCAAACAGTAGCCGCCTTCTCCCAAGGCGTCAACCGGCGCCCGAACGCTCGCAGTCGCGCCGTTTGACAGTCTCTTTCTCATGAACTATTTCATACCTTTTTGCATCTTACCGAGGGAGAGTTCGTACGCGAAGATGGGGATGGGCGCAGAACATGCCGAGGAACGATTGGCGTTCGATATCACCAATCCGTGGTGGGGCGAGCACGTTGCGCGCTACCACTACGCAGCATCCTTCGTAAAGGGAAAGCGCGTACTCGATGTCGCCTGCGGAACGGGATTCGGGTTGGAAATATTGGCCGCCCACTGCGACCTGCTCGTCGGCGTCGACCGGGACGAGAAAACCCTGTCCGAGGTTCGAGAACGGATTTTGCCACCGACTCAATTGATTGCGGCCGACGCCTGCAAACTGCCCTTTCCAGATAGTTTTTTCGATGTGGCCGTATCCTTTGAAACACTCGAGCATCTGTCCGATCGGTCAGGCTTCGTTCAGGAACTTGCCCGCGTCGTCGCTCCGATGGGCGTCGTGATCCTTTCGACGCCGAATGCCCTGGTGACCCATCCGAAAAACGGCAAGCCCTACAATCCCCATCACCTATACGAGTACACACCGAGTGAGTTGAGCCAAATGCTCCTCGCCGAGTTTGGCGAAGTGACATTATTCGGCCAGGTGGTGGACCCGCGTTTTGTCATTCCTCCCTTTTCGGATCTTCAGAAACAGATGCCGCCTACACCTTGGAATCGACTCGGTGCGACGATTCGACGCCTTCTCTATCGGATGCCAGCATCGATGCGAGACCGGGTGAGTCGAGCACTTTGGCACCACACTTTCTTTCCGCAGAAGACCGACTTTCAATTTTCGCGGGAGCGAGTCGACGACGCTGCTGTTTTGTTGGCAGTTTGCCGAGCCAAATCGGGCCGAACGAATGCTTAAAATGTATTCTCGGCAGGATCACGCCGGTAACGAGCCAGAATTTTGGGACAACGCATGGGATCAGGTTGCGCCCGCCAATTTTGAAAACATTCGCAACATCTGCGAAAACGATCCACTGTGGCCGCTGTTCGAGCGAACCGTCGTCCCTGACCGATTGCTGATGGACGGAGGATGCGGGCCGGGCCAGTGGGTCAAGTACTATCACGATCGCGGCTGTCGAACGCTGGGCGTCGACTTCGCGCCACGCGCGATCGAACGTCTCAAGCGCCTCGATCCTTCGTTGAACGTTCGACAAGCGGACATCTGCGATCTTCCACTCAAAGACGGCGAGCTTCGCGTTTACTACTCGGGCGGCGTAGTAGAACATTTCGAAGAGGGTCCACAGGACGCGCTGAAAGAAGCGCGCCGCGTGATCGCGACGGATGGTTACTTTCTTTGCTCCATTCCAGAAGCCTCCTGGCTCAGGGACCAGTTGCTTTATCGATCGGCCAATGTTGAGCGCATGGTCGTTCGCGGAGACTTCGGAGTCCGGCGTATTCCCGATCCGCGCCGCGAGAGTACCCCGCAAGGCTGGAACTTCTATCAGTACGCCTTCGAGGAAGGTGAATTCCGAAATCACCTCGAAGAGGCAGGCTTTCGCATAGAAGAGACGTTTGGCCTATCGGTGCTTTGGGGTCTCTACGAGATTCCCGGTGTCAAACAAGCGGTTCCGCTGGTTCAGCGGGCTATTTCGAGCGCTGCGGCCATAGCGCAAGGATGGAAACCGCGCGCCTCCGCCGGTACGAATCGAACCGCGACCGACATCGCCAGCGACAACTCTTCGTCCGATATTTCCCAATCGGGTGGTGTTCTCGGCGAGCTTGCGCGACGGATATTGGTGAGGGAGGACGTGACCGTTCCTGTACTGGGTTCCCTCTTGCAACTAGCGCGCGACCGCGTTGCCAATCTGAGAATGTATGTCGCGAGGCCTAATTGAAAGTCTCCGTCGTCGTTCCCAATTACAATTACGGACAGTTCGTCACGCAAGCGGTGGAAAGCGCCTTTGCGCAAACCTATCCAGTGACCGACGTAATCGTCATCGACGATGGATCGAAAGACAATTCTCTCGAAATTCTAACCGGCCTGCGCAAGAAATTCGGCGAGCGACTACGAATCGTCGAACAGAAGAATCAAGGCGTTTCGCGCGCACGCAATCGTGGAGTGGAGCTGAGCGAGAGCGAGCTGGTCGCATTCGTCGACGCCGATGATTTCTGGTCACCCGACAAGATTGAAAAGCAGGTGGAGCGCTTTAAGTCCCCAAAAGTCGGCGTGGTCTACTGCGGAGTCCGCTATGTCGACAAAGAAAACCAGCAGCTCGGCATCGATCTCTCGGGCATGAGCGGCAACGTCTTGCGCGAGCACGCACTCTTTCGAGGGACCACCGTCCTGGCTGGCGGATCGACCGCAATCGTCCGGCGCGCATGTTTCGACCGCGTCGGCGGATTTGCTCCGGAGCTCTCGACCTCGGCCGACTGGGACCTGTGGCGGCGGATCTCGTGTTTTTGGGAAGTCGCCCAGGTTGCGGAGCCTCTCGTGTCCTATCGTCTTCACAGCACCGCGATGCACCGCAATTTGGACGTCTACGAGCACGACATGCTGCTCGCGTTCGAACACATGTTCGCCGATCCGGCGGCATCGATGATTCATCCACTCAAGGATCAGAGCTACTTCAATCTCTACATGACGCTCGCCGCATCCAACTTGCACGCCCGCAGAATAAAGAAGACGGCTGAGTTCGCCCGCAAAGGCGCCCGCCTATTTCCTGCACAAGCATTTCTATACGCGCTCGGGTATCCTGTCCGCATTGCGCGTCGACGGCTGCAGATGACTTCTAACCAGTCCGCCATGGCCGGCACGTGGCGGTGAACTTGCGCACAAACCGTTCTATTGTACTCCTGCTGTTCTTACTTTCCGGGTGTGGAACCACCACACCTCACGCTGACTGTGTTGGTGATCCAGCATGCGTTGATGCGGCGGCGGTCGATGCGTCGCTCGATATGACCATGTGTGTTGCTTCCATGATCCTGTGCGGATCGACCTGTATCGATTCGAACACCGATTCGAGCCACTGCGGCAGCTGCGACTCAGTCTGTCCGAGCGCGCAAACCTGTGTCGCCGGCGCGTGTCAGTGCCCGTTGGCAGGAACCATCCTGTGCGGAACAGGAGAGACGTCGACCTGTGTTGACACAACACACGACACGGCGAATTGTGGCGCCTGCGGAACGCACTGCGCCAATGGCGACAGCTGTTCCAATGGAGTCTGTTGTGCCGCCCCCTTGGTCGGATGCGATGGTGCATGTGTCGATCTCAGCTCTAATGCGAAAAACTGCGGTGCTTGTAATTTTTCATGCGGCGTCGGCTCATGTGTTAACAGCGCCTGCACCTGCACCGGCCTCTCTCTCACGACATGTTCCGGTGTCTGCGTCGATTTGGATCGTGATTCGCAATATTGCGGCGCATGCAACAATGCTTGCGATTCAGGCGGTCAATGTCTTGGCGGCGGATGTTTCCCCGGCAGCGCGGTCTCGTTACTCATGGGTGAGCCCGGAGGTCGCGGCTCGATCGACGCAACCGGCGAACTGGCGAGGTTTTCGATCCCACTCGGAATCACAAACGATGGTCAGGGGAACCTGTTCGTCGCCGACGACACTCGCATTCGTAAGGTTACGCTTCCCGCGGGAGACGTCACCACCGTCGCTGGAAATCTTGTTCCTGGAACCGGCGACGCGAGCGGCTCTCTCGATGGAATCGGCGTCAAGGGGCGCATGCAAAGCGCCTCGGGCGTTGCGATTTCTAACGGCGTGATTTACTTCGTCGAGCTCGATGGCGTCGTCCGTGCCTTTCATCCGGACACAAACGAAATCCGAACCATCGCCGGACAACCGTACGTATTCGGCAGCCACGACGATATCGGCCCATTCGCGTCCTTTCGATATCCGAATGGACTCGCCGCAGGGCCCGACGGCATGCTGTACGTCGCTGACGGAGTGAGCTGCACCATTCGCCGGGTCGATCCGGGAACTGGAGCAGTCACGACCCTCGTTGGATCTCCTGGTCAATGCGACTGTACTGATGGAACCGGCCCGAATGGACACTTTGAGTTCGACGGTACTGGTATCGTGGGCATGGCGTTCGACAAGTACGGTTCTCTCTACGTCTCAGATGCCGGCTCCGACACCATTCGCAAGGTCGAACCGGCCAGCGGGACGGTGTCGACGTTTGTCGGATTCGCAAATCAACCGTTCCCTTGGGATGGCAATGTCAAACAGGCCTATTTTCAACATCCGCAAGGGCTCGCGANNCATCGCCGATCCCTACATGTTTGTCGCCGACGGCGGAAACTACACGATTCGAGAGGTGGCGCTCCCCACTGCCCAAACCATCACGGTCGCGGGTCTGGCGGCCAAACCGGGTGGCGAAAATGGTATCGGCAGTGCAGCCCACTTCTCCGCACTCGCAGGACTGAGCGTCGTCGGCGGGTTCTTGTATATCGAAGAGTCTGATCTCGATGCAAACCTCGGGATCGTCCGAAAGATGGATCTCTCCACGTACGAGGTTTCGGATTTCGCAGGAAAGGAAGATGCGGCGCACAACATCGACGGTCTCTTGGGAACATCAAAGCTCACCAAGCCTGGGCCGCTCGCATTTTTTGAAGGGTACCTTTACGTTGGTGAGCCCTACGCTCTGCGCATGATCGACCTGAGCACTCTGCAGGTCTCCCTAATCTGGGGAATCGGCCAATCGTACACCTCACCCACCGGAATCGGATATCTGGCAGGGCTGGCGATTGACCCGACCAATGGATACATCTTCGGAGCAGACGCGGGAGCGAATCGGATCTTCCGTCTCACTCTTGGAACCAACGTACCGGCCCTTTTGGTGGGCCCAGCGCGCGGCTATCTGGACGGCGAAGCAGGTGTCGCCCAACTCGACACGCCCATCGGAGTGGCGGTCGACGCCGGCGGCTATTTCTACTTTGCCGACTCCGGCAATCATCGCATTCGAAAAGAAGCACCGGCCTATCCGAACGTCGTTTCCACCCTTGCCGGCTCAGGCGTCGCAGCTACTACAGATGGACTCGGCCCAAATGCGTCGTTCAACACTCTCCTGGCGATTGCGATCAGTCCCAACCAGACGATGTGGATACTCGAAGAGTCGAGCGCAGGCATCGCAGCGCTGAGAACCGTTGATCTATCGAATGGGCAGGTCAGTACAGTGGCCCACCTCGATTTCATTGAGCCGGACCTGGTCCAGGTGGGTTACCCGCAACTCATCGCGCTTTCCGACGACGAGCTTCTCTTGAGCGATCCGACGAACGGAACGATTCGGAGATGGACCCCAGCACTTGCCGATCGTGCGCCGATCTTCATCGGCACTGCGGCCGAGCAGGGAAATATCGTCGGAGTTCCGGCCGATGTGAGGCTGAATCACGCGCTCGGAATGGCCCGTGGAGCATCGGGTCTCTACCTTGGCAATACGCAAGAGAATGCAGTTCTCTGGCTGCAGTAGTGGAGAAGCGATGAGTAACGTCAGCCCATGGGAAGAAGCGTACCTTCGGTTCGAAACGCCCGCCGAGGAGATACAGAAGTTTCGCAAGCGCTTTCATAAACTCGGTATTAGCGAGTGGAACAAAGAGGCCGAGATCATCGACCTCTTCAGCGGGCGTGGAAACGGTCTTCAAGCGCTCTCACAATTGGGCTTCTCGCGGCTCGAAGGAGTGGACTATTCGGCTGCGCTGGCGGCCGAGTACAAAGGACCGGCCCGCTATCACGTCGCCGACTGCCGGAAGCTTCCGTTCGCCGATGAGAGCAAAGACATTGCCGTGGTCCAAGGCGGACTTCATCATCTGATCGAGCTGCCGAAGGATCTGGACACCACGCTCGGCGAAGTTCGTCGCGTGCTTCGCCCGGAAGGTCGATTCGTCATCGTCGAGCCGTGGTCGACACCGTTTCTCAAGTTCGTCCATTTTGTTTGCGAGATCGGACTCGCGCGAAAGATGTGGGACAAGCTCGATGCACTCGCCACCATGACCCACTACGAAAGAGATACCTACTTTGGTTGGCTCGGCCAGCCGCAAATGGTTCTCGATGTGCTGCACCGGCACTTCGAACCGGTCCAGGAGTCTTTTGAGCTGGGGAAGCTTTTCTTCGTCGGGAAGCGACGAGGCTAACCCATCACCGGCAATCGTAAAAGGTCAAGATCGTGTAGTGGGCGCGGGGGCGTCATGTTTGGGGCCCAAGCGATCGCCAAACTCAATACCGCGGAGGGCAACTTCTTCCTACCCGGCAATGGTCTCGTCATCTCTGACGTCAGCGAAAACTCGATCCTGGTGTTCAAATGACCAAAGTAAACTTCAGTCTGGCCGCGGTATTTTGTCTGACATTTTCGAGTTGCGCCGACTCGAAGGATGGACCGCGGGGTGAATTAGCGGACATGGGCGGCTTGGACCTCTACGGTTTGGACCTCAATGGTTTAGACCTCAACGGCTTGGACCTCTACGGTTTGGACCTCAATGGTTTGGACCTCCGCCCGGCTTTGTTGTCAATCATGCCGACCTCCGCCACCGTTGGGCCGCTCCAATCGGTTCAATTCAGCTCCAATCTATCGGTGGACTGGGAGATCCAAGAAACCGGGGGCGGATCAATCGATGCAGCGGGACTTTATGTGGCGCCAGAAGTTCCAGGCATCTACTCCATCGTTGCCACGACCACGATTGAACCTCATCAGTCACAAACCGTCACCGTCACCGTCGTGAAAGGACTCGCGCTGCTCGCCGGACAACTTGGTGGAGCAGGTTCACTCAGTGGACAGTGCACGAGCGCTCGATTTTCTGACATGTCGGGCGAGACGTTGATTGGAGACACGTTGTTCGTTGCGGACGAATTTTTGCTGCGGTCGATCAACCTGAGCACGAAAGAGGTGAGCAATATTGCGCTCGATAGTTTTGGTTTCCCTGCACAAACCGCGTTGACCTCTAACGGCGTCGACACGCTCTACTTCAGCAAAGGTACGACCGTGTACTCTTTGTCTCTGAGCAGCACGCCCACGCCCACCTTCATTGCCGACCATTGTGGCACGACCGCATTGACCTCACCGAGCGGACTTGCGTTTGCCAAAGGCTACCTGTTCGTCTCGGAGTCGTTAGAAAATAAAGTGTGCAAACTGGATCTCGGCGCAAGTCCACAGCCTCCAATCGCGATCTCTACGACTTCCTCGCCGGTAGCCCTGGCTTTCGATGCAGCCGACACGATCTACCTCGCTCCCGGTTCTGGTGTGACGATTGAAATGGTCGCCGTATCGAGCAATATCCTAGGAACGTTTACGCTCAATTTCCCGTTAGACCGCCCCGCAGACATTCTATCCCTGGGCGGAGATCTGTATCTCTCCGACAAGAGAATAAAGAGGATCACTCGATCTTCCAACCCGGCTATGTTGACGGAAATCTGCGACACGATGTTTGGCTACATTGATGGGGATCTCTCGTCTGCAGAATTCAACAGCCCGGCTGGAATTGCGACCGACGGTGTTCACACAATGTACGTCTCAGATGTAAACAATCACGTCGTTCGCGAGATCGATCTGAGCGCATCGACGGTCGACACCTTGTGCGGCACGGCGCCTCATAATGGCGAAGTTGACGGTCTCGGCGCGGCAGCGCGACTGAGTTTCCCGAGCGCGATGGCATTTGATTCCCACGACACCATCTATTTTGCGGATGGTCAAACGTACCTCGACACTCCGTTGAGCAACACACTCCGAAAGTTGACGCTCTCTGACAATCGGGTCGAAACAGTCTCGCCTCAACCGTTCGCGGCGTCGGCCAACATCGACGCGATGGCATTCGATTCGACGAGCGGAGATCTTTATGCGCTCGATTCCAATGCGCCGACCTCGGTAACGAAATTAAATCCGGTGACCGGGGTGCTCGCACCTCCGATCACTTTTGCTCCGCCCGGTAGTTGTACCCAAAATTTCTTTGGCCTCGCAGTAGACGCCGACGGCAACCTCTTTGTGAGCGATCCTGGCTGTTCGGTCATTTATAAAAACGGTGTCCCATACGCTTTTGGAGACGCAGGGAGTATGACAGCGGCGGGAACGACCCTATTCGTTTCGCTCGCCTCGGCGACGGACCATCATGTGTACAGCTCGGACACCGGTACGCTCAACCTGCAACAGTTTACGTCGGCTGGATTCTCTGCGGTCCCGGTTCTTGCCTCCGACGGCACGTCTCTCTTCGCTGCAGACTTAGGGATACTCTGGCAAATCGACTCTTTGGGGCAGACCCGTGTGATCGGCACCGACAACGCGCACGTCCAAGGTATCGTGCTCGGACCGACTGCGAATGCGAACCTGAACGACTCGAGCGGGATGGCGTACGTGCCTGGACTCGGCCTCGTTATCAGCGAGCACAACGAAAGCGCTCTGCTACTCTACACGGAGTGAGCGGTCGAACGAGCCGGTCGGGCAGAAGAGATGTCGTAGGAGGTCAGCGGCAATCGTAGAAGGTCAAGGTCGGCCTCGTCACGCGAAGGCAGTTTCCAAACAGCGTCTTTTCGACCGGTCCGCCGAGGAAGATCTTCCGGAGACTCTGCACGACGAACTGCTTGCCCCGAACTTCGCTGGGTTCGAGCTTGCGATAGGTGCCCTCTTCTCGAATCGAAAGCGCACTCTCGTCCTGAGACAGGAACAGCGGCTTTAGTGAATGTCGCGAACCGAGGTAGAAGCTGTAGATATGCGCACCGTCGACAAGTGCAGGCGCGTCCGTGAGCCGCTGGCCGAGCCACTCGATATCGGCGCGAAAGTCGGGGCCCTCGCTGGCGTGATTCTCACCAGGGCTCACGAGTGTCAGTCCCAAGCACACCGCGACCGGCAACCACTTGAACCAGCGGCGAGGTAACTGGTCGACCGCGAAGCCGACCAAACAGATCAGCGGACAAAGCACCGGCACCAGATACTTTGCCAAGATCAAATAGCGGAACACAGCCATCAGATAGATTCCACCAATGAGCGGGAAAGGTCCCCAAACGCTGATGGTCGCTCTGCGACGAAGCATCAACCAGCCAACAGCCGGAACCGACATCGCCAGCGGCGGCAGCATCGCTCGAAAAACACTCCCGCGGATTGCAAACGCATAGGCCTCACCGGTCTTGGCGCGGTAGACGTTCACAGCAATCTCTTTGAGAAGAGAAATTTTGAGGATCGCACCAGGCCACAATACAAAGACCATCAACCCGACAAGCGCGCCGCCCACAATCAATCGGACGATCAAACGTTCCCGACGCCATACGATCAGTCCCACCGCTGCGCTTGCAACAAGAAAGGGGCCCGGATCGAGCGTCACCATGCCGAGGGCGAGAGCGGCACACAGCGCCAAACCTCGACTCCGACTGGGAAGCGCAATGAAACGGCTGAGCGTAAGCGCGGTCAACACAGACCAGACCGCCTCTGGACCGTGAAACGTGATGCTGTCGAAAACGAAATAACAGATCCAGATCCCGAGGATGGCGACCGTGATCGCTCCCGGCAGACTCCACGAATCGCCGGCGAGCCATGCGTGTCCAAAAATGAGCACCGTCAAAAGCGCGAGCGCGAACACGAGCAGCACACCTCGAATCACGTGCTCGTTCGTCGATGAAGAGACAGCAGAAAGCAGATAGCAGGTGAACGGCGGATGGTAGTGCCGCTCGAGCAGTGGGTCGCCGAGCTCGCTGTACCCGGGCGGGAGCGCCGCGACGACGCCGTGCTTTTTGGCCTTCACAAATTGGATGAATTCACGCGGACCGAGCGATCCCTCTTCTAGATAGTTGGCCGCGAATCCGAGCTTGGCGGCGTTCAAATACTCGACCTCATCCCAGTCGAGCGGAGCGCCCTGCGCACGCCAAAGAACTCCGATGGTAGCGGCCCAAGCGAGAAGCACGACTCCCACGAGCTTCCAGATACGAGGTGAAGCGAAAGGCATCGGTATTTGCGGCCCCTTTAATTCAGGTGAGGTGACTAACTACTGGGCGGCTAAAACCGTGAAGTTGTCCCAGCGAGCCAGTCCCGAAATTCCGTCCGAGCTGATCTGGGCGCGGTTCGCGATCCCGACACCATGGGCGGTTTGGTATTGAGTCTGGT